>JBEBVF010000147.1:0-6477 GCA_040392885.1 Paracoccus sp. (in: a-proteobacteria) | reverse complement strand
ACATCGTCGGCACCGGCGGCGACGGCAAGGGCACGCTGAACATCTCGACCGCCACCGCCTTCGTGGTGGCCGGCGCCGGGGTGCCGGTGGCCAAGCACGGCAACCGCAATCTGTCGTCGAAATCCGGCTCGGCCGATGCGCTCGCCCAGGCCGGCGTCAACGTGATGATCGCCCCGGACCTGGCCGAGCGCGCCATCGCCCGCGCCGGCATCGGCTTCATGATGGCGCCCATGCACCACCCGGCGATGCGCAACGTCGGCCCGGCGCGGGCGGAGCTGGGCACCAGAACCATCTTCAACCTGCTGGGACCATTGACCAATCCGGCCGGGGTGAAGATCCAGCTCACCGGCACCTTCAGCACCCGCTGGCTGCGGCCCATGGCCGAGGTGCTGGCCGAGCTCGGCTCGACCGCCGCCTGGCTGGTGCATGGCGCCGACGGCACCGACGAGATCTCCATCGCCGGCCCGACCAGCGTGGTGCAGCTGAAGGGTGGCGAGATCACGGAATTCGAGGTCGCGCCGGAGGATGCCGGCCTGCGCCGCCACCCGTTCTCGGCCATCATCGGCGGCGAGCCGGCGCGCAACGCCGCCGCCTTTCGGGCGCTGCTGGCCGGCGAGCCCGGCGCCTATCGCGATGCGGTGCTGCTGAATGCCGCAGCGGCGCTGATGCTGGCGGACCGAGTCAAGACCCTGGAAGAAGGCGTTGAACTGGCGCGGGAATCCATCGATTCCGGCAAGGCGGCGGCGCGGCTGGCGGCGCTGGCGGAGATCACCGGGCCGCCGCAGCCATGACCATGACGCCGCCCACGGCCTGGGCGCATCTGCCCTTCTTTTCCGAGACCTGGCCCGCGCTGCGCGACCGGCTGGCCGAATCCGGCGACTGGCTGCCCGGCCCGGCACGGGTCTTCGCCGCGCTGGAGGCGGTGGCGCCGCAGGATGTGCGGGTGATCCTGCTCGGCCAGGACCCCTATCCGACCCCGGGCCATGCCAACGGGCTGGCCTTCTCGGTCACGCCGCAGACGCCGCTGCCACGCTCGCTGTTCAACATCTTCAAGGAGATGCAGGACGATCTTGGCGTGACACCTGAACATGGCGACCTGTCGCACTGGGCGGCGCAGGGGGTGATGCTGCTCAATACCGCGCTGTCGGTGCCCTCGGGCGCGGCCGGCGGCCATGCCCGCCTCGGCTGGCAGGCGCTGCCGCGGCAGGTGGTGGCCGAGGCGCAGCGCCACGGGCCGCTGGCCTTCCTGCTTTGGGGCCGCCCGGCGCAGGCGGCGATGGGCGACCTGATCCGGCCGCAGGATTTCGTCGTCGCCAGCCCGCATCCCTCGCCGCTTTCGGCGCGCCGGGGCTTTTTCGGCTCGCGCCCGTTCAGCCGGATCAATGCCTGGCTGGCCGAGAACCGGCCGCCGCCCATCGACTGGGCATGAGCGCTCAATCAATACGTTACACGAGTCATTGCATGCATATTCTCGACAAGATCAAGGCCTACAAGCTGGAGGAGATCGCCGCCGCCAAGCTGGCACGGCCGCTGGCCCATGTCACCGAGGCCGCCCATGCCGCCCCGGCGGTGCGACCCTTTGCCGCCCGCCTCGACCGCGCGGCACGATCCGGCCCGGCGCTGATCGCGGAAATCAAGAAAGCAAGCCCCTCCAAGGGGTTGATTCGCGACGATTTTGATCCGCCCGCCCTCGCTCGCGCCTATGAGCGTGGCGGCGCCGCCTGCCTGTCGGTGCTGACCGATGCGCCCAGCTTTCAGGGGCAGCCGGAATTCCTGACCGCCGCCCGGGCCGCCTGCACGCTGCCGGTGCTGCGCAAGGATTTCCTCTACGACCCCTATCAGGTGGTCGAGGCCCGCGGCTGGGGCGCCGACTGCATCCTGATCATCATGGCCAGCGTCGACGACAACCTCGCGCAAGAGCTTGAATCCGCTGCCTCCGACTGGGGCATGGACGTGCTGGTCGAGGTCCATGACGAGGCCGAGCTGGAGCGGGCGCTGCGCCTGCGCTCGCCGCTGATCGGCATCAACAACCGCGACCTGCGCAGCTTCGAGGTCAGCCTCGACACCACCCGCCGGCTGGCGCCGCTGGTGCCGGCGGACCGGGTGGTGGTGGCGGAAAGTGGCCTCGGCCAGGCGCAGGACCTGCGCGACATGGCCGCGATCGGCGTACATCGCTTCCTGATCGGGGAATCGCTGATGCGCCGCGCCGACGTGACCGCGGCCACGCACGAGATCCTGTCGATAACCGATTGAGCGGCGGCGGTTTCCCGGCGGGGCGCCGCCTTGCGCTGCCGCCCGACTGTCTCCGGCGCCCGGGTCCGGTTAGGGATTTCTTTACCAGAATCAGGCGAATGTGTTGACGGTCTGTTCCGGGAACCCTAGAACGGACTGGGAACATGCAAGGGGCGGGTCGATGCTGACGAAGAAGCAGGTGCAGTTGCTGGAATTCATCCACAAGCGGCTGGAGCAGGACGGGGTGCCGCCCTCCTTCGACGAGATGAAGGATGCGCTCGACCTGCGCTCGAAATCCGGCATCCACCGGCTGGTGACGGCGCTGGAGGAGCGCGGCTTCATCCGCCGCCTGCCGCATCGCGCCCGCGCGCTGGAGATCCTGCGCCTGCCCGACAGCCTGGCCCGCGGTCGCCAGCCCGGCTTCCAGCCGCAGGTGATCGAGGGCGACCGCCGCGACCCGCCCGCCGGCGCCATGCCGGTGCTGGCGCAGGCGATCGAGCTGCCGGTGATGGGCCGCATCGCCGCCGGCGTGCCGATCGAGGCGATCTCCGAGGTCTCGCACCACATCGCCGTGCCCGGCTCGATGATCGCCGCGCGCGAAAGCCATTATGCGCTGGAGGTGAAGGGTGATTCCATGATCGGCGCCGGCATCAACGACGGCGACGTGGTGGTGATCCGCGAGCAGGTGCATGCCGAGAACGGCGACATCGTGGTGGCGTTGATCGAGGGGCACGAGGCCACGCTGAAACGCCTGCGCCGCAAGGCCGGGCTGATCGCGCTGGAGGCCGCCAACCCCGCCTACGAGACGCGGGTCTTTCCCGAGAACAAGGTCCGCATCCAGGGCCGCCTGGTCGGCCTGATCCGCAGCTATTGACCGGCGCGGCGGCGGGGCCGTGCCGCCGCCCTGCCCGCCTCAGCGCGCGTTGCGGAAATCCATGAAGCCCGCCGGCGCCCGCGCCAGCAGTTCCCGTGCCAGATCGGCGCCCATGCGCGCCCCGTCCGCCGCCGGCCCCTGCCGCTCGCCGGCCAGGGTGGCGCTGCCATCGGGGCGCAGCACCTCGCCGCGCAGGCGCAGGCTGCCGCCCCCGGTATCGCCGGTCAACTCGGCCAGCCCGGCAATGGGCGTCTCGCAGGAGCCATCGAGACCGGCAAGGAAGGCCCGCTCCGCCACCACCCGCAGCCGCGACTCCGGGCAGTCGATCGGCGCCAGCAGCTCGGCGACGGCGGCATCCGCCTGCCGCCGCTCGACGCCGATGGCGCCCTGGGCGATGGCCGGCAGCATCTCGTCGGGCGAGACCGGGTTGCGGGCCAGGTCATCAAGGCCCAGCCGGCGCAGCCCGGCAATAGCCAGGAAGGTGGCATCGGCCACACCGTCGCGCAGCTTGGCCAGCCGCGTCTGCACATTGCCGCGGAACTCGACCGGGCGCAGGTCGGGACGGCGCAGCATGATCTGCGCCCGCCGCCGCAGGCTGGAGGTGCCGATCCGCGCCCCCGCCGGCAGGTCCCGCAGCGAGCCCGCAGCCAGCGAGACGAACCCGTCGCGCACATCCTCGCGCGGCAGGATGGTGTCGATGACCAGCCCCGGCGGTTGCAGGGTCGGCATGTCCTTCATCGAATGCACGGCGATGTCGATCTCGCCGGCCAGCAGCGCCGCCTCGATCTCGCGGGTGAACAGGCCCTTGCCGCCGATCTCCTTCAGCGGCCGGTCGAGGATGCGGTCGCCGGTGGTCTTGATCACCACCACCGCGAACGCCGCCTCGGGCAGGCCATGCGCCGCCATCAGGCGGGCGCGCACCTCATGCGCCTGGGCCAGCGCCAGCGCGGAGCCGCGGGTTCCGATGCGAAGCGGGCGGGTGGGGTCGGGCAGGATCATCATGTCCCCCCGCTACCCCGTGCCGCGCGGCTTGACAACCGGGGCCGGGGCGGCAAGGCAGCGGGGTGACGATGCCGGAAGGACCAGCCATGACCGAAAAAGCCCTCCTTGCCGCCCTGCATGGCCGCAAACAGCCGGTACCGCCGGCCTGGATGATGCGCCAGGCCGGGCGCTACCTGCCGGAATACCGCGCGACCCGGGCGCAGGCCGGCGACTTTTTGTCGCTGTGCTACACGCCCGACCTGGCGGCCGAGGTGACGCTGCAACCGATCCGGCGCTATGATTTCGACGCCGCGATCCTGTTCGCCGACATCCTGCTGATCCCGCAGGCGCTGGGGCTGGACCTGTGGTTCGTCACCGGCGAGGGGCCGCGGCTGACGCCGCTGGCCGAGGCCGGCGGGGTGGCGGCGCTGCGCCCGGCGGCGGATGTCCACGACACCCTGGCCCCGGTCTACGAGACGCTGCGCATCCTGTCGCGCGAATTGCCGCAGCGGACGGCGCTGATCGGCTTTGCCGGCGCGCCCTGGACCGTGGCCACCTATATGGTCGCCGGGCGCGGCACCCCGGATCAGGGGCCGGCGCATGCGATGGCGGCGGCGGACCGGGCCGGCTTCCTGGCGCTGCTGGACCATATCGCCGAGGCCACCATCACCTATCTTTCCGCGCAGATCGAGGCCGGGGCCGAGGTGGTGAAACTGTTCGACAGCTGGGCCGGCTCGCTCAAGGGGCAGGATTTCGACGATTTCGCCCTCGCCCCCACCCGCAAGATCATCGCCGCGCTGAAGGCGCGCCACCCGGACGCGCCGGTGATCGCCTTTCCGCGCGGCGCCGGGCCGCGCTATCGGGGCTTTGCCAGGGCCACCGGCGCCGATGCGGTGGCGCTGGACCAGGGTGTCGATCCGGCCTGGGCGGCGCAGGCGGTGCAGGCCGAGGGCTGCGTGCAGGGCAATCTGGACCCGGCGCTGCTGGTCACCGGCGGGCAGGCCCTGATCGACGGCGTGCGCCGGGTGCGGCAGGCCTTTGAGAACGGCCCGCATATCTTCAACCTCGGCCATGGCATCACCCCGGATGCCGACCCGGAAAACGTCGCGCTGATGCTGGAGACCCTGCGCGAGACGCGCTGACCGGCCTGCGGCCGCGCGCGGCCTAGCGCCGCACCAGCCGGGCGAGGATGGGGGGGGGGGTCCGCCGGCCGCCGCCAGTTCCGGCCAGCGCCTCGACTCGGGCCAGCCGGCGCGAGGCCTCGCGAAGCGGTAGCGCCCGCGGCAGCGCCACGCCCTCGGCCGGCCCGGCCTCGGCCAGATCGCCGACCAGCAGCACCTCCAGCGGGTCAAGATGGGCGACGAAATCGCGCACATAATCGGTGGCCGGGTTGGCCAGGATCTGCCGGGCGGTGCCGGTCTGCACGATGCGCCCGCCCTCCATCAGCGCCAGGATGCGGCCCAGCCGGATTGCCTCGTCGAGGTCGTGGCTGACGAACAGGATGGTGCGCCGGCGCCGGGCCTGCAGGTCCAGCAGCTCGTCCTGGAGGCGGCGGCGGATCAGCGGGTCCAGCGCGCTGAACGGCTCGTCCATCAGCAGGATCGGCGCATCGGTGGCAAAGGCGCGCGCCAGCCCGACGCGCTGCTGCATGCCGCCCGACAGCTCCGCCAGCCGCCGGTCGGCCCAGTCGGCGAGACCCACAGTCTCCAGCTCGGCCCGCACCCGCGCCTCGCGCTCGGCCCGCGGCCGGCGGGCCAGTTCCGGGCCGAGGCCCACATTGTCGCGCACCGTGCGCCAGGGCAGCAGGCCGAATTGCTGGAACACCATCGACACCTGCCGCAGCCGCAGCTGGCGCAGGGTGCGGGCATCGGCCTTGCCGACATCGACGCAGCTGTCGCCGGTGCGCACCAGCACCTGGCCGCGGCTGATCGGCGCCAGCCCGTTGACGGTGCGCAGCAGCGTCGACTTGCCCGAGCCCGACAGCCCCATCAGCACCACGGTCTGCCCGGCCGGCACCTCCAGCGAGCAGTCATGCGCGCCGAGGATCTGGCCAGTCGCGGCCTTCACCGCCTCGCGGTCGAGGCCGCTGTCGGCGGCAGCCAGCCCGGCCTGCGGCTTGCGGCCGAAGACCACGCTGACCCCGCGCAGCGAGACGGCGATGCTCATTTGACGAAACCCTCGCGGCGCCGCGGCTCGCGGCGCTTGCCCTCGGGCAGCATGCGGTCGAGGCAGAGCGCCAGCGCGACGATGGCGAAGCCGGCCTCGAAGCCCTGCCCCACCTGCATCGAGGACAGCGCCCGCATGATCGGGATGCCGAGGCCGGCGGCGCCGACCATGGCGGCGATCACCACCATCGACAGCGACAGCATGATGGTCTGGTTCAGCCCGGC
>JBEBVF010000146.1:0-6620 GCA_040392885.1 Paracoccus sp. (in: a-proteobacteria) | reverse complement strand
TCTTCATCAACTTCGCCGACAACCATTTCCTCAACGGCCAGTATACCGTCTATGGCCGGGTGATCGAGGGCATGGAGCATGTCGACAAGATCACCCGTGGCGAGCCGCCGGCCTCGCCCGACCACATGATCAAGGTGCGGGTGGCCGCCGATGCGTAAGCTGGTCCTCTCCGCCGCGGTGCTGGGCGCGGGCGCCGCGCTGACGCTGGGCGCCGGTGCGGCGACGGCCGCCACCGACGGCCCCGGTCCGAATCTGGTGATCGAGATCGCCGATGCCGCCGGCCAGTCCAAGGGCACCATCACCCTGGACCTGTTCGCCGACGTGGCCCCGCAGCATGTCGAGCGGCTGGTGACCCTGGCCCGCGAGGGCGCCTATGACGGCGTGGTGTTCCACCGCGTCATCGACGGCTTCATGGCCCAGACCGGCGACGTGCAGTTCGGCCGCACCGGCGATGACCTGTCGCGGGCCGGCATGGGCGGCTCGGACAAGGGCAACCTGCCGGCCGAGTTCAGCGACAAGCCCTTCGAGGCCGGCACCGTCGGCATGGCCCGCGCCCAGAGCCCCGACAGCGCCAACAGCCAGTTCTTCATCGACCTGGCGCCGGCGCCGTTCCTGAACGGGCAATATACCGTGGTCGGCCAGCTGATCGACGGCTGGGACGTGCTGGAGGCGATCAAGAAGGGCGACAGCAACCAGAACGGCAAGGTCGAGGCGCCCGACTACATGCTCAAGGTCACCGTGGTCGAGTGATCGCCCGCCCCTTGCATGATGCGAAAAGGCCGGCTGTTGCCGGCCTTTTCTTTTCGTGGGCAAGGGCGCCGGTCAGGCGCTGACATCCACCACCGGGTCGAAGCCGCCCCAGAACATGCGGGCGCCGTCGAAGGGCATCTCCTCCATGCCCGGGGGCGGGCTGTCCTCCTCCATCATCGCCGCAAAGGCGCGCTCGGCGGTGGCCTGGTCGGGCCATTCGACCCACGAGAACACCACGGTCTCGTCGTCCTTTGCCTGGGTGGCGCGGTAGAAGTCGGTCTGCTTGCCATGGGGCACGTCCAGGCCCCAGCCCTCGACCATGCGCAGCGCGCCGCGGTCGCGGAACATCGGCCAGGCGGCCTTGGCGTGGTCGATGTATTTCTGGCGGTTGGCGGTCGGCACCGCCAGCACGAAGCCGGTAAAATGCGACATTGTGTCTCCTCCTGTGCGGCCAAGCTGGGGCTTGCAGTATCAAAAAGCAACCAATAGGCTCGCGGCATGAGCGAGAGGGGCGAAAATCCGCGCATGCGCTATGACGAGGGCTGCCTCGGCGCCCATGCGCTGAATGCGGTGGGCGACCGCTGGGCGCTGCTGGTGGCGCGCGAGCTGATGTTCGCGCCCAAGCGGTTCCAGATGCTGCGCGCCGGCATGCCGGGGGTGACGGCCTCTGTGCTGACCCAGCGGCTGGGGCAGCTGTCGCAGGCGGGGGTGGTGGAGCACGACCCGCATTCCGGGCTCTATGCGCTGACCGATCTGGGCCGTGCGCTGCATCCGGTGCTGCGCGAGCTGTGCCGCTGGGCGCTGCTGCTGCCCGGCCACGACCCGCGCCGCTTCATCAGCATCTCGGCGCTGATGATCTCGATCTCGGCGACGGTGGATGCCGGGGCGGCGGCCGGCAGCGGGCTGCGCGCCGGTTTCCTGTCGGGCCGCGAGGGGTTCGAGGTGCGGCTGTCGCCGGAGGGCCGGCCGCTGGTCGCGGCCGCCGCCGCGCCGCAGGGCGATTTCCGGCTGGAGGGCGACGGCAACGCCCTGGCGGCGGCGCTCTACGGCCCCGGCCCGCAGGCGCTGGCCGCGGCGGGGCGCATCGCCCTGCATGGCGATCCGGCCGCGGCGGCGGCCTTCGCCGGCTATTTCTCGCTGAAACCCTGACGGCTGGCGGCGGGGGATCGCCGCCCGGCCCCCGGCCGCGCCGCCTTGCCAGCCCCCCGGGCCTGTGCCAGTTTCCCTCCGTCCCGCCACCACAGGAGAGGCAGCCATGCTGTCGGAGCGCAGCAAGGGTTTCGCCGCCATCATCACCACCTGCGTGATCTGGGGCGCCTCGCCGCTTTACTACCATGCCATCAGCGAGGTTCCCCCGCTGACCATCCTGGCGCATCGCACCGTCTGGTCGCTGGTGTTCTTCCTCGTCATCCTCGCCCTCCAGCGCCGGCTGGGGCGAATCGTGCCGGCGGTGGTCGGCCCGGACTGGCGGCGGGTGCTGGTGGCGGCGGTGCTGATCTCGTCGAACTGGTTCCTGTTCATCTGGGCGATCTCGGTCGGCCGCGTCGTCGAATCGAGTCTCGGCTATTACATCATGCCGCTGTTTTCCGTGGTGCTGGGCGTGGTCTTCCTGCGCGAGCGGCTGGCTCTGGTGCAATGGCTGGCAGTGGGCCTCGCCTGCGCGGCGGTGCTGGTGCTGACGCTGGGCCTCGGCGTCGCGCCCTGGGTGTCGCTGGCGCTGGCCAGCACCTTCGCCGTCTATGGCCTGGTCAAGAAGCGGGTCAGCCTGGGCCCGTTCATGTCGGTGGCCGCCGAGGTCACCGTGCTGACCCCGCTGGCGCTGGCCTGGCTGGTCCATGCCGGGCCGGGGCCGGGTTTCGGACACGATCCCGTGCGGACGGCGCTGCTGGTCGGCGTCGGGCTGATCACCGCGGTGCCGCTGGTGACCTTTGCCTATGGCGCGCGGCGGGTGGGCCTCGCCACCGTCGGCATCACCATGTATCTCAACCCGACCCTGCAATTCCTCTGTGCGACGGTGATCCTGGCCGAGCCCTTCACCGGCTGGCACCTGGTCGCCTTCGCGATGATCTGGCTGGCGCTGGCGCTCTATGCCTCCGGCCTGATTTCCGCCACCCGGGCGCAGGGCCGGGCCGCGGCGGCGCTTGTCCCGAACGCGGACGCCGCTATAAGGGGCGGATATGCCAGCCGGGGGCCGCATGACTAACCAGAACGACAGCTTCATCGACGAAGTCACCGAGGAGTTGCGCCGGGACCGCCTGTTCCGGGCGCTGCGCCGCTATGGCTGGGTGGCGCTGGCGCTGGTGCTGGCGGTGGTCGGCGGCACCGCCTGGCACGAATACAGCCTGCACCGCCACCGCCTGGGCGCCGAGGGCTTCGGCGACGCGGTGCTGGCCGCGCAGGCCAGCCCCGACCCGGTGGCCGCCATGACCGCCATCGAGGGCGGCGAGACCCGCTCGCAGGAGCTGGTGCAGGCCATGCTGGCCGCCTCGCTGACCGCCGAGGCCGGCAAGGCCGCCGAATCCGCCCAGATGCTGCGCGATGCCGCCGCCGCCGCCGAAGGCGTCAAGGGGCCGGGCGGCGCCGCGCTGCTGCGCGACCTGGCGCTGCTGAAGGCGGTGATGGAGGACCCGGCCATGGACCTCGCTGCCCGCGACGAGGTGCTGATGCGCCTCTCCGCCCCCGGCGCGCCCTTCCGCCTGCTGGCGCTGGAGCAGAAGGCCATCGCCCTGATCGGCGCCGGCCGCGATGCCGATGCCGCCGACCTGATCCGCAAGATCCAGGAGGAGGACGGGCTGACCGAACAGATGAGCCGCCGCCTCGCCTCGACGCTGATCGCGCTGGGCGAGACCACGCCGCCCTCGCCGCTGCCGAGCGAGCCGGCGGCGCCGGTCGCCACCACCAACGGCGCCACCGCCACCCCTGGCCCCGCCACCGCTGGCCCGGCAGCCGCCGCCGACTGAGCCGGCGGCCCCGACAGAGAGGAGAGCCCCGGATGCCCCGATCCCGCGTCCCGACCGAGACCTCGACCGACATCCCGGCGCGCGCGCCCGCGCGCCTGTCGCGCCGCGCGGCGCTGCTGCTGCCGCTGGCCGGCCTGACCCTGGCCGCCTGCCGCGAGCGCGAGCTGATCCTGCCCGGCGAGCGGCTGGATACCCGCGCCGTGCTGACCCCGGACGGGCCGGCGGTCGAGGGGGCGGCACAGCCGACCACCACGGCGCTGTCGCTGCCGCCGGCGCGCGGCAATGCCGAATGGACGCATCCGGCCGGCAATGCCGCCCATGACGGCGGCCATGTCGCGCTGGGCAGCGGGCAGCGGCTGGTCTTTGCCGTCACCATCGGCGCCCCCGAGGATCGCCGCCACCGCATCACCGCCGCGCCCATCGTCGGCGGCGGGCTGGTCTTTGCCATGGACGGCCAGTCGCGGCTCACCGCCGTGACCACCGGCGGCGCCACCGCCTGGAGCGTGGACCTGACGCCCCCGCGCGAGACCACGGCCTCGGTCTCCGGGGGCGGGCTGTCCTACGAGGGCGGACTAGTCATCGCCACCACCGGCTTCGGCGAGGTGGTGGCGCTGGACGCCGCCTCCGGCCGCGTGGCCTGGCGGCAGCGGCTGGACGCGCCGATCTCGGGCAGCGCCACCATCGCCGGCGGCACCGTCTATGCGCTGGGCCGCGACGGCACCGGCTGGGCGATCCGCGCCGCCGACGGCCGCATGCAATGGCAGGTCACCCTGCGCCGCGACATCGCCGGCTGGCTGGGCAGTGCCGGGCCGGCGGTGGCCGGCGACCTGGTGGTGTTCCCCTCGACCTCCGGCCAGCTGCTGGCCGTGGACCGCGCCACCGGCACCGAGCGCTGGTCGGCGCAGGTCGCCGGCAGCCGCGCCGGCCGCGCCATCGCCCTGATCCGCGACATGACCGGCGAGCCGGTGATCGCCGGCGATATGGTGGTGGCCGGCACCAGCTCCGGCCGCCTCGCCGCCTTCGCACGCGCCGGCGGCCTGCCGCTCTGGTCGCATGAGGATGGCGCCATGTCGGCGCCGGTCGTGGCCGGCAATTCGGTCTTTGCCGTCGACGACGCCTCGCGGCTGATCCGGCTGGACCGCGCCAACGGCGCCCGCATCTGGGCGGTGCCGCTGCCGGAATTCGTCGATGCGCGGGTCAAGAAGCAGGAACAGGTCTGGGCGCATTACGGCCCGGTGCTGGCCGGCGGCCGGCTGGTCGTGGCCTCCTCGGACGGGGTGCTGCGCAGCTTCGACCCGGCCGGCGGCGCGCTGGTCGGTCAGGCGGCGATCCCCGGCGGTGCCGCCACCGCGCCCGCCGTGGCCGGCGGCACGCTCTACGTCACCAGCCGCGACGGCAAATTGCTGGCTTTCCGCTGATGTTCACCCTCGCCATCGTCGGACGGCCCAATGTCGGCAAGTCCACCCTGTTCAACCGCCTGGTCGGGCGCCGGCTGGCGCTGGTCGACGACCAGCCCGGCGTCACCCGCGACCTGCGTGAGGGTGACGGGCGGCTGGGCGACCTGCGCTTCGTGGTCATCGACAGCGCCGGGCTGGAGATGGCCGACGATGACAGCCTGCAGGGCCGCATGCGCCGCCTGACCGAGCGCGCGGTGGACGAGGCCGATATCTGCCTGTTCCTCTACGACGCCCGCGCCGGGCTGACCGCGGCGGACGAATATTTCGCCGAGATCCTGCGCAAGCGCGCCCGCCACGTGATCCTCGCCGCCAACAAGGCCGAGGGCCGCGCCGGCGAGGATGGGGCGCTGGAGGGCTGGAGCCTGGGCCTGGGCGAGCCGCTGCGGCTGTCGGCCGAGCATGGCGAGGGCATGGACGACCTCTATCGCGCGCTGCTGCCGCTGGCCGAGCAGGTCGAGGCCGAGCGCCCGCCGGTCGAGCCGCAGGTCGAGGTCGACCTGCCCGAGGGCGGCGAGGGCGAGGACAGCGAGGACTGGCGCCCCAGCCCGACGCGACCGCTGCAACTGGCGGTGATCGGGCGGCCCAATGCCGGGAAATCCACGCTGATCAACCGCATCATCGGCGAGGACCGGCTGTTGACCGGGCCGGAGGCCGGCATCACCCGCGACGCGATCTCGGTGCGGACCGAGTTCATGGGCACGCCGATGCGCATCTGGGACACCGCCGGCATGCGCAAGAAGGCGCGGGTGGTGGACAAGGTGGAAAAGCTGTCGGTGGCCGACGGGTTGCGGGCGGTGCGCTTTGCCGAGGTCGTGGTGGTGTTGCTGGACGTGGCGGTGCCCTTCGAGCAGCAGGACCTGCGCATCGCCGATTTCGCCGAGACCGAGGGCCGTGCCGTGGTCGTCGCCGCGAACAAATGGGACCTGGAAGAGGATAAGCCCGAAAAGCTGAAGGAGCTGCGCGAGGCCTTCGAGCGGCTGCTGCCGCAGCTCAAAGGGGCGCCGCTGGTCACCGTCTCGGCGCGGACCGGCAAGGGCATGGATCGGCTGCATGCCGCGATCCTGTCGGCGCATGAGGTCTGGAACCGCCGCATCGGAACCGCCAAGCTGAACGAATGGCTGCGGGCGATGACCGAGGCGCATCCGCCGCCGGCGCCGGGCGGGCGCCGCATCCGGCTGCGCTACATGACCCAGGTCAAGACGCGGCCGCCGGGCTTCATCGTCAAGGCCACCCATACCGACCAGATCCCGGACAGCTACCGGCGGTTCCTGATCAATGGCCTGCGGGTGGATTTCAACCTGCCCGGCACGCCGATCCGGCTGATCTTCCGCGACCAGGGCAAGGACAATCCCTACAAGGACCGCGCCCCGGGCACCCCGCGCCGTACCGGCGCGCTGCACAAGCACCGCGACAAGCAGAAGCCCAAGGGGATGTAAGGGCGCCGGGCACCCCG
>JBEBVF010000145.1:0-6808 GCA_040392885.1 Paracoccus sp. (in: a-proteobacteria) | reverse complement strand
CAGCCGCGCGCCCGCGGTCGATCACGGGAGGCAGCTGTTTCGGGACAATGGCGCCCGCAAGATCCCCCGCCTCGCACCGCGTGCAATCAAGGGAGCCATCTATGGCCGGGGCGGGCGCGCCGATAACCGACCCTTGCGCCTGCCCTGCGTCCTTCAGGGAGTCTCCTCGCCGTCGGCTGCCTCGGCCTTCAGTTCCGCCGCCAGGAAGCGCTCGAAGGCGTCCAGGTCCAGCGGGTCGAGCTGGCCGAAGCCGCGCATCCAGACCGCCGCCGGGCGCATCGCCTCCGGCTCCAGCTGGCACCAGGTGATGCGGCCGCGGCGCTCCTGGCGGATCAGTCCGGCGGCGGCGAGGATGCCCAGATGGCGTGAGATCGCCGCCAGCGTCACCTCGAATCCGGCGGCCACGTCGCTCACCGCCATGTCGTCCTCCAGCAGCGCCGACAGGATCGCCCGTCGCGTCGGATCGGCGAGCGCGGCGAAGATCGCGTCCAGCTGGGGGTCGGGGCGGGGCGGCATCACGGCTCCTCGGGACAGGGCGCGCGCCGGCGCCCGAACCGACATTCAACAAATCCTTTGACTATCCGCAAGCCCCGCCAGCGGGCCCGCCGGGCCGCCGCGGTCCCGGAGCCGCCCGGACAAAACCCCGCGATAACAGAGAGTTGCGACGTCAAATCAACGGGTTGACTCATGGGCCCCGGATTTCTATCAACACCGCGAGTTTTCGCCGCGGCTTTGCAGGGGGACAGGCTTGGACGACCGGTCCGAAACCGACGCCGCCCGCGATGCCGAACGGCTGGCAGCGCTGGAGAAGCGCCTGGCCGAGCGGCGGGTGCAGACCGAGGGCAGGACCCCCGGCGCCGACAAGTTCCATCAGGCCAACCAGGCCTGGCGGATGGTGATCGAGATGGTCTCGGGGCTGGTCATCGGCTTCGGCATCGGATACGGGCTCGACCGGCTGTTCGGCACGCTGCCGATCCTGCTGGTAGTCTTTACGCTGCTGGGCCTCGCCGCCGGCATCAAGACCATGATGCAGACGGCCCGGGAGATGGCAAACACGCCGGACCGCATGTCCGGGACTGACGAGGGGAACGAGAACGATGGCCGGTGACGCGCATTCGGAAGGCTTGGCCTTTCATCCGCTGGATCAGTTCATGGTCAAACCGCTGTTCGGCGACGGCCCGGTGCATTGGTATACCCCGACCAATGCCACGCTGTGGATGGCGCTGACTGCGCTGGCGGTGATCGCGCTGATGGTGCTGGGCACCCGCGGCCGCGCCATCATCCCCAACCGCGCCCAGTCGATGGCCGAGCTGACCTATGGCCTCGTGCACAAGATGATCACCGACATCGCCGGCAAGGACGGGGCCAAGTATTTCCCCTATGTGATGACGCTGTTCTGCTTCATCCTCTTCGCCAACTCGCTGGCCCTGCTGCCGAAAAGCTTTGCGCCGACCTCGCATATCGCCACCACGGCGGTGCTGGCGCTGCTGGTCTTCGTCGGCGTGACCGTGCTGGGCTTCGTCAAGAACGGCGCGCATTTCCTCGGCCTGTTCTGGGTTTCCTCGGCGCCGCTGGCGCTGCGCCCGGTGCTGGCGATCATCGAGGTGATCTCCTATTTCGTGCGGCCGCTGAGCCATTCGGTTCGTCTTGCCGGCAACCTGATGGCGGGGCACGCGGTGATGAAGGTGTTCGCCGCCTTCGCCGCCATCGCCTGGATCTCGCCGCTCTCGGTGCTGGCGATCACCGCCGTCTATGGCCTCGAGGTGCTGGTCGCCGTCGTGCAGGCCTATGTCTTCACCATCCTCACCTGCGTCTACCTGAAGGATGCGCTGCACCCGTCGCACTGACGGCCAGCCTTCCCGGACGCCTCTTCCCGACCAAGTTTCCGCAAGCGCAAGGAGCGACAACATGGAACAGCAAATCGTCGAAGCCTCGATCGGTCTGGCCGAACTCGGCAAATACCTGGGCGCGGGCCTGGCCTGCATCGGCCTCGGCGGCGCCGCCATCGGGGTGGGCAACGTGGCTGCCAACTATCTGGCCGGCGCGCTGCGCAACCCCTCGGCCGCGGCCTCGCAGACCGCCACGCTGTTCATCGGCATGGCCTTTGCCGAAGCCCTCGGCATCTTCTCCTTCCTGGTCGCGCTGCTGCTGCTGTTCGCAGTCTGATCGGAATACCCGCTTGCGGCAGGGCGGGGGGCGTCTTACGCTTCCCGCCCGCCGATCGTCCGGCCGCTCCCCTCCGCCAGGGGCGGGATTTGCCGGTCCTCGACGCGATCAGGGGTAGGACATGATCAGCCTGTTACAACAGGCCGCGTCCACGGCGGCCGAAGTTACCACCACCGAACATGCGGCCGGGATGCCGCAGCTCGACCCGTCGAGCTACGCCAACCAGGTCTTCTGGCTGCTGGTCACGCTGGCCGTGATCTACTGGGCGCTGTCGCGGATCGCCTTGCCGCGCATTGCCGCAGTCATCGCCAACCGCCAGGGGGCCGTCACCGGCGACCTGATGGCAGCCGAGGAGCTGAAGCAGAAGGCCCGCGACGCCGAAGCCGCCTATGACCGGGCGCTGGCCGAGGCCCGCGCCGAGGCGCAGAAGATCGTCGCCGCCAACCGCGCCGAGATCCAGGCCGAGCTGGACGCCGCCATCGCCGAGGCCGATCGCCGCATCGGCGCCCGCGCCGCGGAATCCGAGGCCCGCATCGGCGAGATCCGCGCCTCGGCGCTGGACGATGCCCGCCAGGTGGCCCGCGATGTCACCGCCGAGCTGCTGGCCAGCTTCGGCACCGAGGCCAGGCCGGCCGAGATCGACGCCGCCGTCGATGACCGTCTGAAGGGGGCCGCGTGATGAAACGTCTCAGCCTGCTGCTGCTGGCGCTGTCCGCCAGCCCGGCCTTTGCCGCCTCGGGGCCGTTCTTCTCGCTGCGCAACACCGATTTCGTGGTGCTGCTGGGCTTCCTGCTGTTCGTTGGCATCCTGCTCTATTTCAAGGTGCCGCGCGCCGTCGGCGGCCTGCTGGACAAGCGTGCCGAGGGCATCCGCAAGGATCTGGAGGAGGCCCGCCGCCTGCGCGAGGAAGCGCAGGAGCTTTATGCCTCCTATGAGCGCCGCCAGCGCGAGGTGCAGGGCCAGGCCGCAGAGATCGTCGCCAATGCCAAGCGCGAGGCCGAGGCCAGCGCCCAGAAGGCCAAGGCCGATCTTCAGGTCTCGATCCAGCGCCGTCTGGCCGCGGCCGACGACCAGATCGCCTCGGCCGAGGCCGATGCCATCCGCGCCGTGCGCGACCGCGCCATCGCGGCGGCCACCGCCGCCGCCGGCAAGCTGATCGCCGCCAACCGGCCCGCCGCGGCCCAGAGCGCCGCCATCGACGCCGCCATCGACGAGGTTGCCGCGCGCCTGCACTGAGCCGGCCGCGCTGCCCGAATCCAGCCCTCGCCCCCGACCGGGGCGGGGGTTTTTCGTTGTGATGGCGCCGGGGAATGGCGGTGGCAGGGGGCGGTGTGCGCAAGCATGCACCCTACAGCGGCACCGGCCCGCCCGCGCCGTGACCCTTACCGCGGATGCCTGCCCCATGCCTCCCCCGGCTAGAACTTACCCGTAACACCCTGACCCCTCATCGCGAATGCCCACTCCCGGCTCGCCTGTAAGGTGCGTGCTTGCACGCACAATGATCCTCACCGCGCCTCCCCGCCCCGCGCCTTCCTGCCCAAGGATCACTCGTCGCACCATGATTTCTCGTCGCAAATGCCCGGTGCCGGCTCGCCCGTAGGGGGCGTGCTTGCACGCACCGTTACCCCTTACCACGGATGCCGCCCCGCGCCTCCGCGGCCGAGGCTCACCCGTGACACCGCGACCCCTCACCGCACCTTCCCGCCCCCACGCCTTCCCGCGCGATCAGCGGAATGTGACGGCGGCGGGGGTGAAATCTCCGCTTATCACGTGCTTGCGTATGGACCCCGGCGGGAACCGGCGGCAGGTTGGCCGCGTTTGGGCATGATCGCGCCGCCTGGCGCCGGCTTCGTTACAAAATCCTGGGGGAACAGATGAAAACCCGTGTGAAACTGCTTTGCGCCTCGGTCGGCGTGCTCGCTCTCGGCGCCTGCGCCGATCCCTATGGCGCGCAGCCGACCATTCCCGGCAACAACAATGCCCAGCGCGGTGCGCTGGCCGGCGCCGTGGTCGGCGGCATCTACGGCCTGCAACGCGACAAGGACGGCACCGGCAAGCTGGGCGATGTCGCCAAGGGCGCCGCGGTGGGCGCGGTGCTGGGCGGCCTTGGTGGCACGGTGCTGGATGCGCAGCAGCGCGCGCTGCAGGCGGATCTGGGCGGCTCGGGCGCGACGGTCAGCAACAACGGCCAGTATCTGACCGTGGTGATGCCGGAATCGATCCTGTTCGCCACCGATTCGGCGACCGTGTCCTCGGCCGCGGCGCAGAACCTCTATGCGGTGGCCCGCAACCTCCAGCAATATCCCAACAGCCGCGTGGAGGTGGTCGGCCATACCGATTCCACCGGCAGCGCCGCCCACAACCAGACCCTGTCCGAGCGCCGGGCGCAGTCGGTGGCCTCGCTGCTGGTGCAGGGCGGGGTGTCGTCCTCGCGCATCGTGTCCTATGGTCGCGCCGCGACCCAGCCGATCGCCTCGAACGACACCGCCGCCGGCCGGGCCCAGAACCGCCGCGTGGAAATCATCATCCGCCCGACCCAGTAAGCGGCGGCCAGCACGGCATCGAAAGGGGGCGCGGTTTCGCGCCCCCTTCTGCTTTGGGCCCCCCCCTCATCCGCTCAGCCGAATCCCGGCAAATGCCTGTCCGGGCTTTGTCCTCTGTCTGGTGTCCCGGTTGTCGGCCTCGCCTCCGCGAGCCGGGGGCAAGGGGGGGCCGCCTTTCCGGCTCTAAACCATCACCGGGCGGAGCGGTCCTTTCTTGCCGCATCCGCCCGGGCCGCATGGCGACCTCGCGGCGTGAGGCCGTGTCATGGTCCGTGGCGAGGACTGGTCCGGGGTTGCCCCCGGCATCGCCCGCCGGCCACCTGCCGACCGTCAGTCGCCGCGCCCCCTTTCTTATGGCTTTTCCTGCGGGTAAGGGGAGGGCATGGCACCGCGCATTCCTCCCCCTCTCGACTACGCCACCCAGGTCGCGATCTTCTCGCGCTTCGAGGCGGCCGAGCCGCAGCCGCAGACCGAGCTGGACTATACCAATGCCTACACGCTGCTGGTGGCGGTGGCGCTGTCGGCGCAGGCGACCGATGCCGGGGTGAACCGCGCCACGCGCCATCTGTTCGACCGCGTTTCCACCCCGCAGCAGATGCTGGACCTGGGGCTGGAGGGGCTGACCGAGGCCATCAAGACCATCGGCCTGTTCCGCCAGAAGGCCCGGAACGTCATCCGGCTGAGCCAGATCCTGGTCGACGAGTTTGGCGGCGAGGTGCCCTCGTCGCGCGCAGCGCTGATGCGGCTTCCCGGCGTCGGCCGCAAGACCGCCAATGTGGTGCTGAACTGCATCTGGGGGCTGCATGTGCAGCCGGTGGACACGCATATCTTCCGCGTCGGCAACCGCACGCGCATCGCGCCCGGCAAGGATGTCGATGCCGTCGAACATGCGCTGGAGGACAATGTGCCGGCGCCCTACCAGACCCGCGCCCATCACTGGCTGATCCTGCATGGCCGCTATATCTGCCTGGCGCGGCGGCCGCGCTGTCCCGATTGCCTGATCCGCGACCTGTGCCCCTACGAGGACAAGACCCAATGACCCGCGCCTTCGACGTGATCGGCATCGGCAATGCCGTCATCGACGTTCTCATGCCGGTGGAGGATGCCGACCTGACCCGCCTCGGCGTGGAAAAGGGCATCATGCAGCTGGTCGAGCGCCCGCGCTCGGATGCGCTGATGGCGGCGCAGGGGCCGGGGGGCGGGCGGCTGGCCGATGCGGCGCGGCTGGTGCCGGGGGGCTCGGTGGCCAATACGCTCGACGGGCTGGGGCGGCTGGGCATGGCGGCGGGCTTCATCGGCAAGGTGGCCGAGGACGAGCTGGGCCGCCATTACATCGCCGGCACCGAGGCCGCCGGCACCAGCTTTCTCAACCCGGCGGTGGCGGGCGGGCTGCCGACCTCGCGCTCGATCATTCTGGTGACGCCGGATGGCGAGCGTTCGATGAACACCTATCTGGGCGTCTCGGCCGAGCTGGGCGAGGCGGACGTGCCCGAGGATGCCTTCGCCGCCGGGCCGTGGCTGTTCCTGGAGGGCTATCTGTTCGACAAGCCGGCCGGCAAGCGCGCCTTCCTGAAGGCCGCCGCCGCCTGTCACGCGCAGGGCGGGCAGGCCGGGATCGCGCTGTCGGACCCGTTCTGCGTCGACCGCCACCGCGAGGATTTCCGCCGCCTGGTCGCCGGGCCGATGGATTACGTCATCGGCAATGTCCACGAGTGGCAGGCGCTCTATCAGACCGCCGACCTCGAAACGGCGCTGGCGCAGGCGCGGGCGGATTGCGGCACGGTGATCTGCACCTGCTCGGGCGATCCGGCGATCCTGATCCGCGGCGACGAGCGCACCACCGCGCCGGTGCATCGGGTGGTGCCGGTGGATGCGACCGGGGCGGGCGACCAGTTCGCCGCCGGGCTGATCTTCGGCCTCGCGCGAGGGCTGCCGCTGGCGGCGGCCGGGCGCATGGGCTGCATCGCGGCGGCCGAGGTCATCAGCCATTACGGCGCCCGCGCCGAGGCCGACGTGATGGCGCTGTTCCGGGCCGAAGGGCTGGTCTGAGGGCCACGCGGTTCCCGCGTTCGGCGCCTCACACCCGCGCGGGGAGGCGC
>JBEBVF010000144.1:0-6824 GCA_040392885.1 Paracoccus sp. (in: a-proteobacteria) | reverse complement strand
GGGCCGGGGCGGCCGCGGCCTGGCGCCCCGGGGGCGGCGGCCACCGGCGGCCCCCGGGCGGGCGGGCCGGCGGCCGGCGGGGGGGGGGGCGCGGGCTGCCGGGCCGCGACCCGGCGGCGTTTTCCGGGGCCGGCGGGCGGCTGGACCGCCGCCGCCCCGGCCGCCGGGATCAGCCCAGCGACAGCGGCAGCAGTTCGATCGAGTTCGCGGCCACCGGCGCGAAGACATAGCCCTTCACGCTGTCGCGCATCGCCAGCTTGCGCTTTTCCAGGATGCCGAAGATGTCCGGCGCGTCCTCGACCAGCAGCACCTGCAACTGCCGGTAAAGCTCCTTGCGCTTCTCGGGATCGGTCTCGATGCGGGCGGCGTCGATCAGGCGGTCGGCCTCGGGATTGGCATAGACCGGGTTCTGCCACTGGCCGTTCTGCGCCGAGTGATAGGCGGCATAGGCGATGTTGTCGGGATCGGCATAGTTGGCCGATTCAAAGATGCAGTAGAAATCCGGCATGGTGTCGGCCGACTGCGCCGAGGCCACGATGTCGGGCCAGACCGCCGGCTGGATGTCGAGGTCGATGTTCATCGTCTTCAGCGCCTCCAGCAGCAGCAGGCACCAGCGGCGCTGGTTCTCGTAGCCGGCGGCATATTGCACGCGCAGGGTGAAGCCGCCGTCCTTGTATTCCGACTGCGCCAGGTATTCGCGGGCCTTGTCCATGTCCTGCCGATAGACCTGCAGATCGGGATCATGGCCGAAGATGCCGTTCGGCAGCGGCCCGATCATCAGTTCGGCCGGGCCGGCGCTGTCCAGCATGCCTTGATAGTTGTAGGCATAGGAGATCGCCTTGCGCAGGTTCAGGTCGGCCAGCGGCCCCTTGGCGGTGTTCATCTTGATCGAGAAGGTCCGGTATTCCGGCTCGATCACGCTGACCACGCCGGGCACGCCCTCCAGCGCCTCCATGTCCTCGGCATAGAGTTCCAGGGCGATATGGGCCTCGCCGCGCTGGATCATCATGCGCTCGGTCGAGGCCTCGCGGACAATCTTCCAGATGGCGCCGTTCAGATTGCCGCCGCCCTTGTGCCAGTCGTCCTCGACGCGGATGAATTCATACATGTTGCCCGGCATCACCCGGCCCATGCGGAAGGCGCCCGAGCCGGCGGTGTTCTGGAGCAGCCAGGCCTGACCGTCATCATCACCCTTGTTGGCTTCGACCACCGCCGGGTTGACGATGAACATCCAGGGCATGACCTGCAGGAAGGGCGCGAAGGGGGCTTTGAGGTCGAAGGCGACGGTCTGCGCATCCTTGGCGGTGATGCCGCCCGGCTCCAGAATGCCGTTGATCATCCAGGAATAGCCGCGTTTCAGGCGCAGGATGCGCTCGAAGGAGTAGACCACGGCCTCGGCGGTGACCGGGCTGCCGTCCTGGAAGCGTGCATCCGGGTCCAGCGTGAACTCGTAATGCATCCCGTCATCCGAGGCGGTCCAGCTGGTCGCCAGGCTGGGGGCCAGTTCGGGCGGGTTGCCGACGACGCGCACCAGCGCGTCATAGGTGTTGCGCAGCAGCATGGCCGGCGCATAGCCGCTGGCCACATGCGGGTCGAAGTTGGGGATGTCGACGCTGCTGGCCATGATCAGGATATTGCGGCCCTGCGCCATCACGCGCAGCGGCATCGCCGCCAGCGCGGCGGTGGAAAGAGCGGTGCCCATGAGGGTCCGGCGGCTGATATTCATCGTTGTGGTCCCTGTTGCTGTCGGTTCGGTTGGCTTGGTCGTGCCCGCGCCCCGGCCGACGGGCCGGGGCGCGGGATGGGGTGGCATCAGGCGACGCTGGCCTTGCGGGTGGCGGGCAGCGCATAGACGGTCCGGGCGGCCTCGGCGCTGATATAGCCCTGGCGCAGGTCCTCCTCGACGCGGTGGCGGTCGCGGTCCAGCGGGTCGCCATAGCCCGAGCCGCCGGCCAGTTGCAGCTCGACCACCTGGTCGGTGCCGGTCAGGTCGAGGATCATGCCGGTGCCGCAATCCGCGATCTGGCGGCCGTCGGCGAGGCTGAGGATGCGGCCATGCGCGGTCAGCCCGGCCTTGCCGCCGAACAGCCCCGCCACCGGCAGGTCCACGCCCTCGGGCGAGACGATGGTGCGGATGTCGTTGCCGGTCTCCAGCCGGCGCGAGATGCGCAGGCGCACGCCCAGCCCGCCCCGGAACTGGCCGGCGCCGCCGCTGTCGGTCATCAGCGCCTTTTCCCAGACCACGATCGGCGAGCGGCTTTCCAGCATCTCGATCGAGGAGGTTGCCGCCGAGGTCGGCCACAGCAGCGAGGACTTGCCGTCCGCCCGCGCCGAGGCGCCCTGGCCGCCGCCGAGCAGCAACAGCTCGTAGAACAGCGCGCCGTCATCGCTCTTGCCATAGAAGCTGAGCAGGCTGGGCAGGCCGGAAAAGCTCTGCACCGCCTCCGGCGCCGCCTCGGCCATGGCCCGGAAGATGTTGGGGGCGATATACCAGCCGGTGCGGGTGCGCAGCGAGACCGGCGCCGGCTTGTCGCAGTTCAGGATCGAGCCCTTGGGCGCCTTCACCGTGAACGCCCGATAGCAGCCGGCATTGCCGCGCACATCCGGGGTCAGCATGCATTTCAGCGGATAGGTGGCATGCGCCGTGGTATAGGACAGGGTGCAGTTGATGCCGCCCTTTTTCGTCTGCGGCGGCGCGCCCTCGAAATCCAGCTCGATCTCGTCGCCGCTGACGGTGAGTTTCAGCGGGAATTCCATCACCTCGCCCATCGGGTTGTTGGCGATGGTCGAGTGATAGACCCCGTCCCTGAGGTTGCGGATGGCCTCGCGCATGGCGCGCTCGGACAGGCGCTGCACCACCTGGGCGAAGGCCTTGAGGTCATGGATGCCGTATTCGTCCATGAAGGCCTGCATGCGCACCACGCCGGTGGCATTGGCCGAGATGAAGGACCGCACGTCGCCCAGCACCTGGTCGCTGTCGCGGATGTTTTCCGCCATCAGCCGGAACAGGTCCTCGTTCTCGACCCCCTCGCGCACCAGCTTCATGGCTGGGATCTGGATGCCTTCCTCGTAAAGCTCGGTCACGCTCAGCCCGTCGCGCGAGCCGCCGATGTCGCCGACATGGCCGACGGTGCCCATCAGCGCCACCACGCGGCCCTGGTGGAAAACCGGGGTGACGATGGCCAGGTCGAACAGGTGCCCGGCGCACAGCCAGGGATCGTTGGTGATATAGACATCGCCCGGCTGCATCGTCTTGACCGGATAGCGGGCGAGGATCGCCTTGACCGCCATTGGCAGCGTCAGGTTGAAGACCGGCATGACCCGGGCCGAATGCGCCAGCGTCTCGCCCTGCGGGTCGAGGATGGCGCAGCCGAAATCCTGGCTTTCCGAGATAATCAGCGAAAACGCCGTGCGGCAGACGGTGGACCACATCTCCTCGGCAACGTTGACCAGCCGGCTCCACATCACCTCCAGCGCGATGGGGTCGGATTCGATCCGGGCCATGGCCTCGTCCAGCGACATGCCGGCATCGACCACCGTGGCGCCCTTGGCGGCGGCGGCGATGGCGATCAGCAGGTTGCCGGTCTCGTCGATGGTGGCGCGGTCGCCGGGCGGGATGATCGTGGTCGATTCGTTTTCCTCGATGATCGCCGGGCCTTCGATCTCGATGCCGGGGCGCAGCGAGTAGCGGTCATAGACCTGCGCCTCCAGCCATTCGCCGGCGAACCAGGTCTTGCGGCTGCCCTTGCGCGCATCGCCCTCGTGCCCGCCGACGCCGGCCTGGCGCACGGTCAGTTGCGGCACCGGCCCGCTGGTGCGGCAGCGGAAGGACAGAATCTCCATCTGCGCATCCGCCGGCACCGTGGTATAGCGGGCGGAATAGACCGCCTCGAAGGCCTCACGGATGGCGCCGTGTGAATCGGCGCCCAGATCGCCGGCCGGCAGCGGCACGTTGATCTCGTGCAGCTGGCCGACCAGCCGCATGTCGGCCGAATATTCGACGGTCATGTCGGCCTCGGCCACGCCGGCACGGCGCAGCTGCTCGCGTCCGTCGGCGGCCAGCGCCTCGCGGATGGCCGAGATCGGCGCCATGTCCATCTCCGGCACCAGCGGCACGCGATGCGAGCGCACGAAGTCGAAGGACAGCGGCGCGGTCAGGAAGCCGAAGGCCGAGGCGACGCCGCTGGCCGGCGGGATGATCACCTGCCGCACGCCCAGAATCCGCGCCACCTTGGCGGCAAAGGCCGGGCCGGCGCCGCCAAAGCCGATCATGGAATAGAAGCGCGGGTCCTTGCCCTTCTCGACCAGATGGATGCGGGCGGCGCTGGCCATGCTCTCGGCCACGACCTGATGGATGCCCCAGGCCGCCTCGACCGCCGAGATGCCCAGCGGTTGCGCCATGGTCTCCAGCGCCCGGTTGGCGGCATCGACATCCAGCGCCATGCGCCCGCCCAGGAAGGCGGCGGGATCGTAATAGCCCAGCGCCACACTGGCATCGGTCACGGTGGGCTTGTCGCCGCCGCGGCCATAGCAGGCCGGGCCGGGCTCCGAGCCCGCCGAATGCGGGCCGACCCGCATCAGCCCCACCGCGTCGATCGAGGCGATCGAGCCGCCGCCGGCGCCGATCTCGATCATGTCGACCACCGGCGCCTTGATCGGCAGGCCGGAGCCGTTCTTGAACCGATGCTCGCGCCCGGCCTCCAGGAAGGAGGCGATATGGGCGCGGCCGTCCTCGATCAGGCAGGCCTTGGCGGTGGTGCCGCCCATGTCGAAGGCGATCAGGTCGTCCTTGCCGGCATTGCGGCCGAACCAGGCCGTGGCCAGCGCGCCGCCGGCCGGGCCGGATTCCAGCAGCCGGATGGGAAAGGCGCGCGCCGCCTCCAGCGAGACCAGCCCGCCGGCCGAATGCATCAGCCGGAAGTCGCCCTTGAAGCCCAGCCGGTCCAGCTCGCTCTCGAAGCGGCGCAGATAGCGGTCCATCAGCGGCTGCACATAGGCATTGGCGCAGGTGGTGACGAAGCGCTGGTATTCCGAAATCTCGGCCACCACCTCGGAGGAGATGGAGACCGAAATCTCCGGGAAGGCCTTGCGGATCAGGTCGCGGCTGCGCCGTTCGTGGTCCGGGTTCTCGTAGGCATGCATGAAGCAGATGGCGATGGCCTCGACGCCCTGCGCCTTCAGCTGCTCGGCGGCGCGCATGACGCCGACTTCGTCCAGCGGCCGGATCACGCTGCCATCGGCGCCGACGCGCTCGCTGACCTCCAGCCGGCGGGCGCGCTCGACCAGGGCGGCGGGGAAGGAGAGGGTCAGGTCGTAGATGTCGTAGCGCTGCTCGGTGCCGATCTCCAGGATGTCGCGGAAGCCCTCGGTGGTGATCAGGCCGATGCGGGCGCCCTTGCGCTCGATCACCGCATTGGTGACCAGGGTGGTGCCATGCACGATCTCGGCCAGGTCGGCGATGCGGATGCCGGCATCCTCGACCAGCTCGCCCAGACCCTTCAGCGCACCCTGCGACGGGTCTTGCGGCGTGGTCAGGTGCTTGTGCAGGCGGATCGCCGTGCGCGCCTCATCGAAAAGGATGAAATCGGTGAAGGTGCCGCCGATGTCGATGCCGGCGCGCAGGCGCCCTTGGCTGGTCTGCATGTCTTGTCCGCTCCAGATCCGTGTCACGCGCCCGGCGCCGGTCCCCGACCGCGCGGCGGTGCGTCTGACCGGGGATTAGGGTTCAGAAAAAAGCATCTGTCCAGAAATTTGTTTCACTGTTGATATAGAATTCCATTAGTGAAACAATAACGATGGAAACCGCGGCCGAGCCAGGCTGGAATCATGGAGAAGACACGATGAGTGCCCTGACGGCGGCCCTCGACATCCTCAAGGTGTTCACCTTTGCCGAACCGGCCCTGAACCAGGCCGAACTGGCCCGGCGGCTGGGGCATCCCAAGGCCACGGTCCACCGGGCGCTGAAGGCGCTGCGCGAATCGGCCCTTCTGGAATATGACGACAGCACCCGGCTCTATTCGCCGGGGATGCGGCTGTTCGAGCTGGGCCAGATCTTCCGCAGCCAGAGCCATTTCCTCGACCTGCTGACCAAGCGCCTGCAGAAGATCTGCGAGACCTATGGCCATACCGGCTACATCACCATCTTCGACGGCCCGGACCTGATGGTGCTGCGGATGCTTCGCGGCTCCAGCCCGCTGGCGATCGCCACCGCGCCCGGCTATCGCGCCGCGGCGCATGGCACCTCGAACGGGCGGGCGATGCTGGCGCTGCTCGATGACGAGGACTGGCAGCAGCGGGTGCCCGAGCCGCTGCCCTTCGTCTCGCACAAGACCCCGGCCAACCATGCCGAGCTGCGCGAGATCATCGGCCGCATCCGCTCCAGCGGCCGCTCGCTGACCGACAGCGAGGCCTATGAGGGGGTGGCCTCCTGCGGCATCGCCCTGCGCGACCCGGACGGGGCCGAGATCTATGGCGTGGCGATCTCGTTCCCGGCCAACCTGCTGGACGCTGCCGCGCGCGAGGACATCGCCTTCGCCCTGGACAAGCTGCGCGCCGAGATGGGCCGGCAGGCGCCGATGGCCCGCCCGCGCGGCTGAGCGGCCGGGAGCGGCGCGGTCCCGCGCGCCGTGCAAGGGGCGGAAATGCAAGAAGCCGCTGCTTGCGCAGCGGCTTCTTCAAGCGTTTGGTGCCCAGGAGAGGACTCGAACCTCCACACCTTGCGGCACACGGACCTGAACCGTGCGCGTCTACCAATTCCGCCACCTGGGCAGGTCGCGTGGAGAGGGGAGATACGGGCAGTCGCGGGGAGTGTCAACGGCCTTTTT
>JBEBVF010000143.1:0-6855 GCA_040392885.1 Paracoccus sp. (in: a-proteobacteria) | reverse complement strand
CACGCAAAGCGATGCTGGTCGACTGACCGCCCGCACGCGCCACACACGGCAGGTGACCCTTGAGGAGAACTGACATATAGCGCTGAGCACCTGCGCGCGCCGCGCGACACTGTCCACCGGCGCATGCCGGGCGCCGTCGCGGCCCCACGGCCCTGCCCCGCGGCATCCGCACCCCTTGCACTGGAACCGCTTGCAGGTCAGGTTGGCCCGCGCGTGATCCCGCGTGACCGTGAAGGGGCCAGCCATGTCACCCAACCCGCCGCTCAGCCTGCGCGCGCTCCGCGCCCGTGCGCCCGTCATTCCGGTGCTGACCGTGACCGATGCCGCCCAGGCCGAAGGGCTGGCGCGGGCGCTGGTCGCCGGCGGGCTGCCGGTGCTGGAGGTCACGCTGCGCACGCCCGCCGCGCTGGACGCGATCGCGGCGATGGCGCGGGTCGAGGGTGCCGAGGTCGGCGCCGGCACCGTGCTGACCGCCGAGGACGCCGCCCGCGCCGCCCGCGCCGGGGCGCGCTTTGCCTTTTCGCCCGGCCTGACCGAGGCGCTCTCCGCGGGCTGCCGCAATGCCGGGCTGCCGCTGGTACCCGGCGTGGCCTCGGCCTCCGAGGCGATGCGCGCGGCCGAACTGGGCCACCGCATGCTGAAATTCTTTCCCGCCACTGCCGCCGGCGGCCCGGATTTCCTGCGCGCGCTGGCGGCGCCCCTGCCGCATCTGAGCTTTTGCCCGACCGGCGGCATCACCGCGGCCAGCGCCCCCGACTGGCTGGCGCTGGCCAATGTCGCCTGCGTCGGCGGCAGCTGGATCGCGCCCGCCGCCGAGGTTGCCCGCGGCGACTGGGCCGCGATCGAGGCCCGCGCCC
Source organism: Paracoccus sp. (in: a-proteobacteria) (assembly GCA_040392885.1). GTDB lineage: Bacteria > Pseudomonadota > Alphaproteobacteria > Rhodobacterales > Rhodobacteraceae > Paracoccus. Next base: position 5,998 of record JBEBVF010000143.1, on the reverse strand, counting down.
GCGCCGCCGCCGCCCTGCCCCGGCCGGAGCGCCGGGCGTGAGCGCCGCCGTCGCAACCCGCCCCGCCGAAGACTTGCGCCATGCCGCGGGCACCCGCGGCAAGCCGGCCGGCGCCGCCCCCCTGCCCCGCGAGGAGAAGCACGCATGAGCGCCGCCACGATGCCCCGCGCCTCCGTCTGGCGCAATGTCGCCGTGCTGGCCTTTGCGCAGGCGGTGCTCGGATCGCAGATGACCATGCAGTTCATCTCCGGCGGGCTGGTCGGACAGGTGCTGACCCCCTGGGCCTGCATCGCCACGCTGCCGATCTCGATGATGATCCTCGGCTCGACGCTGTCGGCGCGGCCGCTGGCGCGGTTCATGGCCCGGCACGGGCGGCAGATGGGCTTTACCCTGGCCGCGGCGATGGGGGCGCTGGGCGGGCTGGTCTCCTTCGTCGGCATCTATCTGGGTTCGTTCTGGATCTATGTCGCCGGCACCACGCTGTCGGGCACCTACATGGCCGCGCAGGGCTTCTACCGCTTTGCCGCCGTCGACGGGGCCGAGCCGGCGCTGCACGGCAAGGCGATCTCGGCGGTGATGGCGGGGGGGCTGGTCGCCGGGGTCATCGGCCCCTGGCTGACCAATATCAGCCGCGAGATGCTGGGCATCACCTATCTGGGCACCTATGCGCTGATCGTGGTGGTCAACATGATCGGCCCGCCGCTGTTCGCGCTGCTGCATGCCGCGCCGCCCACTCCGGCGCCGGCGGGCGGCGGCAGCGGGCCGGCGCATATCCACCTGCGCGACGTGTTCTCGCGCCCGCGCATCGTGGTGGCGATGATCTGCGCGGCGGTCAGCTATGCGCTGATGAACCTGGTGATGACCTCGACGCCGCTGGCGATGATGGGCTGCGGACTGAGCAGCGGCGACACCTCCTTCGTGGTCGGCGCGCATGTGCTGGCGATGTATCTGCCCAGCTTCTTCACCGGCCATCTGATCGCCCGCTTCGGCACCACCCGCATCGTCGCCACCGGCATGGCGATCCTGTCCGTCGCCGGGCTGGTGGCGCTGACCGGCGTGGACCTGAGCCATTTCACCGTGACCCTGATCCTGCTGGGGGTGGGCTGGAACTTCGGCTATATCGGCGCCACCGCCATGCTGACCCGCGCCCAGAAGCCGCATGAACGCGAGGCCCTGCAGGGGTTGAACGATTCCATCGTCTTCGGCGGGGTGTTCATCGCCTCACTGGCCTCGGGCGGGTTGCTGAACTGCTCGGGCAGCACGGCGCAGGCGGGGTGGAACCTGGTCAACCTGGCGATGCTGCCCTTCCTGGCGCTGTCGGGCGCGGCGCTGATCTGGCTGACGGTGCGCCGCCCGCAGGAGAACTGAGGCGGCGGGTGCCGCTGCGAGGCGGGGCGCGGGAGGCCATGCGCTCGGTGCGCGCAAGCACGTACCCTACGGGGATCGCCTTGCCGGTCCAGTTGTCGATGGGCCATCGTAGGGTACGTGCAAGCACGCATCCTACGGGATCACCGTGCCAAGGGTCCGGCTGTCCATGGCCAACGTAGGGTGCGTGCTTGCACGCACCGAGCCCCCCACATCAGACACCGCCCCCCGCCGCCGCCAGCAGCCGCGCCGCCAGCCGGTCGCGGGCAGCGGGCAGCGGGCGGCCGTCATGGGCCTCGGCCAGCCGCCGATGCAGGAAATGCCCGGTCAGCGCCAACCCCTCGGCCAGCCCGCCCGGCCCGGCGCCGCCCAGGACCGCGGGCAGGGACAGCAGGCGGGCGCGCAGCTCCGGCTGGCCCACCACCGCCGCCGCGGTGACCGCCCGCCCGGTGCGCGGCGATACCCAGGCCAGCCCCTCGCGCACACCGGTCATCGCGCAGCGGTCGAGGTCGAGGCCCAGCCCCACCTCGTCCAGCAGCAGCATCTCGAAGCGCAGATAGTCGCCGGCCCAGCCCTGCGCACCCTGCGCGGCCATGGCATCCAGCAGCCCCTCGACCGCCTGTGCCAGTCGCGGATGCGGATCGCGCTCGGGCAGGGCGCGGACCAGCAGCGCGCCGACCGCCTGCAGCCCGGCCAGCGCCACCGGGTCGCCCATGATGGCGGCGCGGCTGTGCAGCGGCTCGATGGCGAAGGTGCCCAGCATGTCCTCGCCACGGCCGCGCCAATGCAGCATCAGCCGGCTGCCGAGCTGGGTCAGCGCCGCGCGCCGGGGCGAGGCGCCGCCCGGCACCAGCCCGGCATGGCGGCCATGTTCCAGCGTCAGCACGTCGAGGATCACCGCATGCTCGCCATGCAGGCGCCGCCCGATCACCGTGCCTTCGGCCCACCACTCCATCCCGCGCTTTCCTTCCGCCACCCGGCGCGCCATGGTCGCGCCATCCTGCCAGACTGGCGCAGCCCCAGCCCCGATACCATGCCCGAATCGCCCCTCACCATCCCCGCGCCCCGCGACCATGGCGGCGACCTGGACCGCGCCATGGCGACGCATGGCGGCACGAACTGGATCGACCTGTCGACCGGCATCAACCGCCGACCCTGGCCCGTGGGCGAGGTGCCGGCGCAGGCTTGGCGTGCCCTGCCCACCCGCGCCGCCACGGACGCGCTGCGGGCGGTGGCGGCGGCCTGGTTCGGCACCGGGCCGGAGCGAGTGCTGCCGATGGCCGGGGCCTCGGCGCCGATCCGGCTGATGGGGCGGCTGGCGCGGCCGGGGCAGGCGGCGGTGGTCGCGCCGACCTATAACGAACATGCCGCCAGCCTGAGCGCCGAGGGCTGGCCGGTGGCGCAGGTGGCCGGGCCGGAGGCGCTGGCCGGCCATGACCTGGGCGTGGTGGTCAATCCCAACAATCCCGACGGCCGCACCTGGGCGCCCGAGCGGCTGGCGGCGCTGGCGGAGAGCGTCGGGCTGCTGGTGGTGGACGAGAGTTTCGCCGACCCGCGCCCGGACCTGTCGCTGATCCCCACCGCACCGGACAACGTGCTGATCCTGCGCAGTTTCGGAAAATTCTGGGGGCTGGCCGGCCTGCGGCTGGGCTTTGCCGTGGCGGCGCCGGATCTGCTGGCCCGGCTGGCCGAGGCCGCCGGGCCCTGGCCGGTCAACGGCCCGGCGCTGGCCATCGGGGCGCAGGCGATGGCGGACAGGGACTGGGCGCGGGCGACCACGCTCTACCATACCGAGGCGGCGTTGCGGCTGGACCTGCTGGCCGCCCGCGCCGGCTGGCGGGTGGTGGGCGGCACGCATCTGTTCCGGCTCTATGCGACGCCCGACGCGCTGGCGGCGCGGGCGGCGCTGGCCGGCCACCATATCTGGACCCGCGCCTTTCCGTGGAGCCGCGACTGGCTGCGCCTCGGCATTCCCGGCGAGGCCGGGGAGTGGGCGCGGCTGGAGGCGGCGCTGGCCACCGTCCCGCGCTGAGGCCCTGGGCTGACCCGCGACCGGGGCGGCGCCTCGCCGGCAGCGGCGCCCCGCGAATCACAGCCCGGCAATGGCCGCCATGCGGTCGAGATCCAGATGCGCCGCGACATGCTCGCCCAGCGCGTCCAGCACCGCCTCCAGCCCGTCCTCCCAAGCCAGGTCCGAGGCCTGCGCGCCCAGATGGCGCAGGAAGGCGGCGCGAAAGCCGTCGGCGGCGAACAGCCCGTGCAGATAGGTGCCCATCACCCGGCCGTCGCGGCTGACCGCACCCTCCGCCCGGCCGTCGATATGGGCGAAGGGCCGGGCGCAATCGGGGCCGGCGCTGCGGCCCATATGGATCTCGTAGCCCTCGACACCCTCGCCGAACGCATGGCCGGAAACCCGGCAGACGCGCTTTTCCGCCGCCATCCCGGTTTCCACATCCAGCAGGCCCAGCCCGGCATCCTCGCCGGCGGCGCCGTCATGCCCGCCGGGATCGCGGATCACCCGCCCCAGCATCTGATAGCCGCCGCAGAGGCCCAGCGCGGCGCCGCCGCGGCGGCGATGCGCGGCCAGGTCGATGTCCCAGCCCTGCGCACGCAGGAAGGCCAGGTCGCCGCGGGTGGATTTGGTGCCCGGAATCACCACCAGACCGGCATCGCCGGGGATCGCCTCGCCGGGACGCAGCATGGTCAGCCGCACCCCCGGCTCGGCCGCCAGCGGGTCGAGATCGTCGAAATTGGCAATGCGTGGGAGGGTCAGGCAGACCACATGCAGCCCCTGCCCCCGCTCCGCGCGGCGCAGGTCGGCGGCGTCCTCGGCCGGCAGCAGATGGGCGCGGGGGAACCACGGCAACACGCCCATGCCCGGCCAGCCGGTGCGCGCGGCGATCGCGGCATAGCCATCGGCGAACAGCATGGGATCGCCGCGAAACTTGTTGACGATGAAGCCCTTTATCAGCGCGGCATCCGGTGCGCCCAGCACCGCCTGCGTGCCGACGAGCTGCGCGATCACGCCGCCGCGGTCGATGTCGCCGGCCAGGATCACCGGCACCCCCTCGGCCCGGGCAAAACCCATATTGGCGATGTCGCCGCGCCGCAGGTTGATCTCGGCCGGTGATCCCGCCCCCTCGACCAGCACCAGGTCATGCACGGCGCGCAGCCGCGCGAAACTGTCGCGCACCGCGCCCAGCAGTTTCGGCTTCAGCGCGCCATAGCCGCCGGCGCTGATCCGGGTCAGCGCCCGGCCCTGCACGATCACCTGGGCGCCGGTCTCGGTCTCGGGCTTCAGCAGCACCGGGTTCATGTCCACATGCGCGGCGATCCCGCAGGCCCGGGCCTGCAGGGCCTGCGCCCGGCCGATCTCGCCGCCCTCGGCCACGGCGGCATTGTTGGACATGTTCTGCGGCTTGAACGGCGCCACCCGCAGGCCGCGGGCGCGGAAGGCCCGGCACAGGCCCGCCACCAGCAGCGACTTGCCGACATTCGAGCCGGTGCCCTGAATCATGATCGCGCCCATGCAAAGCCCCCGCTTGCCAAGACCCCAAGCGGTGCCTAGATAGGCGCGTCGCAGAAGAAAAGGCCCGCCACCGTGGAAAACGTCGTCCTGACCGTGCATCTGATCCTTGCGCTGCTGCTGATCGGGGTGGTGTTGCTGCAACGATCCGAAGGCGGTGGCCTCGGCATGGGCGGCGGCGGCGGTGGCGGCGTCATGACCGGCAGGCAGGCGGCGAACGCGCTGTCCAAGGCCACCTGGATCATCGCGACGGCCTTTCTGATCACCTCCGTGGCCCTGACGCTGCTGGCGGCGCGGCAGACCTCGATGAGCTCGGTGATCGACCAGCTGGGCCTCAGCACCGAACTGCCCAAGGAGGCGCCGGCCGACAGCACGCCCGCGCTGCCCGACTATACCCCGCCGCCCGGCAGCCCGATCCTGCCCGGCGCCGGCCAGCCCATCACCCCGCCCGCGCCCGCCGCACCGGAAGCCGCGGTACCGGCGGCCGACAGCGCCACCCCCGAGGCCGCCACCCCGGCGAGCGAGAGCGTGACCCCGGCCACTCCGGTCCCGGCCACGGATGCCGCCCCCGAGGCGGCGACCGAGGCGCCCGCCGCGGAGACCGCCGCGCCGGCTCCGGCCGCCGAAACCCCGGCCCCGGCGCAAACTTCGGCCCCGGCCCCCGCCCCGGCCACCACCGGCAACTGAGGCGGCGGGCCCACGCCCGGTCCTGGGGGTCGCGCCTGCGGCCTGCCGACCGGCTCCGCGCGCCGTTGCCAGCCAACCGGAAATCGTCTATTAGGCGGGTCCCGTGATGGGGTCCGCAGAGGCCCGCGCAAACCTTCCCGCCGGCCCACGGCACCCAATTGCAGCATCTCGGGGGAATCCATGACGCGCTATATCTTCATCACCGGCGGCGTGGTGTCCTCGCTGGGCAAGGGCCTGGCTTCGGCGGCGCTGGGGGCGCTGTTGCAGGCGCGCGGCTATACCGTGCGGCTGCGCAAGCTGGACCCCTATCTGAACGTCGATCCCGGCACCATGAGCCCGTTCGAGCATGGCGAGGTCTTCGTCACCGATGACGGCGCCGAGACCGACCTCGACCTCGGCCATTACGAGCGCTTCACCGGC
>JBEBVF010000142.1:0-6932 GCA_040392885.1 Paracoccus sp. (in: a-proteobacteria) | reverse complement strand
GACAGTGTTTCACCCACCCCTCGCCGAAACCGCACCACCTCACGCCCGCTGCGACCACGTGAACTTATGCCCGGAGCTTTCGGGAGGGGAACAACCGCCCCGCTCACCGTGACCACGTAGACTTTCTCCTGTCCCGAGACGCTGGAAAGATGCAGGGAGGGGCAAGTCAGGCGGCTAAGGCAGGACGTTTCGGACATGACCCCACTCTAACTGCTTTCCGGAGCATGCCGCCCCGGCTCGCCGCGACCACACAGAGTTGTCCGTGCAGGAGCCCCGGAAGGCGGACGTGGTAGGCAGGTCGGGCAATCCGGACAGACAAGTTCCGGGGCACCCCCTTTCACGCCCCCCGACAGCGCTGTTGCAACTTCGCCTCAGGGCGAAAAAGAAGCCATATCTTCACCTTGTTGTGAAAACCATGGAACTTCCGGCCCCTCATGCGCATTTGTGATTCGGAACATGGCCCCGGAACGGTCATGTTCGGATCACTGTCCCTCGTTCCGTGACTCGCGCCCGGCTCCCCCTGTGGACCGGGCGCTTTTTTCATGCCAAGGTTGAGCGCCGCCGAAGGGCCGGCCATGACGCAGGGGGTGCAGGATGGGTGAGGCCGAGGTTATCGAACGCATCGTCCGCGAGACGAAGACCATCGCCATCGTCGGCCTGTCGCCGAAGGAGGACCGGCCCTCCTGGGGGGTGGCGCGCTATCTGCAGAGCCAGGGCTTCCGCATCATCCCGATCAATCCCGGCCAGGCCGGCAAGGAACTGCTGGGCGAGACCGTCTATCCCGATCTCTCGGCCATCCCGGCCGAGGCGCATGTCGACATGGTGGACATCTTCCGCCGCCCCGAGGCGGTGGGGCCGGTGGTGGACGAGGCGCTGGCCGCCCTGCCCGACCTGAGGACCATCTGGATGCAGATCGGCGTGGTGAACGACGCGGCCGCCGAAAAGGCCCGCGCCAGGGGCATCACCGTGGTGCAGGACCGCTGCCCGAAGGTGGAATTCCCGCGCTATCTCTAGACTTCCGGCTACCGGGCAGGACGCATTCACGCAGATTGCCCGGCCCGAGGCCGGGTGGCAGCGCCGCGGCACGACACTGGGCAGAGGTCCCTGGCGGCCAACCGGTCGCATAAGGGAGATCCTACAGCAGCACCCGACACAGCGGTCGTCTACCAAGAATGGGCTGGCCCTGCGCCAGCGCATGGGCCTCGGCTCTACCACGCTGCCCGGTCACACAGCAAACCGACTCTCAACTAGCCGCAGGCACAACGGCGAATGCAGGACCGTTCCACCGGGAAAGGCCGCCTCGGCGCCGCGACACTCCTGTCCTATAGCCCAAACCAGCCAGAGCGACGCTCCGCTCTCGGCTTAGCGCCCCCGGGGTCGGCGAGACGTTTCCCGCTCTACAACTCCGGCCAGCCGTGCCGTACAGGCCGGCTCAGCCCCGCTCTCAGCTGAGCACCGTTCCACCGGGAAAGGGCGCAGGATGTGCCCTGCCCCACAATCCGGCGGCCGGCCAGCTTAGCCAGCCCGGCCCCGGCGCGTTCCGCCCTACAGGCCCAGCCGGTCGCGCAGCGCGAACCAGCTCATCCCCGCCACCAGCAGCGGCCAGCGCAGCGCGGCGCCGCCGGGGAAGGCGGGCATGGGCAGCGCCGCCATGGTGTCGAACCCCTCGGCCTGCCCCGCCGCCGCCTCGGCCATCAGCCGTCCGGCCAGCACCGCCATCGCCACGCCATGGCCCGAATATCCCCCCGCCGCGAGGCAGTTCGGCGCCGGGCGCATGAAACAGGGCATGCGGTTGCGGGTGATCGCCAGCGTGCCGCCCCAGGCATGGGTGATCGCCACGTCGCGCAGGCCGGGATAGATGGCCAGCATCGGCCGCCGGACCACCGAGGCGATGTCGCGCGGAAAGCGGTAGCCCAGCGTCTCGCCGCCGCCGAACAGCAGCCGGCCGTCCTCCGACAGCCGCCAGTAATTCACCACGAATTGCGTGTCATGCACGGCGATGTTGCGGGTCAGCACCTGCGCCGCCCGCGCACCCAGGGGCTCGGTGGCGATGATGTAGTTGTTGATCGGCATCACCCGCGCCGCCATGCGCCGGTCGAGCCCGCCGAGATAGCCGTTGGCGGCCAGGATCACCTGGTCGCAGACCACCCGCCCGGCCTCGGTCTCGACCACGCTCTGGCCGGTCGCGGCGCCATGCTCGAGGCGGGTGACCAGCGTGTCCTCGTGGATGATCGCGCCGGCCGCCTCGGCCAGCCGCGCCAGCCCCAGCGCCAGGTTCAGCGGGTGCAGATGGCCAGCGCCGTGGTCAATGTCGCCGCCCGCGAAGCGGTCCGAGGGCACCAGCGCCCGCAGCCCGGCGCGGTCCAGCGGCTCCACGCGGTCATAGCCATAGTCGCGGGCCAGCTTTTCGGCATGCGCATGCGCGGCGCGGACCTCGGCCGGGCTGCGGGCGGCATGGGCGATGCCGTCATGTACCGGCACCCCGGCCCGCGCCGCAAGGCTGCGGGTCAGCGCCTTGGCCTCCTCGGCCATCGCCCAGAGCCGCTGCGCCGGCGCGCGGCCATAGGCCGCCTCCAGCGCCGCCACGTCCAGCCGCTGTCCCGAGCCGAGCTGGCCGCCATTGCGGCCCGAGGCGCCGAAACCCGCCCGATGCGCCTCCAGCACCACCACGCGGCGCCCGGCCTCGGCCAGGTGCAGCGCCGCCGACAGGCCGGTATAGCCGCCGCCGACCACAGCCACATCGGCCCGCACCTCGCCCCGCAGCGGCGGCCGCTCGGGCGCGGGGTCGCGGGTGGCGGCGTAATAGCTGGCGGGAAAGGCGCCGCGGCGGTCGTTGGCAAACAGCAGGTTCATACGTTCAGCAGCAGATGCTCGCGCTCCCACGGGCTGATGACCTGCTGGAACTCGGCATATTCGTTGCGCTTGACCGATTCGTAGACATCCATGAACTCGCCGCCCAGCACCTCGCGCATCGCCACGCTTTCCGACATGGTGTCCAGCGCCACGGCCAGGGTCTTGGGCAGCTCGTCATCGCCGATATAGGCATCGCCGAGGCATTCCGGGCGCGGCTGCAATTTCTGCTTCAGCCCCAGATAGCCGGTGGCGAGGCTGGCGGCGATGCCCAGATAGGGGTTGCAGTCCATCCCGGCGAGGCGGTTCTCCACCCGCCGCGCCTCGGGGCCGGAGATCGGCACCCGCAGCCCGGTGGTGCGGTTGTCACGGCCCCATTCCAGGTTGATCGGCGCCGCGAAATCCGGGACATAGCGGCGATAGCTGTTCACATAGGGCGCCAGCAGCGCCACCGCCGCCGGCAGATGCACCTGCATCCCGGCGATGAAATGCAGGAATTCCGGGGTCTCGCCGCCCTTCTCGTCGGAAAAGATGTTGCGCCCGGTGCGCGCATCCACCACCGAGTGATGGATATGCATGGCGCTGCCCGGCTCGCCCTCGATCGGCTTGGCCATGAAGGTGGCATAGCAGTCGTGGCGCAGGGCCGCCTCGCGGATCAGCCGCTTGAAATAGAAGATCTCGTCGGCCAGCCGCACCGGGTCGCCATGGGCCATGTTGATCTCGACCTGGCCGGCGCCGCCCTCTTGCAGGATGCCGTCGATCTCGAAGCCCTGCGCCTCGGCGAAATCGTAGATGTCGTCGATGACCTTGCCGTATTCGTCCACCGCCGACAGCGAATAGGCCTGTTTCGCCGCCGCCCTGCGGCCCGAGCGGCCCATGGGCGGCTGCACCGGCTGGTTGGGGTCGATATTGCGGGCGACCAGGAAGAACTCCATCTCCGGGGCGACGATGGGCCGCCAGCCCTCGGCCTCGTAGAGCGAGACGATGCGCTTGAGCACGTTGCGCGGCGAGGCCGGGACCGGGTTGCCCTGCTGGTCGAAGCAGTCATGGATGATCTGTAACGTCCAGTCCGCCGTCCAGGGCGCGGCGGTGGTGGTCGAGAAATCCGGCCGCAGCACCATGTCCGGCTCGGTGAAGGCGCCGGAGGGGTTGTCGGCCCATTCGCCGGTGATGGTTTGCAGGAAGATGCTGTTGGGCAGGTAGAAGCTGTCCTGTTTGGCGAATTTCGACGCCGGCATCGCCTTGCCGCGCGCCACCCCGGCAATGTCGGGGACGATGCACTCGACCTCGTCGAGGCGGCGTCCCTCGACATATTCGCGGGCGGCTTGGGGGGCGTTCTGCAGCCAGGGCGGCATGGGATGTTCCCTTGTTGTCGTTGCCGGTCAACCCGCCGGCGCGGGGATATGGGCGGCAAAGGGGTGGTCGCCCAGCCCCGTGACCACGCCGGCGCGGTCGGCCGCGGGGCGGTTCTGGCTGGCCTTCCACTTGCCGGCGATCTGCGTGACCGCAATCTCCAGCCCGACGATACCCTTCAGCTGCGCGGCGATGAAAGCCTCCGGCGCATCGCTCAGCTTCCAGGGGTCGGGGGTGGCAGCCTCCTGCCGGTCGGTCAGGGCACCGACATGGGCGCGCAGCCAGTCGCGATCCTCGATCAGCCGGGGCGTGCCGCGCAGCTCGACCATCAGATAGTTCCAGGTCGGCACCACGCGGCCATGCTCGGCCTTGCTGGCATACCATTGCGGGGTGACATAGGCCTGCGGCCCCTGAAAGACCAGCAACACCTCGGCGCCGGTGGCCAGGTCGGCCAGCTGCGGATTGGCCCGGGCCAGATGCGCGCTCAGCCGGGTGAGACCGGCATCGGCCAGCATCGGCACCAGATTTGCGCTCAGCCCGCCCGCGCCATGGGTGATCAGCGTGGCCAGCGGATACGCGGCCATCAGCGCGGCCAGCACCTCGGGGCGGTCCTCGGCAAAGGCGGGCGGGCGATACATCAGCCGGCCTTGTCCAGCCGAACCCGCGGCGCCTTGAGGAAGGCCTCGATGCGGTCGGCAACCGGGTGGCTGTCGGCGCTGCCGCGGCGGGCGCGGGCCTGATCCAGCAGTGCCTCCGGCACCGCGGCGCTGCGATGCGCGATCAGCCCGTCGATCACCGCATCGTCGAATTCGGGATGCGCCTGCACGGTCAGCGCGCGGTCGCCATAGACCAGCACGGCGTTCTCGCAGAACGCATTGCCGCCGGCGACACGGGCGCCCGGCGGCACCTCGACCACCTGATCCTGGTGCCAGGCGTTCAGCGTCAGGCTGCGGCCGTCGACCTGATAATCCTGCGCGCCCACCGCCCAGCCGCCGGGGAACTTCACCACCTTGCCGCCCAGCGCCTGCGCGACGATCTGGTGGCCGAAGCAGATGCCGACCAGCGGCACCGCGGCGGCATAGGCGCGGCGGATGAAATCCTCCAGCACCGGGATGAAGGCATGGTCCTCGTAGACGCCGTGGCGCGAGCCGGTCAGCAGCCAGCCATCGGCCTCGTGGACGCTGGCGGGAAACTCCATCGCCTCGACATGCCAGGAGGCGAAGTCGAAGCCGCGCCCGGCCAGCAGCCGGACGAACATGTCGTCGTAATCGCCGAGGCTGTCGCGCAGGACGGACGGCGACTGGCCGCATTTCAGGATGCCGATCTTCATGGCCTGGAACCCGCTGTTGAGATGCCGCCAAGCCTAAGGTCGCGGCCCATCTGCCGCAAGGGGGAGCTAGGCCGGGATCAGCCGCGCCGCCAGCCGCAGCCCGTGGCTGGCATCGCGCGCCACGGCAGGCAACACTGGGTCATAGGCGGCGCGGACCAGCGCCGCCAGCGCCGGGCTCGGCGTGACCTCGCGCGCCCAGGTCAGCAGCGAATTCATCGCCGTGGCCTCGGCCAGGGCACCGGGATGCGCCTGGCCCTGCGCCCCGCCCAGATTGAGAAAGGTGAAGCAGGCGCGGATGGCGCCGGCCTCGTCGAAGCGGAACAGGCGATAGCTGTCGGCCGCCTGCCCCATCAGCCGCGCCGGCAGGTCCGGCAGCCCGGTCATGCGGTCCAGATCCGGCAGCCCGGCCAGCTCCTGCCAGTCGCGCACTGCAAAGCACAGCCAGTTGGCGCCGCTGTCGGGATCGGTTTCGGCCAGCGGGTGCCCGGCATGGCGCAGGGCGGCGACCAGCGCGGCGCGGAACACCGCCAGCGTCTCGTCCGCCAGCCCGAAGACCACCGGCGCCACCGGCCGCCCCCAGCGCGCGCAGAGAAAGCGGCCGCCGGTCCCGGTGAACAGGGCGGCGATGGCATCGGCGGTCAGGGCGGATTCAGCGGCCATGCCCCGGCAATAGGGCGGGAGCGCGGCGAGGTCCAGAGGGGTTCAGCCACGCTCGACCCGGCAGAAGAAGCAGTTGTTGCTGGCCGAGCGGATATGGACGAAGGCGGTCTCCGGCTGGGCCAGCAGCTCCACGCAGCGCGTGGCGATCTGCGGCGTCGGCGTGACCGCGCCGGTGCCGTAGCGGATGCGCTCGTCGCGGTCATAGGCGCGGGTGATGTATTGCGGCGCGGAGAAGAAGGCGGGCAAGGCGGTGCCGCCGCCATGCGGACAGTCCTCGGCGCAGAGAAAGATCGGCCCGGTCTCGGTATAGGGGTTGAAGCCGGCAAAGGGGCGATGCGCCAGGACGACATAGCCGCGGCCGGGCGCGACATGGCGCAGGCAATGCCGGCAGGGGATGGTGTCGCCGGGCGCGGCGATGCGCCGCTCGGGCGGGTTGCCATAGGCGTCAGGTCCACGACGCAAAGCGCGCGCGGTCTCGGTCGGCAGGGCGATGAAGCGGATCATGGGGACCTCCGGTTGGTGGATGGCCCTGGATCGCATGGCGGCCGGAAGAATGGGGCGCAGGATCGGGCGCGGCATTCGCAACCCCGTCACCCGCACACCCCGCGAGGCAAAACGCTCCCCCGGCGCCTTTTCAGGGCTTGGGTGACCGGCGCTGCCGCCCGGCCTTGCAGGGCCTGCTGCCCGACTTGCCCACCCCCTCCGACTCCCTCGGGTCTCCGGGCGTGGACAAGTCTGC
>JBEBVF010000141.1:0-7000 GCA_040392885.1 Paracoccus sp. (in: a-proteobacteria) | reverse complement strand
TCGATGAACAGCACCGCCACGTCGCAATCCGGCCGCGTCGGCGGATAGAGGATGGAGCCCGACATCATGTCGTGGCCGCGCGGCTCATACATCAGGCCGGTGCGGATCCAGTCGAACTCGCGCAGGAAATGCGCGCGCTTTTCCAGCATGTTGGCGCCTTCAAGGCGCGGCCCGCCGCCAGAGACCAGCCGCACCGGATTGCCGCAGGTATGGCCGTCGAAGCAGGAGAAAGTGTGAACGCCCATGATGGACCTCAGAACCGTTGGGGAGAGAAGGGGGCCAGGTCGATGGCGGGTTGCGCGCCGGTGACCAGATCGGCGACCAGCCGCGCGGTGCCGGCCGATTGCGTCAGGCCCAGATGGCCATGGCCGAAGGCATGGATCACCCGCTCGGTGGCGCGGGCACGGCCGATGGCCGGCAGGCTGTCGGGCAGCGAGGGGCGGAAGCCCATCCATTGCACGCCGCCCTCGGGCCTGAGGCCGGGCAGGAAGCTGCGGGCCTTTTTCAGCATCGCCTCCGAGCGGCGGAAATTCGGCGGCAGGTCCAGCCCGCCCAGTTCGACCGCGCCGCCGACGCGGATGCCGGTCGAGAGCCGCGAGACCACGAAACCATGGCCGCCGAAGGTGACCTGGGTGCGCAGGTCGAAGGCATCGGCGGGCAAGGTGGTGTTATAGCCGCGCTCGGTCTCCAGCGGGATTTTCTCGCCCAGCGTCCGGGCGATGCGGTGCGAGAAGGCGCCCGCCGCCAGCACCACCCGCCCGGCGCGGCGGCTGCCGCCATCGGCCAGCCTCACCTCGACGCCATCGGCGCCGGGCAGCAGCGCCACGACCTCGGCCCGCTCCAGCCTGCCGCCATTCTCGCGGAACCGGTCCGCCAGCGCGATGGTGTAGAGTTTCGGGTCGGCGATGGAATACCAGCCGGGGGTGAAGGTGCCCTTGACGAAGCGCGGCGCCAGGCCGGGCTGGACCGCCGCCATCTGCTCGGCATTCATGTGGTGGAATTCGATGCCGTGATCGGCGCGGGCCTGCCAGCCGGGCAGCGCGGTGCGAAACTCCGCCTCGCTCTCGTAGACCTGGAGGTTGCCGTCCCTGCGCAGCATGGGCAGGGTGCCGGTGGCGGCCAGAAAGGGCTCCAGCTCGGCCTTGGACAGGTCCATCAGCGCGGTCTGGGCCGCGGTCGAGGCCGCCACCCGCGCCGGCGAGCAGGCCCGCCAGAAGCGATACATCCAGGGCGCGATGCGCAGCGCATAGGAGGGCGGCACCGACAGCGGCCCCAGCGGGTCCAGCAGCCATTTCGGCGCCTTGCGCATGATGCCGGGCGAGGCCAGCGGCAGGATGTCGGTAAAGGCGAAGGCCCCGGCATTGCCGGCCGACGCCCCCGCCGCCGGCCCCTCGCGGTCCAGCACCGCCACCGACAATCCCCGCGCCTGCAGGGCCAGCGCGGCGGACAGCCCCACCACGCCGGCGCCGATCACGATCACCTCGGGTTGCATCATCGCCTCAATGCGTCGCCGCGAGGAATTTCTGCAATTCCGCGTCCTGCGGGTTGCCGAACAGCTGCTCGGGCGGGGCGATCTCGGCCAGCACGCCCTTGTGGAAGAAGGCCACCCGGTCCGAGACCTCGCGGGCGAACTTCATCTCGTGGGTGACGCAGATCATGGTCATCCCGGCCGCCGCCAGCCCGCGCATGGTGTCCAGCACCTCGCCGACCAGTTGCGGGTCCAGCGCCGAGGTCACCTCGTCGAACAGCATGTAATCGGGCGACATCGCCAGCGCGCGGGCGATGGCCATGCGCTGCTGCTGGCCGCCCGAGAGCCGGCCGGGATAGGTCTTCAGCTTGTCGCCGAGGCCGACATGGTTGAGCTGCTTGACCGCCATCGCCTCGGCCTCGGCCCGCGACTGGCCCAGCACCTTGCGCGGCGCCAGCATGACGTTCTCCAGCACGGTCAGATGCGGGAAGGCGTTCCATTGCTGAAAGACGATGCCCAGCTTGCGCCGCAGCCGGTTGAGGTCGGTGGTCTTGGCATGCACCTCGATCCCGTCGACCAGGATGCGGCCGGAATCGATCTTCTCCAGGCCGTTGATGCAGGTCAGCAGCGTCGACTTGCCCGAGCCGGAGCCGCCGATGACGGTCAGCACCTCGCCCTTCTGCACGGTCAGGTTGATGCCTTTCAGCACCTCCAGCTGGCCGAAGGATTTGTGGACGTTCTCGATTTCAATCATTGGACCACCGTTTTTCCAGATAGCCCCCGAACCGCGCCAGCGGGAAGCTGATGACGAAATAGAAGGCCCCGCAGATCATCAGCAGGAACAGCGGCTCGTTCAGGCGCACGATGAGGATCTGCGTCGATTTCAGCAGCTCGGTCACCTGCACGATGAAGACCAGCGCCGAATCCTTCATCACCCCCAGCGCCAGCCCGATCCAGGAGGGCAGCGCCACCCGCGTCGCCAGCGGCATCACGATATGGCGCATGTCCTGCAGCCAGGTCATGCCCAGCGAGCGCGCGGCGCGCCGGGTGGTCAGCGGCACCGCGTCGATGCCGCCGCGCACGATCTCGGCGCAATAGGCCGAGGTATAGAGGGTCAGCACCCCGCAGGCGATGGTGAAGCCCGACAGCTGGAGCCGCAGCACCATGCCCATGAAGGCATTGGCCAGCACCAGCTGGATCAGCAGCGGGATCGAGCGGAAGATGTCCAGCACGAAGGTCAGCGGCGCCGCCACGATCGGCCCGGCCTGCTGGCGGAACACGCCGAAGACGATGCCCAGAATGGTGCCCAGCACCACCGAGATCGCGGTGACCAGGATGGTGACCCCGGCGCCCTTGGCCAGGAACAGCATGTCGGCGGTGGTCAGGGAAGTCTCGAACATGGCGCCGCCCCCCTCAATACCGGAACAGGCGCATGGCGACCAGCCGCGCACCGAGTTGCAGCACCTTGGTGATCAGGTAGAAGATCACCGCGGCAATGGCGAACAGCTCGAAGGTGCGGAAGGTCAGCGCATTGATGTCCTGCGTGACGCCGTAGAGGTCGGTGTTCAGCCCGACCGTGACCCCCAGCGAGGTCATCAGCACCGCCCAGATCATCTGGTTGGTCATCGGCAGGAACGAGATGCGCAGCATCTGCGGCAGCACGATATGGCGGAAGGCCTGCACCGGCGTCATGCCCAGCGAGCGCCCGGCCCGGGTCTGGGTCTCGGGGATCGCCTTCAGCGCGCCGCGGAAATTCTCTGCCAGATAGCCGGCATTGTTGAAGGTGATGCCGATCAGCAGCGAGGTGAAGGGACTGAAATGAATGCCGAAGCTGGCGACACCGAAATGCGCCATGTAGATCTGGAACAGCGCCGGGGTGTTGCGGGCGATCTCGACCCAGGTATTGGCGAAACCGGCGAGGACCGGGTTGCGCGTCAGCCGGAAGCCGGTCAGCACCACCGCCAGCAGGATGCCCAGCAGCATCGACAGCACCGCGATCTCCAGCGTGACCAGCGCGCCATCCAGCATCCGCGGCAATCGGGCCAGGGCCTGATTCCATTGGAAGGTATATCCGAACATTCCGCCCCCTATCCGTGGTCCCGAAAGCGGGCAGGGCGCGGTTTCCCGCGCCCTGCCCCGAGGACGGTCAGCGATAGACGCCCGGAATGGTCAGGCTCGCCGGTTCGCCCTCGCCGATCCACTTGGCATAGAGCTCGGCATAGCGGCCGGTGCGGACCTGCTGATTCACGAACAGGTTCAGATAGTTGAGCAGGCCGTATTCGTTGCGCATGGTGAACAGCGCCACGTAATCGGGCACCATCGGCGCCTTGTCCACGACCGCGATGCCGGGGAACTTGCCCGAGGCGACGTTGGCATTGGCGACCTCGACGGTGGAGACGGTCGCATCCAGCTGCCCCTGGCTGAGCGCGAGGAACACGTCGGCCTGGGTCTGGTAGGGGCGGAAGGCGCCCTCGCCCCATTCCTTGACCTTGCCCTCCAGCCAGATCGCCTCATAGGTGCCGGCGGTGGCGCCGACGGTCTTGCCCTTCATGTCCTCCCAGGTGGCGATGGCCGAGCCCTCGTTGGCGACCACCGCATTCTCGAAGGCGTAATAGGGGATCGACATGCCCACGGTCTTGGCGCGCTCCAGCGTGTCGGAGGTCGAGGCCACGCCGACATCCACCCGGCCCGACATCAGCGCCGGGATGCGCTCCGGAAACGGGGTCTCGACGATCTCGGCCTTCACGCCCAGCGCCGCGGCGAGGTCGTTGCAATAGTCGACATCGAAGCCGATCGGGTTGTTCTGGTCGTCGCGCATGCCCATCGGCGGGAAGTCCAGCGTCACCGCGCAGCGCAGCGTGCCGGAGGCGATGATGTCGTCCAGCTTGTCGGCCAGCGCCGGGCCGGTCAGCGCGGTCGCAGCGACGAGGGCGCCGGCGAGGATCTTGGCATTCATGGTAGTCTCCCTGTGATTATTGAGTGTCCGCTTCGGCCTCGAATCGGAACCTTGTTGAATAATAGGCCGCAATGGTCTCCAGGCAAGAAAAATACAGCGAGTATGCAGGAACGTAGCGGCAGCTCGCCACGAAAAAGGCCCTCCGGGATGCCGGAGGGCCTTGGTCTTCATCGCGTTCAGGCAGCGTATCGCCGGGCTTCGCTGGTCTGCGACCAGTCGGCATACCAGGCCTCGAACAGCTTCAGCTGCGCCTCGGCAAAGCCGGCCTGGCTCTCCGTCAGCCGGTCGGTAGGGTCGAAATGCAGCTCGTATTCCGGGTTGCCTTTCAACACCAGCAGATGCTTGAAATACAGCACCAGGTCGGGGCCCTCGTCGAACTTGGCCAGCGTATAGAGGTTGTCGTCCAGTTCCTTGGCCAGGCGGCGGGCGGTGGCGTCGCCGGCGGCGGCGGCCTTGCACAGCGCGGTCAGGTGCAGCACCTCGCGCGGCAGCACGCAGCCGATGCCGGTGATCGCGCCCACGGCGCCGCAATTGACATAGCCGTGGAAGACCGAGGTATCGACACCGATCATCAGCGTGACGCCGTCATCGCGGGAGGTGATGTGCTCGGCCGCATAGGACAGGTCGGCATTGCCGCCGAATTCCTTGAAGCCGACCAGGTTCGGATGCTCGGCGCGCAGGGCGAAGAACAGGTCGGCGCGGGTGGCAAAGCCATAGACCGGGCTGTTGTAGATCACCGCCGGCAGGTCCGGCGCGGCCGAGAGCAGCGCCTTGAAATGCTGTTTCTGCGCCGCGATCACCGGGCCGCGCGACAGCACCCGCGGGATCAGCATCAGGCCGGCGGCGCCGACGCGGGCGGCATGCTCGACATGGGCGACCGCGGTGCGGGTGTTCACCGCGCCGGTGCCGACGATGACCGGGATGCCGGCCTTCACCAGGCGCTCGACACCCTCCATGCGCTGCTCGTCGGTCAGCAGCGGCCAGTCCCCCATCGAGCCGCAATAGATCACCGCCGACATGCCCGCGGCCATCATCTCCTGCCCCTTGCGCACCAGCGCGTCGAAATCGGGGCTGCGGTCGGCTTTGCAGGGCGTCATCAGCGCCGGCATGGTGCCGGTGAAAACCGTGGATTTCATCTTTCTCTCCTCTGAGGGCCGGGCTGCGAATCCGGTCTCCATGTCCGGCATCCTACATCTTGCATTTTATTTGTCGACAAAATAGTTGTGCGCAAAATTCGGCACTTCCGCGGCGGGGCGCCGTCGGGCCCCGGCTCAGAGGTCGATGGGCTGGCGGCGGTCGCGGGCGACGAAGCTCTGGATCTGGTGGACGATCTGGTCGGCATGCTGGCGCGCCACCATGTCGGCGGCGGCGATGTCGCGGGCCTCGATGGCGGCGATCATCTCCTCATGCTCGACGACATAGCGATGCGGCAGCCGGTCCTGATAGGAGGAATAGTAAAGCCGCAGGATGCGCCGTCCCTCGTCCAGCAGCCGGCAGAACAGGCCGGTGTAATAGGGATTGCGGCCGGCCTCGGCGATGGCGGCGTGGAAATCGCGATTGGTGGCGATCATCGCCAGCGCGTCCTGGGTCTTGACCGCGCGGGTGAAGGCGGCCTGATGGGCGCGGATGACCTTGAGGTCGCCGGCGCCGTGGTTCTCGGCCGCCAGCCGGGTGGTGACGCGATACATCAGGGTGATGGCGTCAAAGAAATTGTGCAGGTTGAGAAAGTCGATCTGCGACACCACGGTCGAGCGGTTGGGCAGCGTCGTCACCAGCCCCTCGCCGGCCAGCCGCACCAGCGCCTCGCGGATCGGGGTGCGCGACATGGCCAGGCGCTCGGAGAGCTGGATCTCGTCGATGGGGCTGCCGGGGGGCAGCACCAGATCGATGATCTCGTCGCGCAGGGTGTCATAGACCAACTTGACGCCGGAGCCGCGCTTGCGCTCGGTCACCCGGGTCTTGGCGGCCGCCTGCCGGGAGGCGGAGGGAAGGGTCGGTTCGGTCATCAGCTCGCCCCATGGTCGCAAGCGGCATAGGAGGCGCCGCGTCCCGGCGCAAGTGTTTCTGCATATTCCGCGTATATGAGATGGTTTTCCGAGGTGGGTGGGGGCTTGCGGGACGGGCTTCTCACCGTCCGCCTGCTCTGGCCCTGCCGGATGCTGGCGCTGTTGGCGTTGCCCCACGCGCCGGATTTGCCAGCCTCAGGCAGCGTTGCAGAGGTTGATGAGGGAGCCCGCCCGCAGGCCAGCAAGACAGGTTCCGCGTCCCGTTCCACAGACGTCCGCACGGAACCTGGAGTGCTCCAGGGAAACGCCCCAAGGTTCCGTGCGCCCTACCGCTTCGGGTCTTCCGCCCTGCGGTTTCCTCCCCGGAATACGCTTGCCTGCATCGCCCGCCCCGCCAAGGGCAGGCTCGAAGGCCCGTGCTGGCTGAACTGGGGGTTCGCGGCTGCTGAGAGGCGATCCTATCGTCAGCCTGCGCGCCTGCCGTTTGGAGCGCGGCGGCGGACGAGGCGCCGCAGGCGGAAGCGGCGGCAAGGCCCTCAGGCGTATAACGGGGGGTTGCGACAGGTTCCT
>JBEBVF010000140.1:0-7205 GCA_040392885.1 Paracoccus sp. (in: a-proteobacteria) | reverse complement strand
GTGAAATTCACCATCGAGCTGATCGTGAACCCGGATTTCCGCGCCTGGCGGACCGGTGGCCACAGCCTGGTGCGCGACATCACCGTGGTCTCGCCCACGGAGATCACTTGGCGGATGGAGGAGCCGTTCTCGCCCTATCTGTCGTTCCTGACCGAGACCATGATCGTGCCGAAACACGCCTTCGACGGCGTCGCCGACCCCAACGAGGCGCCGTTCAACCAAGCGCCGATCGGCACCGGTCCGTTCAGGTTCGCCAAGCGCGTGGCGGGCGACCATATCGAACTGGCGGCCAATACCGACTATTTCTGGGACGGCCCCTATGTCGAGACGCTGGTCTTCAAATACATCCCCGACCTGACCGTCCTCTACAGCCAGTTCAAGAGCGGCGACATCGACCTGATCGGGCTGCAATACATCACCCCCGACAATTACGAGGATGCCAAGACCATCCCGAACCGCGAGATCGTGCTGGCGCCCTCGCCCAGCGTCGAGATGGTGCTGTTCAACGTCGAGCGGCCGCAGTTCAAGGAACTGGCGGTGCGCCAGGCGATCTATGCGGCCATCGACAAGCAGGCGATCATCGACCAGCTCTATTACGGCCTGCCGACGCCGACCGAGACCTACATGCCGCAGGGCACCTTCTACACCAATCCCGACCTGCCCAAGCAGCAATTCGACATCGAGGCGGCCAAGAAGCTGCTCGACGATGCCGGCTGGGTGCCGGGTGCCGACGGCATCCGGGAAAAGGACGGGGTACGGCTATCCTTCGTCAACTCGACCACCTCCGGCAACCACCTGCGCGAGCAGGCGCAGCAGTTCATCCAGCAGACCCTGCGCGAAGCCGGGATCGAGATGACCATCGAGAACATGCCCGCCGCGGTGATCTGGGGCGAGTTCTGGGTCATGTCGCAATTCGACTCGGTGCTGGTCGGCATCACCTTCCGCGTCGGCGCCGATCCCGACACCACCAACCGCCTGCATTCCGGCGCGACCCCGGCCAAGGGCGGCAAGGGCTCGAATTTCGGGCAATATGCCAATCCCGAGGTGGACAAGCTGCTGGAGGAGGGCACCCGCGTCTTTGACCCGGAAAAGCGCCGCGAGATCTATTTCCGCATCCAGGAGATCGTGCGCGAGGATCTGCCCTTCCTGCCGATCTATAACGACAACCGGGTGAACGGCTGGAAATCCGGCATCGAGGGCGTGCGCCCGAACCTCAACGCCCGCAGCGAAAGCTGGAACACCGCGCAATGGTATTGGGCCGAGTGATCTGACAGAACCCGTCGCCGGGGGGCCCTGTCCTCCCGGCGATAACCCAACCGGCCCGGCAGCGGGCCGCAAGACGACCTGGGGACAAGATGGCCAGTTTCCTGCTCAACCGCCTGGGGCAAAGCCTCATCCTGCTGCTGATCGTGTCGATCATCGGCTTCCTGGTGCTGAACCTCATCCCCGGCGGGCCGCTGGCGCAATATGCGCTGACCCCCGGCATGACCCAGGAAGACATGGAGCGGCTGGCCCGGCAGATGGGCCTCGACCGGCCGCTGATGGTGCAGTATTTCGACTGGCTGTGGCGGATGCTGCAGGGCGACTGGGGCACCAGCTATCGCGACGGGCAGGCGGTGACGCGGGTGATCGGCCGGCATCTCTGGGCCACCTTCCTGCTGATGGGCAGCTCGACGGTGATCTCGATCGGCATCGGCACCTGGATCGGCATCCGCGGCGCCACCCACCGCTATTCCGCCTTCGACTATTCGGCCACGGTCTTCGCCATGGTGGCGCTGTCGATCCCGACCTTCTGGTTCGGCCTCGTCGGCATCTATGTGTTCGCGCTGCGGCTGGAATGGCTGCCGGCGGGCAACATGTACACGATCGGCGACGGCTCGTTCTATGACTATGCCATCCATCTGATCATGCCCAGCTTCGTGCTGGCGCTGGTGAACATCGCCATCTGGAGCCGCTACATGCGCAGCGCCACGCTGGACGTGATCAACCAGGATTTCGTCAACACCGCCCGCGCCAAGGGCCTGACCGAGCGCCGGGTGCTGATGAAGCACGTCGTCGGCAACGCCCTGCTGCCGATGATCACCCTGGCCGGGATGCAGCTGCCCAGCCTGCTGTCGGGGGCGCTGGTCACCGAGACGGTGTTCACTTGGCCCGGCATGGGCCGGCTGTTCCTCGACAGCCTCAGTTACAGCGATTATCCGGTGGTGATGGGCCTGCTGATGCTGTCGGCGGTGCTGACCCTGATCGGCAACCTGATCGCCGATATCGTCGTCGCGCTGGTCGATCCGCGCATCCGCCTGGCCTGAGCGCCGCGAACCGCCGCCCGAGACCCTGGGAGCCTGCCATGACCGCCATCGAACCCTCCGAGCGCCGCAGCCACTGGTGGCAGAGCCGTGCCGTGCAGCGCTTCATGCGCCACCGGCTGGCGCTGCTGGGCATGGTGATGATCGTGACGCTGGCGGTGCTGTGCTTCTTCGGGCCGTATTTCCTGCCCTATGACTCGCTCTATGTCGATCTGCGCGCCCGCTTTGCGCCGCCGCTGACCGGCCAGCACTACCTCGGCACCGACCCGCTGGGCCGCGACATCGCCGCCCGGCTGCTGGAGGCGGGGCAGATCTCGCTCCAGGTCGGCTTCTACGCCATGATCCTGTCGACGCTGATCGGCACCCTGGTCGGCGTCATCGCCGGCTATCGCGGCGGCGTGGTGGCGGCGGTGCTGATGCGGATCGTCGACGCCTTCCTGGCCTTCCCGTCGATCTTCCTGATGCTGGCGCTGGCGGCGCTGCTGAAGCCCAGCCCGGTGATGATCACCATCATCATCGCCATCACCAGCTGGATGGAGGTCGCCCGCATCGTCGATGCCGAGGTG
The DNA here is from genome assembly GCA_040392885.1 of Paracoccus sp. (in: a-proteobacteria). Lineage (GTDB taxonomy): Bacteria > Pseudomonadota > Alphaproteobacteria > Rhodobacterales > Rhodobacteraceae > Paracoccus. Next base: position 4,336 of record JBEBVF010000140.1, on the reverse strand, counting down.
CGTTCGCTGCGCGAGCGGGAATTCGTGCTGGCCGGCCGCATGCTGGGCCTGTCGACGGCGCATATCATGTTCCGCGAGGTGCTGCCGAACGTGCTGGGCCCGATCATCGTCGCCGCCACCCTGACCGTGGCCCGCGCGATCCTGTTGGAGGCCTATGTCAGCTTCCTCGGCTACGGCATCCAGCCGCCGCTGCCCAGCTGGGGCAACATGCTCAACGGCGCCCAGCAATATCTGGACAAGGCGCCCTGGCTGGCGATCATTCCCGGCCTGACCATCACCATCGCCGTGACCAGCTTCAACTTCATCGGCGACGGGCTGCGCGACGCGCTGGACGTGCGCAGCGACCGCAGCTGAGGACCGGAAAGACCCATGACCCTGCTGATCAATATCGACGAGGCGCGGGGCACGCGCCTGCGCAAGCTGCTGGCCGATCTGGCCCCGGAACAGCAGGTGGTGCTGCGCTCCGAGAACCCCGACCCGCATGCGGTGCGCCACATCCTGACCTGGCTGATGCCCGAGGATCTGGAGCGGTTTCCCAACCTGGCCACGGTGTTCTCGGTCGGGGCGGGGGTGGACCAGTTCCTCGGCGCCCGGCTGCCGGACGGGGTGGGGCTGGTGCGGCTGATCTCGCCGGGGCTGACGGCGATGATGCAGGAATATGTCACCATGTCGGTGCTGGCCCTGCACCGCCACCTGCCGGCCTATATCGACCAGCGGGCACGGCAGGTCTGGAAGATGGTGGACATCCCGCCGCCGGCCCGCTTCCGCCGCGTCGGCGTGATGGGGCTGGGCGAGCTGGGCCGTGCCGTGCTGGAGGCGCTGCGCCCCTTCGGCTTCCAGCTTTCCGGCTGGGCGCGCAGCCAGCGCGAGATCGAGGGCGTCGACACCTTCCACGGGCCGGAGGGGCTGGACGGCTTTCTCCCGGGTCTCGATTTCCTCGTCGTCCTGCTGCCGCTGACGCCGGAGACCGAGGGCATCCTGAATGCCGACCTGTTCGCGCGCCTGCCCCGGGGCGCGCATCTGGTCCAGACCGGGCGCGGGCGGCAACTGGTGCAGGACGACCTGCTGGCGGCGCTGGACTCGGGCCAGATCGCGGCGGCGGTGCTGGACGTGACCGACCCCGAACCGCTGCCGCAGGGGCATCCGTTCTGGACCGATCCCCGCATCATCATGACCCCGCATATCGCCTGCATCACCCAGGTCGAGGCGCTGGCCGGGCCGCTGGCCGACAACCTGCGCCGCTTCGAGCGCGGCGAGCCGATGCATGGCGCGGTGGCCGCCGGGCGGGGGTATTGAGATGGAGCTGAGCGGCCGCGAACCCGGTTTCGACATTCCGGCGCTGCCGGGCATGGATCTGGCCGAGGTGTTCACCCCTTGCCTGATCCTCGACCTCGACGCGCTGGAGGCCAATCTGCGCAAGCTTGGCGATTACGTCGCCGCGCGCGGGCTGCGGCTGCGCAGCCATGGCAAGATGCACAAGTCGGTCGACATCCAGAGATTGCAGGAGGAAATCGGCGGCGCCAGCGGCGTCTGCTGCCAGAAGGTGTCGGAGGCCGAGGTCTTTGCCCGCGCCGGCATTCGCGACATCCTGGTGACCAACGAGGTCCGCAACCTGCGCCAGATCGACCGGCTGGCGCGGCTGCCGCTGCTGGGCGCGACCCTGGGCGTCTGCGTGGACGACAGGGCGGCGATCGCGCCGCTCTCCGTGGCCGCGCAACGCCATGGCACCGAACTGTCGGTGCTGGTCGAGCTGGATTGCGGGCAGGGGCGCTGCGGGGTGGCCGACATCGCCGAAGTGGTGGCGATGGCGCAGACCATCGCGGCGGCGCCGGGGCTGCGCTTTGGCGGGGTGCAGGCCTATCACGGCGGCCTCCAGCACGTTCCCACCCGCGAGGAGCGCGCCCGCCGCTTTGCCGCCGTCGCCGTGCAGGTCGAGGCCACGGTGGCGGCGCTGACCGCCGCCGGGCTGGCCCCGGAGCTGGTGACGGGCGCCGGTTCCGGCTCCTATTACCTCGAAGGCGCCTCGGGCGTGTTCAACGAGCTGCAATGCGGCTCCTATGCCTTCATGGATGCCGATTACGGCCGGGTGGAGGGCGAGGACGGCCGCCGCCTCGATGCCGGCACCTGGCGCAATGCGCTGTTCGTGCTGACCTCGGTGCTCAGCGATGCCGGGCCGGAGCGGGCGGTGGTCGATGCCGGGCTGAAGGCGCTGGCGGTCGACAGCGGCCTGCCGGTGATCCATGGCCGCGACGACGTGCATTACGCCAAGGTCAATGACGAGCATGGCATCATCGACGATCCCGGCGACGTGCTGCGGGTGGGCGAGCGCCTGCGCCTGGTGCCGGGCCATTGCGACCCGACCTGCAACCTGCATGACTGGTATGTGGGGGTGCGGGGGGGCGTGGTGGAATGCGTCTGGCCGGTCTCGGCGCGCGGCAGGCTGTTCTAGGCCCGCCGCGCCGCCGCGGGCTTACGCCATCTCGGCCAGCAGGCCGCGCGCCGCCTGCACCAGCAGGTGCATGTCGAGGCCGCCGGCAACCATGTCATAGCCCATCGCCTCGTATTTGCGGATGGTGGCGGGGTCGAGCGCCAGGATCGAGGCCCGCTTGCCCGCCGCGCGGATCTTGCGCGCCGCCTCGGCGATGCCGGCCAGCACCTCCGGGTGGCTGGAATCGCCCAGATGGCCCATGCTGGCCGACAGGTCGGAGGGGCCGATAAACACCCCGTCCACGCCCTCGACCGCGGCGATCTCGTCGATGCGGGCCAGGGCCTCGGCGGTCTCCACCTGCACGATCAGCGCCATCTGGTCGTTGGCGGTGGTCAGATAGTCCGAAACCATGCCATAGCGGCCGGCGCGGGTGATGCCGGCGCTGCCGCGCACCCCGCCCAGCGGATAGCGCATGGCGCGCACGGCGGCGCGGGCCTCGTCGGCATTCTGCACGAAGGGCACCATCAGCGTCTGCGCGCCCAGGTCGAGGACGCGCTTGATCAGCACCTCGTCGTTCCAGGCCACCCGCACCACGCAATCGGCATCGCCCAGCCCCGCCGCCCGCAGCATGCCGAGCGCGCCGCCGGCCTCGATCGGCCCGTGTTCGGTGTCGATCAGCATCCAGTCGAAGCCGACCAGCGACAGCGCCTCCGCGACCGTCTCCGCGCCCGAGCTGACCCAGATGCCGCGCAGCCGCTCGCCCGCCGCCATGCGCGCCTTCAGCCTGTTTTCCGGTGCCGCCATGAATCCCTCCCCGATGACGGCCGGATCATGGACCGGCCGCGGCGGGACCTCAAGACATGGTCTGGTTGTTGCGGTGATAGATTTCCTGCGCCATCAGCGCGCCATGGCGGCGATGCGAGGCGAAGGGGCCGGGCGGGATCTCCGGCGGGGCAAAGCTGTCGGCGCGGGCGCGGTCCCAGCGGTCATACCACTCCGCCAGCTCGGGGATTTCCTCGTTCAGCATCAGGAAGCCCTCGGGCAGGTAGGGATAGGCCTCGTTGCCGTCGAGGAAGCTGCTGTCGGCCTGGCGGAACATGAAGTGATAGGGACGGAAGTCGTTGGGGTCCGACAGGCCCGCCGCCCCGGCGATCTCGGCCAGGGCATGCATGGTGTTGCGGTGAAAGCGGGCGACGCGCTCGCTCTTGTCGGGCACGTCGAGGGCGCGCTGGCGCAGCGGGTCCTGGGTGGTGATGCCGGTGGGGCACATGTTGGTGTGGCAGATCTGCGCCTGGATGCAGCCGATGGCGAACATGAAGCCGCGGGCCGAGTTGCACCAGTCGGCGCCCAGCGCCAGCGCCCGGGCCACGTCATAGGCCGAGATGATCTTGCCGGCGACGCCGATGCGGATGTGCTTGCGCAGCCCGGCGCCGCGCAGCGCGTTGTGCACGAAGGTCAGCCCCTCCAGCATCGGCATGCCGACGCGGTTGACGAACTCGACCGGGGCGGCGCCGGTGCCGCCCTCGGCCCCGTCGACGACGATGAAGTCGGGCATGATGCCGGTCTCCAGCATGGCCTTGATCATGCTGAGGAACTCGCGCCGGTGGCCGATGCACAGCTTGAAGCCGATGGGCTTGCCACCCGACAGCTCGCGCAACTGCTGGATGAATTCCATCAGCCCGATCGGGGTCGAGAAGGTGCTGTGCGCGGCCGGCGACACGCAGTCGATGCCCATCGGGATGCCGCGGGCCTCGGCGATCTCGGGGGAGATCTTGGCGGCGGGCAGCATGCCGCCATGGCCGGGCTTGGCGCCCTGGCTCAGCTTGATCTCGATCATCTTGATCTGCGGGTCTTGGGCCTGGCGGGCGAATTTCTCGGGCGAGAAGCTGCCATCGTCGTTGCGGCAGC
>JBEBVF010000139.1:0-7254 GCA_040392885.1 Paracoccus sp. (in: a-proteobacteria) | reverse complement strand
CGCCGCTAGGCCAGCCGGTTCACATGCCCCATCTTGCGGCCCGGCCGGGTCTCGGCCTTGCCATAGAGGTGGATCTGCACCCCGTCCTCGGTCAGCAGCCCGGGCAGGCGGTCCATGTCCTCCCCGATCAGGTTCTCCATCACCACGTCGCAATGCCGGCGGCCATTGCCCAGCGGCAGGCCGGCCACGGCGCGGATATGCTGCTCGAACTGGTCCACCGCACAGCCGAGCTGCGTCCAGTGGCCGCTGTTATGCACCCGCGGCGCCACCTCGTTGACCAGCAGCCCCCGGGGCGCGACGAACAGCTCGACCCCCATCACGCCGACATAATCCAGTGCGGTGACGATGCGCGAGGCGATCAGCACCGCATCCGTCGCCACCGTCCCCGGCAGGCCGCAGGGCACCGTGGTGGTGCGCAGGATGCCGTCGCGATGCAGGTTCAGGCCGGGATCGAAGGCCGCGACCGATCCGTCCAGCCCGCGCGCCACGATCACGCTGATCTCGGCGGTGAAATCCACGAAGCCTTCCAGCACCGAGGGCGCCGCGACCGCGGGCAGCGGTGCGCCCTCGGTGATGCGGTGCTGGCCCTTGCCGTCATAGCCCAGCCGCCTCGTCTTGAGGATCGCGGGCCGGCCGAGGCGGCTCACGGCCTCCTCCAGCCCGGCGGCATCATCGACCCGCGCCCAGGGGGCGATGGCCAGCCCGAGGCCGTTCAGAAAGTCCTTTTCATCGGCGCGGTCCTGGCTGACGGCCAGCGCGCGGCGGCCGGGACGGATCGGCACCCGCGCCTCGATGGCGTCAAGCGCCGCGGCGGGGACGTTCTCGAACTCGTAGGTCACCACATCGACCGAAGCGGCAAAGGCCGCCAGCGCCGCCGCGTCCTCGTAGGGCGCATTGGTCACCATCGCCGCCACGTCGCCGGCGGGCGCCGCGCCCGGCTCGTAGACATGGCTGCGATAGCCGAGGCGGCTGGCGGCGACCGACAGCATCCGGCCCAGCTGCCCGCCGCCCAGGATGCCGATCACCGCGCCCGGCGGCAGTTGCGTGGGCTTGCTCATCGTCCGTCTCACCTGCCCCTGATGGAATGCCCGAGGCGCGGCCGCCTCTGAAAACCCGAGGCGCGGCATGGTCGCCGGATCACGTATCCTCCGGCGCCTCCGGGATCGAGGCGCTCAGCGCCTCGCGCCAGTCCTCCAGCCGCCGGGCCAGCGCCGGATCGGACAGCGCCAGGATCGCCGCCGCCATCAGCCCGGCATTGGCCGCCCCCGCCGCGCCGATCGCCATGGTGGCGACCGGATAGCCCTTGGGCATCTGCACGATGGAATAGAGGCTGTCCACACCCGACAGCGCCCGGGTCTGCACCGGCACGCCGATCACCGGCAGCCGGGTCTTGGAGGCCATCATGCCCGGCAGATGCGCCGCGCCGCCGGCACCGGCGACGATCACCTTCAGGCCCCGCCCCGCCGCCTCGCGGCCATAGGACCACAGCCGGTCCGGCGTGCGATGGGCCGAGACGATGCGCGCCTCGTAGCCCACCCCCAGCTGATCGAGGATCGCCGCGGCCTCGCGCATGGTCGGCCAGTCGGACTGGCTGCCCATGATGATGCCGACCAGCGGTCGGTCGGTGGCAGTCGGGTCGGTCATCGAAATCCTCCGGGCGGGTCGCGGCCGCATCATAGGGCCCCGTGCCGCCGGCGCAACGCCGGGACGGCAGGACGGGGCGCTCAGGCGATGATGTCGGGGGTCAGCTCGTCCTCGATGCGGGCGATCTGATCCTTCAGCACCAGCTTGTGCCGCTTCATCCGTTGCAGGGTCAGCGCGCAGGCGCCGGGCCGGGCGGCGATCGCCGCCACCGCCTCGTCCAGCTGGCGATGCTCCTGGCGCAGCACGTCGAGACGGGCGCGCAGAACCTCCTGGCGGCTCAGCGTGTGGGCGGTGCCCGCCTCGGGCGGCACGCGCAGCGGAAACCGCGCCAGCTCGCCGTCGCGTTCGGGGCCGGGAGGCGTGCCTCCGGTGGGGATTTGCATGATCGGCCGACCAATCCTTGATTCGACAGCCGATCATACATCGGGCGCCGGATTTGGTGAATGCTTCCCAAGGCTTCGTGGCCTTGCAACGCCGGGTTTCCCGCCCCATCTTGGGCTGGAGCAGGTGCCCGTACCGGGGCCTGCCCTTCGTGCAGTCGCTTTGTCGAGGACCGCCAATGACCAAGATCAGCCTTGCGGCGCATCCGTTCCTTCTGGGCTTCGACCAGATCGAACGCCTGGCCGAACGGGCCGCGCGGGGCGAGACCTATCCGCCCTACAATGTCGAGCAGACCTCGCCCGACGGGTTCCGCATCACCCTGGCCGTCGCCGGCTTTGCCGAGGACGATCTGACGCTGACCGTCGAGGGCCGCCAGTTGGTCATCCGTGGCCGCATCGGCGAGCCGGACCGGGGCCGGGTATTCCTGCATCGCGGCATCGCCGCCCGCGCCTTCCAGCGCAGCTTCGTGCTGGCCGAGGGCGTCGAGGTCAGCGCCGCCATGCTGGAAAACGGCCTGCTGCATGTCGATCTGGCCCGCAGGCCCCCCGACGACATCGTCCGCACGATCCCGATCAGCCGCCAATAAAAGGGGCTCATACCATGGAAAACAAAGATCAATTCAACATCAAACCGGAAGGCAACCTGGTCTATGTCCGCCCGGTGGCGGTGCGCGACCTGCCCGAGGCGGTGCGTATCCAGGTGCCCGACCTGAAGCTGCTTTACGCCGTTCACGGCGCCGATGGCGAGCGGCTGGCCCTGGTGCGCGACCGCTGGATGGCGTTTTCGCTGGCGCGCGAGAACGAATTGCAGGCGGTCAGCGTCCACTGATCCCCGGCGCCGTGCCGCCGGCTAGAACCGCGGCACGGCCTCCGGGTCATAGCCCAGCCGGCTGAAATCCTCGGCATAGAGCATCCGCACCGCATCGACGGCCGCCTGTGTCCAGAGCAGCGGCCGCCGCTCGCCGGCGGGGGCCTTGTTGCGATGCGGCAGCGGGGTGCCGGGGATGCCCGCCCGCGCCGCGAGTTCCGGCCAGCGGGCAGGCATGTCCTCCAGCTTCCAGACCTCCTTGACCAGCAGCCCGCCATATTCGTCGGTCAGATAGGCGATGGCCGGGTCCAGAAAGCCGTCCTTCGGCAAGCCCTTCCCGGCCAGATCGGCGACGAAATCCGCGAAATCCGGCGCCGGGCGCAGATAGCGCCAGGCCGATTCCAGCCGCGCATAGGGGTTGCGGACCATGGCGAAGGTATAGAATTCCGCCCAGAGCGCCACGGGCAGATATTCGCCCTCCAGATAGTCCAGCGCCCGCAGATGCGCCAGCCGGCCATGCCGGCCCGGCCAGCCCTTCGGGCGCTCCATCAGCATCAGCAGATGCCGGTGCCGCTCCCAGTCGAGGCCATGCGCGGCGCAGAAGGCGGCCTCGACGCTCTGGCCGCCGCATTTGGGGACATGCACGAAGACCGTGCGATGGGCGAGGTCGATCATGGCGCGGGGTCCGGCCGGCGCCCCGCCGGGGGGCGCCGGGCAAGGGTCAGGAAAGGCCGATCAGCCCCATGCTCTCCAGCTTCAGCAGCACCTGATGGGCGCAGTTGTCGACATCGGTGTCCTCGGTCTGGACGCGCAGCTCGGGATTGGCCGGAACCTCGTAGGGGTCGGAAATGCCGGTGAATTCCTTGATTTTGCCCTCGCGCGCCAGCTTGTAGAGGCCCTTGCGGTCGCGCCGCTCGCATTCCTCCAGGCTGGTGGCGACATGCACCTCGACAAAGGCGCCGCCGGCCTCGATCATCTCGCGCACGAAGCGGCGGGTGGCGGCATAGGGCGCGATCGGGGCGCAGATGGCGATGCCGCCGTTCTTGGTGATCTCGGCCGCGACAAAGCCGATACGCTTGATGTTGATGTCGCGATGCTCCTTGGAAAAGCCAAGTTCCGAGGACAGGTGCTTCCTGACCACATCGCCATCCAGCAGCGTGACCGGGCGGCCGCCCATCTCCATCAGCTTGACCATCAGCGCATTGGCGATGGTGGACTTGCCCGAGCCGGACAGGCCGGTGAAGAACACCGTGAAGCCCTGCTTGTGGCGCGGCGGCGAGGTGCGGCGCAGCTGCTCGACCACCTCGGGGAAACTGAACCAGTCCGGAATCTCCAGCCCCTCGCGCAGACGGCGGCGCAGCTCGGTGCCGGAGATGTTCAGCACCGTGGCGCCGGGCTCGACCTCGTCGGCGGGCTCGTATTGGGCGCGGTCCTGGACATAGACCATCTGCTTGAAATCGACCATTTCCACGCCGATCTCGTCCTGGTGCTTGCGGAACAGGTCCTGCGCCTCGTAGGGGCCGTAGAAGTTCTCGCCCTGGCTGTTCTTGCCCGGACCGGCATGGTCGCGGCCGACGATCATGTGCGTCAGACCATGATTGCGGCGGATGATACCGTGCCAGACCGCCTCGCGCGGGCCGCCCATGCGCATCGCCAGGTTCAGCAGCGCCAGATGCGTGGTGGCCGAGGGGTATTTGTCCAGCACCGCCTCGTAGCAGCGCACCCGGGTGAAATGGTCCACGTCGCCGGGCTTGGTCATGCCGACCACCGGATGGATCAGCAGGTTGGCCTGGGCCTCGCGCGCGGCGCGGAAGGTCAGTTCCTGATGGGCGCGGTGCAGCGGGTTGCGGGTCTGGAAGGCGACGATGCGGCGCCAGTTCAGCTTGCGGAATAGCGCCCGCAACTCGTTCGGCGTGGCGCGGCGGGCGCGGAAATCGTAATGGGTCGGCGGTTGCAGGCCGGTGATCGCCCCACCCAGATAGACCGGCCCGGCGACGTTATGCAGATAGTTGATGGTCGGGTGCGCGATGTCGTCGGCGCCGAACACGCCCGCGGCCTCGCGCGACTTGTCCGGGGTCCATTTGTCCGAGATGGTCAGGATGGCGAGGATCACCCCCTCCTGGTCGCGCAGGGCGATGTCGGTGCCCGGCTCGACCGTGTCGGCAAAGGCCTGGCTGACATCCAGCGTGATCGGCATCGGCCACAGCGTGCCGTCCGCCAGCCGCATCTCTGCCACCACACCGTCGTAATCGGCCCGCGACATGAAGCCCTTGAGCGGGTGGAAGCCGCCGTTCATCAGCAGCTCCAGGTCGCAGAGCTGGCGCTGCGTCAGGTCCCAGGACGGCATCTCGGCCGCGTCGATCTTCAGCTTGGCCGCGGTCTCGGCATTGACGTAGAGTTCGGGAATCGGGGCGTGATTGGGCTGCATTCGGGCCTCTGGCGGGCTGGCATGGGGATGATTCCTCTCCGGCCATAGACCCGGCGCCCGCAGAACACAACCGCGGCCGGCATGACGAGGGCCGGGCGTTGCCGCGCGAGTTCAGGCGGGAAACGGCAGCGGCGCCCCGGCCGCCGCCAGCGCCGGGGGCGAGAACAGCACCAGATGCGTCAGGCCGGGCCGCGAGCGCGAGGAATACAGCATCCCCTCCGCCTCCTCGGCGCGGCATCCGAAAAGGCCCATGTCGGCGCGGGCGCCCCGGTCGCGCGCAGGTCCTGCCACACGGCAGAAAGTCCGGCCCGGCCCCGGCCATCGGCAAGCCGCAGCGGGTGCAGATCCAGCGGCACCACCACGCGCGGCGGATCGTCGGGGCGCAGATAATGGCGGATGGCCCTCGGGCGTCAGCGAGGTATAGATCGCCCATTGCCCGGCATGGTGGAAACGCCCCTCGGGATTGCCGACCGGCGCCAGCGGGTCGGGGCCGGCAAGGATCGCGCGCCAGACCGGGCCGATGGCCTGCCGCATGGTCGGCGCCGTCAGCCGGCCTGCGCGGCCAGCCAGTGCTCGGCCTCCAGCGCGGCCATGCAGCCCATGCCGGCGCTGGTGATCGCCTGGCGGAACACGTCGTCGGTCAGGTCACCGGCGGCGAACACCCCCGGCACCGAGGTCTGGGTGGTGCCCGGCTTGACCGTCACATAGCCGCCGGCGCGGGTGGTGACCTGGCCCGCGACCAGTTCCGAGGCCGGGGCATGGCCGATGGCGACGAACATGCCGTCGGCGGTCAGCTCGCGCAGGCTGCCATCCTTCACGCTGCGCAGGCGCACCCCGGTCACGCCAAGCGGCGCCTCGGTGCCCAGCACCTCGTCCAGCTCGTGATCCCAGATCACCTCGACCTTGGGATTCTTCATCAGCCGGTCCTGGAGGATCTTTTCCGCCCGCAGGCTGTCGCGGCGATGCACCAGCGTCACCTTGTTGGCGAAATTGGTCAGGAACAGCGCCTCCTCGACGGCGGTGTTGCCGCCGCCGATCACCACCACCGGCTTGCCGCGATAGAAGAAGCCGTCGCAGGTGGCGCAGGCCGAGACGCCGAAGCCCTTGAACCGCTCCTCCGAGGGCAGGCCCAGCCATTTCGCCCGCGCCCCGGTGGCCAGGATCACCGCATCCGCGGTCATCCGCCGCCCCGAATCGCATTCCAGCGCAAAGGGCCGCTGCGACAGGTCCAGCCGGGTCACGATGTCCGAGACCACCTCGGCCCCCATCGCCTCGGCATGGGCCTGCATGCGGTTCATCAGCTCGGGCCCCTGCACCGAGATGTCGCCGGGCCAGTTCTCGACCTCGGTGGTGATGGTCAGCTGGCCGCCCGGCTCCATGCCCTGGATCAGCACCGGCGACAGCATGGCGCGGGCGGCATAGATCGCGGCCGTATAGCCGGCCGGGCCGGAGCCGATGATGACGAGGCGGTGATGGCTGCTGGGCATGGCGGGCTTCCGTTCTGGACTGGTGCCCCTAGGTAGGGCCTGGCGGGCAGGGCTGCAATCCGTCGCGCGCATGTGCCGCGGGGTGGCGCAGTTTTCCGAAAGAATATTGCGCAGGCGGCCCTGTCAGGATAGCTTCCGGCAAAATTCAGACGAGGACAGGTGAATGGCCGGGGCCAAGCTCGACGAAATCGACCGCAAGATTCTGGCCGAATTGCAGGGCGACGGCCGCATGACCAATGTGGAACTGGCCCGGCGCGTCGGCATTTCCGCGCCCCCCTGCCTGCGCCGCGTCCGCGCGCTGGAGGAGGCCGGCGCCATCCGCGGCTATCATGCCGACGTGGCGCCGCGCGCGCTGGGCTTCGAGGTCGCGGTCTTTGCCATGGTGCGCCTGCACAGCCAGTCCGAGCGCGACCTTTCGGCCTTCGAGGCCCTGGCCCGCAGCTGGCCGCTGGTGCGCGAATGCCACATGCTGAACGGCGAGATCGACTTCATTCTGAAATGCGTGGC
>JBEBVF010000138.1:0-7257 GCA_040392885.1 Paracoccus sp. (in: a-proteobacteria) | reverse complement strand
GGCGGAGCCAGGTCGCGGCTTTTCCACAAGTCAGCCCACCCGACGCGCCTTCACCCGGTGCCATGGAACAAGGGCAGCCCGCAGGCTGTCCTTGTTCGATCTAAGCGGCGCGGAGTTGCCGTGCCGGTCATGCTTTTGCACCCCCGCAACAGGCCGGCGCCACGAAGCCCGGCAAGTCAGTCGGCACGGCGCCATGGAAAAGGGCAGCCCGCGGGCTGCCCTTGTCGGATCGGCTGGGCGTTGGCCCGGTCCGTTCACTCGGCCGCGAAGGCGGTGGTGAACTTGCCGCACCAGTCGTTCTTCTGCACCACCGGCCAGAAGCCGCGGATATCGGCCTCCTTCTGGGTCACCGGCGGGTTGGCGCGGCACAGGCCGGCATCCGAAAGCTGGGCGGCGGAATTGGCGACGTGGTCTTCGTAGAACGCGCAGGCGTTGCAGGCGGCATGGGGCATGGTGTGACTCCCTGTCATCGGATGGATGGCTAGCTGGCGGAATGCTGGCTGGCTGTCTGTCCGCGATCAACATACGGCGCCATGACAGGGACATCAAGGGGCATTGGCAAAAAAATTCCATGTTATCAAATAGTTGACTATAATTCTCGGACGTTTCCTCCCGAGTGTTTTTCTCGGGTTGCGCATCGGAGGGCGCTTTCATGCGACCAGGGAAGCGCAATTTCGGCTGGCATGGCGGGCGGTTATGCGACCCGCCCGCCGCCCCGGCGAGGTGCTGAACCCGGCTGCTCCTCGCCCGCTTGCGGCCGGGATAAGACGGCGAGAGGGCATCTCGCTATCCGAAGGCCGGGGGCACCCGCTGTCTCGTTGCGCCTCCGCCGATCAGAAAGGCGCATTTCCGATTCCCGGCAGGCGAACGGCCCGCTGCAAACGCGAAACCCCCGCCTCCGGCCCCCCCCCCCGGAGGCCCTCCCCGGCCGTCGCGTCCCTGCAGGCTTGCCGGGCCATCCTCTCCGGCGCGGTCCCAGCGCCTCCCGACCAAGCGCCAAACCATGCCGCCCCCGGCGGGCACGACCGACGACCGGACCACCCGCTCCGGCACCCCGCCCCTGCCCCTCCGCGCCCCGGCCGGCCTGTTGCCGGGCCGCCACGCGGCGGGCGGCATTTCTTGCGGGCCGGGCCATGGCGGGCCTTGTAGCCCGCGGCGAGTTCTGGGCAGATGGGCGCGTCAGCCCCCCGAAATTGCCGGAATGCCGCCGCCATGACCACGCTTTCCCTGTCCCGTCCGCGAACCCACATGGCCGTGCTGGTCACGCTGGGCACGGCGCATCTGCTCAACGACATGATGCAGTCGCTGATTCCGGCCGCCTATCCGATCCTGAAGGACGCCTACGGGCTGGACTTCGTGCAGATCGGCATGATCACCCTGACCTTCCAGATCGCCGGCTCGCTGCTGCAACCGGTCATCGGCATGGTCACCGACCGCCACCCGGCGCCCTATTCGCCGGTGGTGGGGATGATGTTCACCTTTTCCGGCCTGGTCAGCCTCTCCTTTGCCCATAATTACGCCATGGTGCTGGTCTCGGTAGCGCTGATCGGCATCGGCTCGTCGATCTTCCACCCCGAGGCGACGCGGATGGCGCGCTATGCCGCCGGCGGGCGGCAGGGGCTGGCGCAGGGCATCTTCCAGGTCGGCGGGCAGGCCGGCGGCGCGCTGGGGCCGGTGCTGGCGGCGCTGGTCATCGTGCCCTGGGGCCAGCCAAGCCTGGCCTGGTTCGCCGTCGCCGCGCTGATGGCCATGGCGCTGCTGGTCTGGATCGGCAGCAAGCAGCGCGCGATCAGCGCCGAATTCTCGGCCGCGCGCAGCCGCGCCAAGGCCGGTGCCGCCACGGTCGTGCGCCATTCGGCCACGACCATCGCCGTCGGGCTGGTGGTGCTGATGATGCTGATGTTCTCCAAGAACGCCTATGGCGAGAGCTTCCGGTCGTTCTACACCTTCTACCTGATGGACCGTTTCGGCATCTCGATCCCGGAATCCCAGATGATGCTGTTCATCTTCATGCTGGCCTCGGCGGCGGGGGCGCTGATCGGCGGCATCATCGGCGACCGCATCGGCCGCTATCGGGTGATCTGGATCTCGGTGCTGGGGCCGCTGCCGCTGACGCTGATCCTGCCCTATGCCGACCTGTTCTGGACTGGGGCGCTGACCATCATGATCAACCTGATCATGGCCTCGGCCTTCGCCTCGATCATGATCTACGCCATGGAGCTGCTGCCCAACCGCATCGGGTTGATCGGCGGGCTGTTCTACGGGCTGAACTTCGGCATGGGCGGCATCGCCGCGGCGGTGCTGGGGGTGCTGGCAGAAAGCTACGGCATCGACACGGTATACCGGCTGTGCTCGTTCCTGCCGCTGGCCGGGCTGCTGACCGTCTTTCTGCCGCGGATCGAGGAGCCGCGATAGCGGGAAGGGTGGCGGCCGGGGCCTCCGACAAGGCGGTGGCCCCGCGTCTTACCCCCCGCACTCTCATCGCCGAACGGGATTACTATAGCTCGCGTTGGTCGCGCGGGTGCCGGCCCGAGGGGGCGAGCCGCCCTCGCCTCCAGCGCCGCGTCCCACCCGATCTCTACCGCCACCGCAATCTCGTCGAGCGCCGTCGGACCTTCGCCCGGACCGATGGCGTTGATACCCTGATCTGCAAACTCAGGCAGTTCCGCATCGCCCCGTGCTTCGAGACACACGCAACCAACGTCCCCGCCGCACGAATAGGGTTGCGATCAATCGCGGCCGTGCCCTAGGCGCCGGGGGCGGGCGGCGGCATGTAGATCTGGGCGTAGCCTTCCTTGATCGCCGCGGTGATCTGGTCCAGCCGCCGGTCGATATGGCGCTCCAGCAGTGCGATGCAGGCGGCCTCGTCGCGCGCCCGCACCGCCAGCAGAATTTCGCGATGCTCCAGCTGGGTCGCGGCGCGGTTGCGGCGGTCCATGTCGATCCAGCGCACGAAGCGGATGCGGGCATTCACGTTGCGCAGCACCCGCAACATCTCGGCATTGCGCGACATCTCCATCAGGGATTCATGGAAACGCTCGTCCAGGTCGACCAGCTCGATCGCCGTGCGCTCGCCCGGATCGGGGCCGGTGCGGTCGAGGAAGTCCAGCAGGGCCTCGATCTGCCCGGGCGCGGCACGCTGGATCGCCAGCCGGGCCGAGGCGATCTCCAGCGCCTTGCGGAATTCGTAGAGGTCGAAGATCTCCTGCGCATGCAGCTCGCGGCAGAAGAAGCCCTTGCCGGGGGTGGCGCTGAGAAAGCCTTCGGTGTTCAGCCGGTTGAGCGCCTCGCGCAGCGGGGTGCGGCTGACGCCCAGCTTCCGGGCCAGCTCGCCCTCGTTCAGCCGCTCGCCGGGGCGAAAGTCGTAATTGACCGCCATGGCCTTGAGCTGGCCGTAAACGCGGTCGACGACGCTGTCCGAACTGGCTGTCACGCTGTTTTCCCGCCTGAACCCGATACCGAACACCCTCCCCGGCGCCGGGGGCGCAGCGGGGCAACGCCCAGCCTCTAGCAGCCCCGGCCCCATGCGGCAAGAAAGCTGCCGGTGGTGGCGGGCATGAGAGGGAGGGCGCCGAGCCCGCCGGGGGCGCCGCCGCCATGTCCCGGCGGGCCAGCCACAAAGCACCGCTCCCCCGGCCGCATGGACCTTGCCGGGCGCGCCGTGCCGGCGTTCAGCGGATGGCGGTGACGATCAGCTCGACCCTATAGGCGGGATCGGCCAGCTCGACCCTGGCGCAGGCGCGGCTGGGCTCGTTGCCCGGCACGACCCAGCCATCCCAGACCGCGTTGAAGCCGTCGTAATCCTGCATCGAGGACAGCCAGATCGTCACCGACAGCACCCGGGACTTGTCGCTGCCGGCCTCGGCCAGCAGGGCGTCGACCTTGGCCAGCGCCTGCCGGGTCTGTTCGGCGATGTCGGCGGTCTTGTCGTCGGCCACCTGCCCGGCGAGGAAGATCAGGTCCCCGGCCACGCTGGCGCGGGCGCGGCGGTGGTTGCGGTCGATACGGGTGATCGCGGTCATGCGGGCCTCCTCACTTGCCGGTGGCATGGATGCGGCGGCAATGGTCCAGCGCTGTGCCGATCAGGTTGTCGCTGGCCTCCGGGGTGCGGAAGGCCGAATGCGCCGAGAGGGTGACGTTTTCCAGCGTGGTCAGCACATGGCCCGCCGGCATCGGCTCGGTGGTATAGACATCCAGCCCGGCATGACGGATCTGGCCCGAGCGCAGCGCGGCGACCATCGCCTCCTCGTCGACCAGGGCGCCGCGGGCGGTGTTGACCAGGATCACCCCCGGCTTCATCGCCGCGATCCGCTCGGCCGAGATGATGCCGCGCGTCTCGTCGGTCAGCAGCAGATGCAGCGACAGCACGTCCGACTGCGCCAGCACGCTGTCCAGGTCCATGAACTCGACCCCCGGATGCGACTTGGGCGAGCGGTTCCAGGCGATCACCTTCATGCCGCTGCCCGAGGCGATGCGCGCCACCTCGGCGGCGATGCCGCCAAAGCCGATCAGCCCGAGGGTCTTGCCGGTCAGCTGCACGCTGTCGGTGCGCAGCCATTGCCCTTCGCGCATGCCGCGATCCATCAGGGCAAAGCTGCGGGCCGCGGCCCACATCAGCGCGATGGCACATTCGGCCACCGCGGTATCGCCATAGCCCTTGACGATATGCACGGTGATGCCGTTCCCGGCCAGCGCGTCCACATCCATGTAGCTGCGCGGCCCGGTGCCCAGGAACACCACATGGCGCAGCCCCTTGCAGGCCAGCGCGATCTCCAGCGGCAGATGGGTGTGGTCGATGATGGCGATCTCGGCGTCGCCGATCACCGCCGGCAGCTCCGGCGGGGTGATGGCGGGCTGGCGGTTGATGACCAGCGGCGGGTCATCCGGCCGGCGCAGCCGCTCGGCGACGGCGGCAAGGGTCTCATTGGCATCGACGAATACGGCCCGCACGGTGTCCTCCCCTGATGGCGGCATCTCCACCCGGTCCTGTATATAGGCCGGAATACAGCAGACAAGAAGAAACGGCCCGGCACCTGCGGCCGGGTGGCGGCGGGCCGCCGGGCCGGGGCCGTCAGCGGGCCATCGGTGGGCCGTCAGATCGGGTCGCGGGCCAGTTCCTCGGCAATCGCCGCGTCGAGCGGGGTGGCATAGGTCAGCAGGATGCCGCCCAGCACCGAATAGAAGCCGAAGGTGGCGATCAGGTCGAACACCGCCGAACGGCCGATGGCTGCGGCCAGTTCCGCCTCCAGCGCCGGGGGGATGTGGTGGTGGTCAAACAGCGCATCGACGGCCCGCACGATCAGCCCGTCCTCGCCCTCCGGCATGCCGGCGATGGCGCGGATGCGGGCGTCCGGAAAGCCCAGCGCCCGCGCCCGGCTGACATGATGCGCCCATTCATAATCCGAGCCGAGCCGGTGGCCGGTGCGCAGGATCACCACCTCGGAGCGCTCGGGTCCCAGGGCGCTGTCCCTGACCAGATGCTGGCGCAGCGGCGCCCAGGCTCGCAGCAGCGCCGGGTGATGGGCCATGGTGCGATAGACATTGAGCTGGCCGGCAAAGCCCGCGCGCAGATCGGCCAGGCTTTCGGGCCAGTCGGCATCAGAAAGCGGCAGGCAGGGGGAATCACTCATCAAGGCCTCCGGTGGCATGGGCGCCCGCCCGCCTTGTCGCGTGACGGCGAGGGCGGGCGGGCGCCCCATCACAAGCCCGATCCGCCGCGGGTTGCAACCCGGCCGCCGGGACGCGGGGCTGTTGCCGGGGTATCGGGGGCCCGCAATACAGCCGGGCGCCAGCCTCCGGCCCTCGATATGCCTGCCGAAGGGCGTGCGTCTCGGCACAACCTGGGGCCAGCGCCTCGTGCAGAGGCCGCTCGGCCACACATCTTTCGTCAGGCTCGACGTGCCCGCCGGACGGCACATGCCGCGCCATCACTCGAGACCCTCCGTCTCCCCTGCCGCGAAACCTCGACGCGACTCACGGCCGAAGGCCGGCAACGCCCCCTCGGCCCCGCCATCCTTCACGCTCCGCTCGAAGCGCCCGCCGGGCGAGCACATGCCGCGCCGTCGCCGGAACCCGTGCGCATCTCGCCGCCGCGAGACCTCGCCACAACCCGCTCCGCCCGCCTTCACCCGCTTGAGGCGCCCGTGGGCGTGTCTCGGCACCCCGCCATCACCAGGCGGCGCCGCCCGCGCTCACGGCCTGCGACCGCGCAACGCCTGCTGGGCGGCGATCAGCCCGGCGTCGCGCGCCGCCTCCAGCATGGCGATGTCGCGGCCCTGCACCTCGGCCGCGATCCCGGCCACCAGCTTCTCCTGCGTCGGGCCGTCGAGGCGCGGGCTGCCCAGGTCCTGCCAGCGCCGCTCCTGACTGGGGCCGAGATGGGCGAGGTAATGCGCGATGCCGCCCGGCCCGCCGCCGAGGTGATAGGCCATATGCGCGCCGACCACCGACCAGCGCAGCCCCGGCCCATGCACCAGCGCGGCGTCGATCTCGGCCACGTCGGCGATACCCTCGGCCACCATGTTCACCGCCTCGCGCCACAGCGCCGAGGACAGGCGGTTGGCGATATGGCCCACCGCCTCGCGTTTCAGCATCACCGGATGGCGGCCGAGGCTGCGGAAGAAATCCGCCGCCGCTCGCACCCGCGCGGCATCGGGGCCGAACAGCTCGACCAGCGGCATCAGATGCGGGGGGTTGAAGGGATGCGCGGTAATCAGGCGCTCCGGCCGGGCCATGCCGGCGGAAAGCTCCGACCAGACCAGCGAGGAGGTGCTGGAGGCGATGGTGACGCCCTCGGGCGCCGCCGCCTCGATCCGGGCATAGAGTTCGCGTTTCAGCGGCACGTTTTCGGGGGCGTTTTCCTGTACCCAGACGGCAGTTGCAACGGCTTCCTCGACAGTCTCGAACAGATGCAGCCGCCCCGGTTCCGGCAGCGACCCGGCCAGTTCCGCGATCTGGGCCAGCGGGAGCGAGAGGCGGCCGGGAATGGCGGCGCGGGCATGGGCATCGGGCTCGAACAGCGCCACATCATGGCCATGGGCCAGGAACAGCGCCGTCCAGCTGATGCCGATCAGCCCGCCACCGATGACGGCAATCCTGCCCCCTGCCTTGCCCATGCCGCACCCCCTCGCTTGCCGAACGGGCGCAGACTGGCCCTCGCGGCCCGCCGGGTCAACCAGCGCCCTGCCCGCCCAGCACCGAAGCCAGCAGCGCCTCGGCCCTCGCCTCGTGCGCGGGGTCGAGATGCATCTCGCGGCC
>JBEBVF010000137.1:0-7395 GCA_040392885.1 Paracoccus sp. (in: a-proteobacteria) | reverse complement strand
GCCGGGGCCGGGTTGCGGCCGGATCGCGGCTCAGCCGTCCTGCCAGACCGGCTCCTGCGGCGCCTCGCGGTTGGCGAAGCGCAGCATGTGGCCGATCAGCACTTCTCGGGTGCGGGCAAAGGCCTCCTCGTCGGCGGCCTCGATGGTCAGGTGCAGGCCGCTATCGGTGACCTTGGCCACCGCCAGCCCGGCCGGGAAATGCATCACCGCGCGGCCCTCCTCCTGCTCGACGGCGATCTTGTGGCCGAAATGCTTGCACATGGTGCCCATCAGCGGCACCGGGCGCGCGGTCGGGAAATCGGCGGTCTTGCGCATCGGGCGCTCCTTTCAGGTCGGTTCTGGCATCGCTTGCGACGGTGGGTCGCATACCCCGCGCCGCCGCAGGGGTAAATACCTGAGCAAATCACAAGGCCAAGCTGGACCTGGGCCGGCGATCCGACTAGAGGGGGGCGGAGGACCATGCCACCCGGCCAGCCACGAGAACCCTTTCAGCAATCCCGAGGTCTCCATGCGCAAACTCGCCCTTTCCAGCCTGCTCGCCATCGGTCTGGCGATGCCCGCCCTTGCCGCGGACGTGACCATCGCCACCGCCCAGGGCGAGGTGACGCTGCCGGCCAATCCGGCGCGCATCGCCGCCTATGATGTCGCGGCCATCGACTCGCTGCATGCGCTGGGTGCGACGCCGGTGGCGGCGCCCGACGGGCTCTATGTCCGCTATCTGGATGATGTTGCCGCCAGCGCCGCCAAGATCGGCACCCTGTTCGAGCCCAATCTGGAGGCGCTGGCCGCGGCCGAGCCGGACCTGATCGTGATCGGCGGCCGCTCGGCCACGCAGATGGAGGCGGTGTCGCAGGTGGCGACCACCATCGACATGACCATCGGCCCGGACCTGATCGCCGACGCCAAGGCCCGCATCACCGCCTATGGCACCCTGCTGGAGAAGCCCGACGAGGCTGCCGCCCTGGTCGCCGACATCGACGAGAAGCTGGCCGCCACCAAGGCCGCCGGCGCCGGCAAGGGCAAGGCGCTGATCGTGATGACCAACGGCCCCAAGCTGTCGGCCTATGGTGCCGGCTCGCGCTTTGCCTGGATCTTCGAGGCGAGCGGGCTGGAGGAGGCCGCGCCCGGCCTGCTGGTCGACCCGCATGGCAATGCCATCAGCCATGAATTCATCGCCGAACATGACCCCGACTGGCTGATCGTGCTGGATCGCGGCGCCGCCATCGGCGAGGAAGGCCCCGCGGCCGAGGCCACGCTGTCGAACCCGCTGGTCGCGGGCACCAAGGCCTGGAAGGCGGGGCAGGTGATCTATCTGTCGCCCTCGCCGCTCTATATCGCGGGCGGCGGCTATACCAGCCTGACCACCCTGCTGGACGAGCTGACGGCCGGCCTGAGCCGCTGATGCGCCTGCTTCCAGCGGCATCGATCGCCCTCGGGCTGTTGATGCTGGCCAGCCTGATGGTGGGCGCCGCCCGCGTCGACATCCTCAACGCCGCCCATGATCCCTGGGCGGCGCTGGTGCTGCTGGAATCGCGGCTGCCGCGCACGCTGGCGGTGGTGCTGACCGGCGCGGCGCTGTCGGTGGCGGGGGTGCTGATCCAGGCGCTGACCCGCAACCGCTTCGTCGGTCCCGACACCACCGGCACCGCCGAGGGCGCCGCGCTCGGCCTGCTCGTCGTCACCCTGCTGGCGCCGGGGGCGCCGCTGCTGGTCAAGATGGGCGTGGCCAGCCTCGGCGCGCTGGGCGCCACGGTGCTGTTCCTGCAGCTGGTGCGCCGCATCCCCCCGCGCGAGGTCATGCTGGTGCCCATTGCCGGGCTGGTGCTGTCGGGGGTGCTGGGCTCGATGGTGACCTATATCGGCTGGCAGACCGACCTGATGCAGCTGATCGGCGCCTGGCTGATGACCGGCGAGTTTTCCGGGGTGATCGCCGGCCGCTACGAGCTGCTCTGGGTCGCCGGTTTCGCCGCGCTGCTGGCCGGCTTTGCCGCCGACCGCTTCGCCATCCTGTCGCTGGGCGAGTCGGTGGCCACCGGCCTGGGGCTGCGCGCCAAGGCGGTGATGCGCTTCGGCATGGTGGTGGTGTCGGTGGTCATGGCGCTGGTGGTGACCACGGTCGGGCTGATTCCCTTTGTCGGGCTGGTGGTGCCCAATATCGCCGCCCGCATCATGGGCGACAACCTGCGCGCCTCGCTGCCGGTGGTGGCGGTGGGCGGCGCCTGCCTGGTGCTGGCCTGCGACCTGATCGGGCGGCTGGTGGTCTATCCCTACGAGATCCCGGTGGGCTCGGTGCTGGGCATGGTCGGCGCGCTGGTCTTCCTGTGGCTGCTCTATCGCAGGCCGGCCCGTGCCTAGCCGGGGGCGCATCCTGATCGGCGGGCTGGCGCTGCTGGTCCTGCTGCTGGCGGCGCTGTGGATGTGGCAGGGCCTGCCGGCCGGCGGCAACCGCGCCTTCATCCTCAAGCTGCGGGCGGTCAAGCTGGTCGGGCTGCTGACCGTGGCGGCGGCGATCGCGGTCTCGACCATGCTGTTCCAGACGGTCTCGGCCAACCGGGTGCTGACGCCCTCGATCATGGGCTTCGACTGGCTCTACATGCTGCTGCAGACGGTGCTGGTGGCGGTGCTGGGCATCTCGGGCTTTGCCGGCATCGGCAAGGGCGAGAAATTCGTCATGGAAGTCGTGGTGATGGCGGTTTTCGCCATGCTGCTGTTCGGCACCCTGCTGGGCAAGGGCAAGCGCGACATCCCCCGCATGATCCTGACCGGGGTGATCCTGGGGGTGCTGTTCCGCTCGGCCGCCGGGCTGGTGGCGCGGCTGCTGGACCCGAATTCCTTTGCCGTGGTGCAATCCGCCACCGTGGCCAGTTTCTCGCGCATCGATGCCGGGCTGCTGCCCTTCGGGGTCGGCGCCACGGTACTGGCGATCGCGGCGGCGCTGTGGCTGGCGCCGCGCCTCGACGTGATGGCGCTGGGGCGTGATGTCGCAGTCTCGCTGGGACTGCATTATGACCGGCTGGTGCTGGCGACGCTGGCGCTGATCGCGGTGCTGGTCGCGGTCTCGACCGCCATGGTGGGGCCGGTGACGTTTTTCGGCCTTGTCGTGGCGGGCCTGGCGCATGGGCTGGCCCGCAGCGCCCGCCATGCGCAGTTGCTGCCGGTGGCGGCGCTGATCGCCGCGGTGATCCTGGTTGGCGGCCAGACCCTGTTCGAGCGTGCCCTGGGCCAGACCGCCACCCTCTCCGTAGTAGTTGACTTTTTGGGTGGGTTGTTCTTCCTGTCCCTGTTGCTGAAAGGGCAGATCCGATGATTCGCATCGCGGGTGTTTCCTACGCCATCGGCGGGGCGCCGATCCTGACCGACATCTCCGCCGATCTACCGGAGGGCAAGCTGACCGCGCTGATCGGCCCCAACGGCGCCGGCAAGTCGACGCTGCTGCGCCTGGTCGGCCGGCTGGAGCCGCTGCAGACCGGCACCATCAGCATCGACGGGCTGGACCTGGCCACCACCCCGACCGAGCAGTTGGCGCTGAAAATGGCGGTGCTGGGCCAGCAGACCCGGATTTCCAGCCGCCTGCGCCTGTGCGAACTGGTCGGCTTCGGCCGCTGGCCGCATCATCGCGGCCGGCCCGGGCAGGGCGACCAGGCCGTGGTCGACCGGGCGCTGGGCGCCTTCGACCTCGGCCCGCTGAAGGACCGCTTCCTCGACGAGGTGTCCGGCGGCCAGGCGCAGCGCGCCTATCTGGCGATGACCTTCGCGCAGGAGGCCGACTGGCTGCTGCTGGACGAGCCGCTGAACAATCTCGACATGGCCCATGCCCGCGCGCTGATGTCGCGGCTGGCGGCGCTGGTGCGCGAGGAGGGCCGCTCGGTCGTCGCCGTGGTGCACGAGATCAACTATGCTGCCGCCTGGGCCGACCATGTGGTGGCGCTGAAGGATGGCCGCGTGGTCGCCGAGGGCCCGGTCGAGGCGGTGCTGACCGAGCCGGTGCTGTCGCATCTCTATGATGCGCCGGTCAGCGTCGGCAGCCATCAGGGCCGGCCGCTGGTTCTGCACCACGCCTGAGCGGATCTTCCCTCTCCCTCCCCGGATGCAGGCCAGCCATGCGCGGCTTGCAGCGGTGCCTTGCGCCTCGCGACCTTGTGCCGCGGTGTGATTTGCGCATGATCGCCGGACCCGCCGGAGGAACCCCATGATCGACAAGCGCCTGTTCACCCCCGTCCTGATCGGGGGTTGCCTGATCCTGCTGCTGAACTTTGCGCTGCGGGCCAGCTATGGCGTGTTCCAGATCCCGGTTTCCGACACCTTCGGCTGGCCGCGCCAGGAATTCAGCATCGCCATCGCCGTCCAGAACCTGACCTGGGGCCTCGGCCAGCCGCTGTTCGGCGCCCTGGCCGAGCGGTTCGGCGACCGCCGGGCGATCATCCTCGGCATCCTGGCCTATGCGGCGGGGCTGGTGCTGACCGGCATCGTCGCCACCCCGGCGACGATGAACCTGGCGCAGGCCATCGTCGGCTTCGGCATCGCCGGTACCGGCTTCGGCGTGATCCTTGCCGTGGTCGGCCGCGCCGCCAGCGACGAGAACCGCAGCCTGGCGCTGGGCGTCGCCACCGCCGCCGGCTCGGGCGGGCAGGTGATCGGGGCGCCGCTGGCGCAATATCTGATGAACTTCATGGCCTGGCAGCATGTGTTCTTCATCTTTGCCGCCATCATCATGCTGTGCCTGCTGTTCCTGCCGCTGCTGCGCGGCGGCCCCAAGCCGGCCACCCGCGCCGAGCTGGAGGAGAGCCTGGGCACCGTGCTGTCGCGGGCGATGCGCGACCCGTCCTACATGATGATCTTTGCCGGCTTCTTTTCCTGCGGCTACCAGCTTTCCTTCATCACCGCGCATTTCCCGGCCATGGTGACCGAGATGTGCGGCCCGATCGGCGCCGACGGGGTGCTGGCCTCGCTGGGCATATCGACCACCTCGGCGCTGGGTGCCTGGGCGGTGGGGCTGATCGGCTTCGCCAATATCGCCGGCTCGATCCTGGCCGGCTGGCTGGGCAAGCGTTTCCCCAAGAAATACCTGCTCGCCGGCATCTATACCCTGCGCACGCTGTTCGCGGCCGTGTTCATCCTGGTGCCGATGACCCCGGCGACGGTGATCCTGTTCTCGCTGGGCATGGGGGCGCTATGGCTGGCGACGGTGCCGCTGACCTCGGGGCTGATCGCGCATATCTACGGGCTGCGCTATATGGGCACCCTCTACGGCATCATCTTCCTGTCGCACCAGCTCGGCTCGGCGCTGGGCGTGTGGCTGGGCGGCGTGTTCTACGACCGCTTCCACAACTACAACGCCGTCTGGTGGGTGGGGGTGGGCGTCGGCGCCTTCTCGGCGCTGATCCACCTGCCGATCCGCGAGAATCGCGACCAGGGCGGCAGCCCGGCGCTGAAGCTGCGCGCCGCCTGAAGCGCCGGGCGGCGGCGCCCGTGCCGCCCCCCTTGCCTAGCGGCCGCGGCCGCAGGCGATCAGCTGCTGGCGATAGGCTTCCGAGCGGTTGCCGACATTCGCCGCCACCTGCATCAGCCAGGCCTTCTGGCGGTGGCTGCCGCGGGCAAAGCCGCCGCGCCCCTCGTGATAGGCCAGATATTGCGAGGCGGCGTCCTGCTTGGAGATGCCCAGCCGGGCGGCGCTGCCGTTCATGTACCAGCCCATGAAATCGGTGGCGTCCTTGATGTTGTCGCGGCGCGCGCGGCGGTGGCCGGTCTCGCGCTGGTAATCCTCCCAGGTGCTGTCCAGCGCCTGGCTGTAGCCATAGGCCGAGCTTTGCCGCCCGACCGGGATGATGCCCAGCACGAATTGGTGCGGGGTGCGGGCATCGCTGATGAATTTGGATTCCTGATGGATCGTCGCCATCTGCACATGCACCGGCACGCCCCAGCGGCGCTCGGTCTGCTGCATGGCGCGGAAATAGGCCGGGCGTTCGGCCGCCAGCGCGCAGGCATTGTCCAGATTGCGCGGCGCCGTCGCCTTTCCGCCGGCACCGCAGGAGGCGACCAGCCCGATCACGGCCAGTTTGAGATACCTGTTCATGCTGCCTCTCGTTCTTCTTTTGCGCCCACTTTATGGGAAAAACGGGGCAGAGGGAACGCCAAAGCGCGCAAGCCGCTTTCGCTAGGCAAAAGCCGGCGATAGACTTGGCGGGACTTCATCCAAGGGGGATCTCATGTCGGATAACGAAATCGTCTTCCTGTCGGGCGCGCGGACCGCGATCGGCGGCTTCGGCGGCAGCCTGGCGGCGGTGCGGCCGATCGACCTTGCCACCACGGTCACCAAGGCCGCCATCGAGCGTGCCGGCATCGACGCCGGCAAGATCGGCACCGTCGTCTTCGGCCATGTCATCAACACCGAGCCGCGCGACATGTATCTGGGCCGCGTGGCGATGCTGAATGCCGGCATCCCGAACAGCGCCACGGCGATGAACGTGAACCGGCTCTGCGGTTCGGGTGCGCAGGCCATCGTCTCGGCGGCGCAGATGCTGATGCTGGGCGATGCCGATTTCGCCATCGCCGGCGGCGCCGAGTCGATGTCGCGCGGCCCCTATGCGCTGCCCGCCATGCGCTTCGGCGCCAAGATGGGCGACACCCAGGCGCTGGACATGATGGTCGGCGCGCTGACCTGCCCGATGGGCACCGGCCATATGGGCATCACCGCCGAGAACGTCGCCGCCGAGGATTCCATCACCCGCGAGGACCAGGACGCCTTCGCGCTGGAGAGCCAGAACCGCGCCGCCGCCGCTATCGAGGCCGGCCATTTCAAGAGCCAGATCGTCCCGGTCGAGGTCAAGGGCCGCAAGGGGCCGGAGCTGTTCGACACCGACGAGCATCCGCGTGCGACCACCCTGGAAAAGCTGGCCGGGCTGAAGACCGTGTTCAAGAAGGACGGCACCGTCACCGCCGGCAACGCCTCGGGCATCAATGACGGCGCCGCCGCGCTGGTGCTGGCGCGCGCCGATGCGGCCGCGGCCGCCGGCGCCAAGCCGGTCGCCCGCCTGCTGGGCTATGCCATCGCCGGCGTGCGCCCCGAGGTGATGGGCTTTGGCCCGGTGCCGGCGGTGCAGAAGCTGCTGGAAAAGACCGGGCTGTCGGTCGGCGATTTCGACGTGATCGAGTCGAACGAGGCCTTCGCCGCCCAGGCCATCGCGGTCAGCCGCCAGCTCGGCTTCGACCCGGCCAGGGTGAACCCGAATGGCGGCGCCATCGCGCTCGGCCACCCGGTCGGCGCCACCGGCGCCATCCTGACCGTGAAGGCCATCTACGAGTTGCAGCGCATCGGCGGCAAGAAGGCCCTCGTCACCATGTGCATCGGCGGTGGCCAGGGCATCGCGCTGGCGCTGGAACTGGCCTGACGGGCTT
>JBEBVF010000136.1:0-7425 GCA_040392885.1 Paracoccus sp. (in: a-proteobacteria) | reverse complement strand
GGGCATGGGGGTGATGTTCATCACCCATGACTTCGGCGTGGTGGCCGAGATCGCCGACCGCGTGGTGGTCATGCAGCACGGCAAGGTGGTCGAGCAGGGGCCGGCCGAGGTGGTGCTGAACGCGCCGCAGCACCCCTATACCCAGCGGCTGATCGCCGCCGTGCCGCATCGCGACGGCAGCGAGGCCGGGCGCGACGCCGTGGCCCAGGCCGAGCCGATCCTGTCGGTGCGCAACCTCAACAAGACCTATCGCTCGGGCGGCGGGCTGCTGTCCAAGGGCCGCGTGGTGCATGCGGTCAAGGACATCAGCTTCGACCTGCGCCGGGGCGAGACCCTGGGCGTGGTGGGCGAATCCGGCTCGGGCAAGTCCACGCTGGGCCGCTGCATCGTCAAGCTGCTGGACGTGGATGGCGGCGAGGTGCGCTTTCAGGGCGAAGACATCGTGCCGCTGTCGCCGGCCGCCTTCCGGCCGCGGCGCCGGCATCTGCAGATGATCTTCCAGGACCCCTTTGCCAGCCTCAACCCGCGCCAGACCATCGGCCGCATCCTGACCGACGGGCCGGTGGCCAACGGCACCCCGCGGCGCGAGGCCGAAAAGCGGGCGCGCGAGCTGCTGGCGCTGGTCGGCCTCGACCCCTCGGCCTATGACCGCTATCCGGGCGAGTTCTCGGGCGGCCAGCGCCAGCGGGTCGGCATCGCCCGCGCGCTGATGCTGGACCCCGAGCTGATCGTGGCCGACGAGTCGGTCTCGGCGCTCGACGTGTCGGTGCAGGCGCAGGTGCTGGCCCTGCTGCGCGAATTGCAGCAGAAGCTGAACCTCGCCATCATCTTCATCACCCACGACCTGCGGGTCGCGGCGCAGGTCTGCGACCGCATCGCGGTGATGCTGAAGGGCGAGATCGTCGAGGAGGGCCCGCCCGAGCAGGTCATCGACAATCCCCAGCACCCCTATACGCAACGTCTGATCGCGGCTATTCCGGGCTCCGACTGGGACCCGCGCGCCGCGGTTCCCGATGCGGTCGCCGAGGCGGCCCGTTCTACCGCCACACCGGCCCTGTAGGTTTCCCATGCGTGCATTCTATCATCCCGAACAAGCCCTTCACGATCCCAAGGTGTTCATGCGCGCCGGCGTGCTGGCGGCGCCGACCGACGTGCCCGAGCGCACCGCCCGGCTGCTGGCGGCACTGGCCCGCCACGACATCGCCCCGGAGGCGAGCGAGATCGACGGCCGCGCCGCCGCCGCGCGCGTGCATACCGAGCGTTATCTGAACTTTCTCGAGACCGCGCATGCCCGCTGGGTGAAGCTGCCCAATGCCGCCGCCGAGGTGTTCCCCAATATCTCGCCCTATTGGAACGGCGCGCCGGATCGGGACGCGCGGCCGGATTGCCCGACCACCAACATCATCGGCGAAGCCGGCTATTACATGGGCGACGGCGCCGTCGCCATCGGGCCGAACACGCATGTCTCGGCCTTCCGCTCGGCGGCGACGGCGGCGGCTGCGGCCGGGGCGGTGGCCGCGGGTGAGGCCGCGGCCTATGCGCTGTGCCGGCCCTCGGGGCACCATTGCCGCATCGACCAGGCGCGGGGATTCTGCTATCTGAACAACGCCGCCATCGCCGTCGAGGTGCTGCGCGAGCGGTTCGGCAAGGTGGCGACGCTGGACGTGGACGCCCATCACGGCGACGGCACCCAGGAGGTGTTCTATCGCCGCGACGACGTGCTGACCATCTCGGTCCATGTCGATCCGCGCGAATATTACCCCTGGTTCATCGGTTTCGATCACGAGACCGGCTCGGGCAGGGGCGAGGGATTCAACGTCAACCTGCCGCTGCCGGTCGGCTCGGGCGACGCGCCGTTCCTAGCCGCGGTGGACGATGCGCTGGCGCGGATCAAGGCCTTCGGCGCCGAGGCGCTGGTGCTGTCGCTGGGCTATGACGCCCATGCCGCCGACCCGCTGACCGCGCTCTCGGTCACCACCCCCGGCTTTGCCGCCGTGGGCGAGCGGATCAAGGCCGCCGGCCTGCCGGTGGTGATCGTGCAGGAGGGCGGCTATGCGATCGAGGTGATCGGCGACTGCCTCGACGCCTTCCTGACCGGGTTCGGCGCATGAGCCTGTGGTCCGACGCGCGGGCGGCGGAACTGGGGCGGCTCTGGGGTCTGAGCGGCGCGCTGAAGCGCCTGACCGGCGAGCGCGACACCAATTTCCGCCTCGACGAGGCGGATGGCAGTCAATGGGTGCTGAAGATCTCGCATCCGGAGGAGGACCCCTCGGTCGGCGCCTTCCAGGCTGAGGCGCTGATCCATGTCGTCGCCACCGATCCCGGCCTGCCGGTGCCGCGCGTGCGCCCGACGCTGGCCGGCCGGCCCTGGCATCTGCTGCCGGCGGCCGAGACCCCTGACGGCCATGCGCGCATGGTGCGGGTGGTGAGCTGGATGGAGGGAGTGCCCGCGGCCTCGCGCCCGCCGGGCCCGGCCTCGCGCGCGGCGCTGGGCCGGATCATGGCGCGGCTGGACAAGGCGCTGAAGGATTTCAGCCATCCCGGCCAGGATCACGACCTGGTCTGGGACCTGTCGCGCGCGCATGAGCTGCGCGACCGGCTGGAACATGTCACCGACCCGGAGCTGCGCCGCCTGACCTCGGAGGTGCTGGAGGCCCATGCCGCCGACTGGGGGCCGCGCGCCGCCCGGCTGCGCCGGCAGGTAATCCATAACGACATGAATCCCCACAATATCCTGATGGAGGAGGGGGAGGAGGACCGGCTGGTCGGCATCATCGATTTCGGCGACATGGTGGCGGCGCCGCTGGTCAACGAACTCGGCGTGGCGCTGTCCTATCAGCCGACCGAGGGCGCGCATCCGCTGGCCGCGGCCGGCGAGGTGCTGGCGGCCTATCACGCCGTCTATCCGCTGACGGCGGAGGAATTCGCGGTGCTGCCCGGCCTGATCCGCACGAGGATGGCGGCGACGGTGGCGACCTCGCACTGGCTGGCCTCGATCCGGCCCGAAAACCGTGATTACCTGCTGCGCAACATGCCGCGCGCGGCAGCCGGTCTGGCGCGGCTGGCGCGCCTGCCCGAGGCCGAGGCGGCCGCCTATCTGCGCCGCGCTTGCGAGAACCAGGAGGACTGAACCATGACCGCCCCCAGCGATGCGCCCCGCGCCGTCGGGCAGATGCACAATGCCTATGACCCGTCCAAGGCCAATGCGCTGCCCGAGGCCGACCGCGACCTGATCGCCCGCCGCGAGGCGGCGCTGGGCGCGGCCTATCGGCTGTTCTATGCCCGGCCGCTGCATCCGGTGCGCGCCGAGGGCGTGTGGATGTGGGATGCGCAGGGCAACCGCTATCTGGATGCCTACAACAATGTCGCCTGCGTCGGCCATTGCCACCCGCGCGTGGTCGAGGCGCTGGCGAAACAGGCGGCGATCCTGAACACCCATACCCGCTACCTGCACCCGCTGGTGGTGGATTATGCCGAGCGCCTGCTGGAAACCGCCCCGGACGGGCTGCAGAATGTCATGCTGACCTGTACCGGCTCGGAGGCCAACGACCTCGCCATCCGCATCGCCCGCGCGGCGACGGGCGGCACCGGCATCATCATCACCGAATGCGCCTATCACGGGGTCACCGACCTGCTGGTCGGCATGTCGCCCTCGCTGGGCGGTGGCGTGCCGACGGGGCCGGATGTCTGGCTGGTCAAGGCGCCCGATCCCTATGGCGCCGATCCCGGCGGCCGCTTTGCCGATGGCGTGCGCGCCGTCCTGGCCGAGATGCAGGCGCAGGGCGTGCGGCCGGCGGCGCTGCTGGTCGATACCATCTTCGCCTCGGACGGCATCTTCCCCGACCCGGAGGGCTTCCTGGCGCCCGCGGTCGCCGCGATCCGCGAGGCCGGCGGCATCTTCATCGCCGACGAGGTGCAGCCGGGCTTTGGCCGCTGCGGCAGCATGTGGGGCTTTGACCGCCATGGCGTGGTGCCGGACATCGCCACCATGGGCAAGCCGATGGGCAACGGCCACCCGATGGCCGGGCTGATGGCGCGGTCCGAGCTGGTCACCGCCTTCGGCAAGTCGGTGCGCTATTTCAACACCTTCGGCGGCAATCCGGTCAGCGCGGCCGTGGGCCTCGCCGTGCTCGATGTGCTGCGCGACGAAGGTCTGGTCGAGAATTCGGCCTCGACCGGCGCCTATCTGGCCGAGGGGCTGGCGGGGCTGGTCGATGGCGACGAGCGCCTGGGCCCGGTGCGGGCCGCCGGCCTCTATGCCGGCGTCGACCTGCTGGACCCGGAAACCGGCGCCCCCGACGGCCGCCTGGCCGCCGAGGTGGTCAACGGCCTGCGGCAGAAGGGGGTGCTGATCAGCGCCTCCGGCCCGGCCGGCAATGTGCTGAAGATCCGCCCGCCGCTGCCCTTCGGGCGCGAGCATGCCGATATCCTGATCGACAAACTGGCTGAAATCCTGGAGGAAATCCGATGACCGCGCCGCTGAACGGGGCCGAATCCCTTGTTCACACCCTGCTCGAGAGCGGGGTTGAAGTCTGCTTTGCCAATCCCGGCACCTCCGAGATGCATTTCGTCGCGGCGCTTGACCGCATTCCCGGCATGCGCTGCATCCTCGGCCTGCACGAGACCGTGGTCACCGGCATGGCCGACGGCTACAACCGCATCGGCGGCAAGCCCGCCTGCACGCTGCTGCATTGCGGTCCGGGCCTCGCCAACGGTTTCTCGAACCTGCACAATGCCCGGCGCGGGCGCTCGGCGGTGGTCAATATCGTCGGCGACCAGGCGACCTATCACCGCCCGCTGGACGCGCCGCTGACCGCCGATACCGAGGGCATCGCCCGCGCCGTCTCGGGCTGGGTGCGCACGACGATGACGCCGGGCCATGTCGGCCGCGACGCCGCCGAGGCGGTGCGCGCCGCCAAGACCCATCCCGGTCAGGTGGCGACGCTGGTGCTGCCGGCGGACAGTTCCTGGGGCGAGGGTGGCGCGGTGGCCGAGGCGCTGCCGGTGCCGGCCGCCCAGCCGGCCGACCCGGCGCTGGTCGAGGCCGCGGCCAATGCGCTGCGCGGCCCGGCGCCGCAGGGGCGCAAGGCGCTGCTGCTGCTGGCCGGCGATGCGCTGCTGGGCGAGGGGCCGGCGCTGGCCAAGGGCATCGCCGATGCCATCGGCGCCGATTACATGGCCCAGTTCCTGACCGGGCACATGCAGCGCGGCCGCGGCCGCCTCCCGATGCCGCGCGTGCCCTCCAAGACTGCCGACGCGGTGGCGGCGCTGGCCGGCTATGACCGCATCGTCCTGGTCGGCGCGACGCCGCCGGTGGGCTTCTTCGCCTATCCGAACCTGCCCTCCTGCCAGTATCCCGACGATGCCGACCTGATGGTGCTGTCGCGGCCCGAGCAGTCCGGGGTCGAGGCGCTGCGGGCGCTGGCCGCGGCGCTGGGCGCCGAACCGGCGGTGCCGGCGCAGCCGCCGGCGCTGCCGCCGCTGCCCAAGGGCGCGCCGACGGCCGAGGGGCTGGCGGCGGTGGTGGCGAATCTGCTGCCCGAGAACGGCGTCGTCTGCGACGAGACCGTCAGCTTCGGCGGCGGCAGCCATCCCCATTACGACGGCGCCGCCCCGCATGAGTGGATCGCGCTGACCGGGGGCGCCATCGGCGACGGCTTCCCGCTCTCCACCGGCGCCGCCGTGGCCGCCGGCCCGGACCGGCGGGTGGTCAGCCTGCAGGCCGACGGCTCGGGGCTCTACTCGCTGCAGGCGCTGTGGACGCAGGCGCGCGAGGGGCTGAACGTCACCACCGTGGTGCTGTCGAACCGCCGCTATGCGATCCTGCTGGGCGAATATGCCGGCGTCGGCGCCAATCCCGGCCCCACCGCCATGTCGATGCTGGATCTGGGCAACCCGGATCTGGACTGGGTGGCGCTGGCCCGCGGCTTTGGCGTCGAGGGCGCCAAGGCCCGCAATCTGGAGGAACTGGCGGCGCTGCTGAAGGCCAGTTTCGACCAGCCCGGCCCCTATCTGATCGAACTGGAGATCTGAGGCCGGCGGGCGATTCGCCCCGTCCGGCGCGCCTCGCGGCGACCGGACGGGGCACTGTCGCCGACGCGCTGCAATGCAGCGGCCGGAGGGCGAAATGCGTGCGCAAACACGGTTGCGGCATCGGGCCGGGCCTGCTAGAGACGCGGCAGATTTCGCTCTGTCACACCGACGTGAGCATAGGCGAAGCAAGGCCCTTTCGTCAGACTGTCGGCATCAGCCACGACAGCCGGATGGCGGGGCCGCGCGCAAACCGGAAGGATGACCGTGGCACAATCCGCTTCGATTTCCGCCAATATCGCGGGGCGCTATGCGCAGGCCGTGTTCGACATCGCGAGGGAGGAGAAGGGCATCGACGCCTTGGCCGAGGGCGTCGATGCGCTGGCCCAGGCGCTGGATGTCAGCCCCGAGCTGCGCGGCGTGATCGCCTCGCCGATTCTCGGCCGCAGCGAGCAGACCCGCGCCGTTTCCGCGCTGGCGGACAAGCTGGGCCTGCCCGCCGCGCTGGCCAATGCGCTGGCGCTGATGGGCCAGAACCGGCGCCTGTTCACGCTGCCGCAGCTGATCGCCCGCCTGCGCGCGCTGATCGCCGAGGCCCGTGGCGAGGTCACCGCCGAGGTGGTCAGCGCCCAGCCGCTGTCCGAGCAGCAGACCGAGCGTCTGCGCGCCACCCTGGCCGAGAAATCGGGCAAGATCGTCAAACTGAATACGCGCGTCGATGAGGCCCTCATCGGCGGCATGATCGTCAAGCTCGGCTCGTCGATGATCGATTCGTCGATCAAATCGCGCCTGAGCGCCCTGCAGAATGCCATGAAAGAGGTCGGATAATGGGAATCCAGGCAGCCGAAATTTCGGCGATCCTCAAGGATCAGATCAGGAACTTCGGCAAGGACGCCGAGGTCGCCGAGGTTGGACAGGTGCTGTCCGTCGGTGACGGTATCGCCCGCGTCTATGGCCTGGATACGGTCGAGGCCGGCGAGATGGTGGAATTCCCCGGCGGCGTCCGGGGCATGGTGCTGAACCTCGAGACCGACAACGTCGGTATCGTGATCTTCGGCGACGACCGCGAGATCAAGGAAGGCGACACCGTCAAGCGCACCCGCACCATCGTGGACGTGCCGGTGGGCAAGGCCCTGCTGGGCCGCGTCGTCGACGCGCTGGGCAACCCGATCGACGGCAAGGGCCCGATCGAGACCACCGAGCGCCGCCGCGCCGACGTGAAGGCCCCGGGCATCATGCCGCGCAAGTCGGTGCACGAGCCGATGGCCACCGGCATGAAGTCCGTCGACGCCATGATCCCGATCGGCCGCGGCCAGCGCGAGTTGATCATCGGCGACCGTCAGACCGGCAAGACCGCCCTGGCGCTGGACACCATCCTGAACCAGGCGAACTACA
>JBEBVF010000135.1:0-7459 GCA_040392885.1 Paracoccus sp. (in: a-proteobacteria) | reverse complement strand
GGGCGCGGCGGCCGGTTTCGCCTCAGGCGGCCAGCGGCGGCTGATAGTCGTTCAGCACCGGCTGCGGGCGCGGGGCCTCGGCGTCGAAATAGCCGTACATCTGGGCGATCACGGCATCCGCCGCCTCTTGCGGCGTGGGTTTCTGGGCGTTGCGGTTCGGGATCTGGCGGGCCATGGCGGCCTCCTGTGCAAGACGGACTCTGTCCTCCCCCTCGCCCCGATAGATAAGGTCGCGGCACCGGCATGACCAGTGCCGCAACGCAGCGTCAGTTGCGGCGTTCCGTCTCAGCCGGCGCAATCGGTGCCGGGGAAGGGGCCGCCGGCCGGGCCGGGCAGTACCAGTTCTCGTTGCGGGTCATGATCATCGTGGCCGCCAGCGCGATGAAGGCCAGCGTCGCCCCGGCCAGCAGCGCGTAATCGACGCTTTGCAGGATCAGCCACAGCACCGCATAGAGCGCGATCAGCAGCGCGCTCATCACCCATGTCCGCCGCCCCATGCGCAGCGCCGTGGCCCCGAACAGGGTCAGCAGCGCGATGGTCGCCGCCGAGGCGCCGAGGAAGGCTGGGCCAAAGCCGAAATGCTCGGCATAGGCGACCATCAGCAGCACGAACAGCGACTGCGCCAGCCCGATCAGGATATATTGCACCGGATGCGCCGGGCGGCTCTCTCGGTTCTCGACCAGGAACACGGTCAGGAAGGTCAGGGCGATCATCAGGATCGCATAGCGCGTGGCGCGGAACGCCTGCTGGTAGAAATCGTTCTGGCGCAGGAAGCGCACGGCGGGATAGTCGCCGCTGATCTCCTGCAGCTGATAGCTGTCCTGCAGGCCGCCGCGCGACAGCTGGGGCAGGGTGCGGGCCAGGTTGGGAATCGCCCATTCGGCGCGGAAGCCGGTCTCGGCGACCTCGGAGGCGTCGGGCAGCACCCCGGCAAAGCCCGGATCGGGCCAGTTGCCGTCCATGGCGATGCGGCTGATCCGCCCCACCGGCGCCACCCGCAGCACGGCCGAGCCGCGCAGCGACAGGTTGCCGTCCACCGCCAGCCCGTTCGGGCCGCGCGGGTCGCCCAGCCGGGCCTCGATGCCCTCGCCGCCATTGTCGCTGCGCATCGGCTCCAGCACCAGCGGCTCGCCGTTGCGGGTGATGAGCGTCTCGCCGCGCAGGCCCTTGTTCCAGGTGACATCCAGCTGGATGCGGGCATCGTCCCATTGCACGGCCTCGTTCGAGGCGATCACCCCCGACAGGTCGGGCACCGCGAAGCGGGTCTGGAACGCGATGCCGGCGGTATAGACCGGCACGTCGAAGACACCGCGCCTGCGGATCTCGCTGTCGGCGGTGGCGGTCAGGTCGAAGGTCTCCGGCAGGATGATCAGCGGCGCGGCATCCACGACCCGGGTGACGCGGCGCTCGGCCGTGGCCGGGCGGTCCGCCCCCGCCGCGATGCTGGCGCCGGCGGCATTGCCGACATCCGTCACCGATTCCGTCGTGGTCACCGTCGCCTTGACCGGGATCACGATGCGCGGGCCGGAGATCAGCTGCTCGCCCGCCCATTCCTGCTCGACCCCGTAGCGGGCGTCGCGGGCGGTAGACAGCCGGTCGCCGATCACGGCGGCGACCATGAACAGCGGCAGGGCCATCAGCAATGTCAGCAGCGCGACGATCAGAAAGCGCGTTCCGGCATGTTGGATCATGGTCCCTCCGCAAATGGTTCGGGGGCCGAAGCCCCCGCGTTCCGGTTTCCGATTACAGCCCGCCCGAGGCGCGATCGACCATCATGTGCTTGATCGAGGCGATGGCCTTGGCCGGGTTCAGCCCCTTGGGGCAGGTATTGGTGCAGTTCATGATCGTGTGGCAGCGATAGAGCTTGAACGGGTCTTCCAGGTAATCCAGCCGCTCCGGCGTGGCCTCGTCGCGCGAATCGATGATCCAGCGATAGGCGTGCAGCAGGGCCGCCGGGCCCAGATACTTGTCCGAGTTCCACCAGTAGCTGGGGCAGGCGGTCGAGCAGCAGGCGCACATCACGCATTCATAGAGGCCGTCCAGCTTCTTGCGGTCCTCGATCGACTGCCGCCATTCCTTGACCGGGGTCGGGGAATGCGTCTCCAGATAGGGGTTCACGCTGGCATGCTGGGCGTAGAACTGGGTCAGGTCGGGGATCAGGTCGCGCACCACCGGCATGTGCGGCAGCGGATAGATGGCCACGTCGCCCTCGACCTCGTCGATGCCGTAGATGCAGGCCAGGTGGTTGCCGCCGTCGATGTTCATCGCGCAGGAGCCGCAGATCCCCTCGCGGCAGGAGCGGCGGAAGGACAGGGTCGGGTCGATCTCGTTCTTGATCTTGATCAGCGCGTCCAGGACCATCGGGCCGCATTTGTCCAGATCGACGAAATAGGTGTCCAGACGCGGGTTCTCGCCGCTGTCGGGGTCCCAGCGATAGATCTTGAACTTGCGCACGTTCGTGGCGCCTTCCGGCTTGGGCCAGGTCTTGCCGACCGTGATCCGGCTGTTCTTGGGAAGGGTGAATTCGACCATGGGACTGTCTCCTAGGCTCAGAACGCTTGCGCGTGGAAGTCGGCGTAACGGATGTTCGCATGCGGCCTGCCGAAGGCAAAGGACCGCAGCACGGCGAGATGTTCGGGGTGCCGGGCGCGATGCACGGTCACGAAAAGCGAGGAGGCGCGCAGCCGGTGCGGCAGGATGTTGGCCAGCCATGTCTCGGCCCGCGGCAGCACCCAGGGCAGGATGCCGTGCCGGTGCAGCCAGCTGCCATAGGCAAAGTCGACGGTGCCGGCCAGCGGCTCGACCTCGGCCAGCGGCGGGATGGCATCGCCGCGTGCGATCAGGGTGCCGGTGCCGATCAGGGATGCGCCGCGCACGTCCTCGACCGGCTGGTGGAACAGGAAATTGTGCCAGACGCGGCGGCCGTCGCCCTCGCGCGGGGCGTAGGCATTGCCCTGATAGCCATAGACATGGCCGTCGAAGCCCATCGGCTCGATCAGGGCCAGGCTGCGGGCGACGTAATCGGGCGGATAGCCGATATCGTCGTCGATGGTGAACACGATGTCCTCAGGCGCCGGCGGAAACCAGAACTTGCCGGCATCCTTCACGTCGCGATCGGGGATCACCGCGGTCACCCGGGCCTCGCGGCGCAGGAAGCCGGGCACCGATTCATAGCCGTTCAGCACCACGAACAACCGGTCTACCTGCGGCAGGATCGCGGCCGCCACCCGGCGCAACAGGCGCCTGCGGGGCGGGAAGGTGGCCAGATGCGCGCGGATCATCGCGGTTCAGCCCCGCATGTCCGGATAGCCGGCCAGCGGATAGCGCGGCATCTGGCCCGAGCGCTGCATCACGCAGCGGTTGAAGGCCTCGGCGGTATCGGCGGCCGGCACGCGCTCGGGCGACATGGAGACCGACAGGCCGGCATGGGGATTGACCCGGCCGCTGCCGCCGATGCCCACGCCCATCGACAGGCGCGGCTGGGCCCGCATCGCATGGGTGCGGACCTCGCTGGCGCAGATCTGCTCGGCCTGCTCGACGGGGACCGGCGGCTGCGCGCAGCCCGCCAGCGCCGCCAGCCCGGCAAGGGCGGCGGCGAAGGCGGCCGGGCGCAGGCGCCCTATCCGGTCCCCGGCGCGCATGCTCAGGCGGTGCGCGCCACGGCGGCGATGCATTGCGTCGTCGCCGGACGCTGCACGATCGAGGCCACCGCCCCGGCCGCGCGCGCATTGTCGCCCGCCGACATCGAGGCGAGATCGGTGACCTCGGCCAGATTGGCGTTCTGCATCACGCAGTTGGTATAGGGGGCGACGTTCACGCCGGGCAGGCGCTTGGCCAT
Organism: Paracoccus sp. (in: a-proteobacteria); assembly: GCA_040392885.1. Classification (GTDB taxonomy): domain Bacteria; phylum Pseudomonadota; class Alphaproteobacteria; order Rhodobacterales; family Rhodobacteraceae; genus Paracoccus. The sequence goes on along the minus strand of JBEBVF010000135.1, from coordinate 3,621 downwards.
CTCGCGGCTGACCACCTGCTGGGCGGCGGCGCGCATGGCGGGCGTCACCTGCTCGGTGATGGGCGGCACCGGCAGCGGCTGCGGCGCGGGCGCCGGGGCCGGGCCGTAGACGCAACCGGCAAGCGTCAGGCTGGCCAGCGTCAGGGGCAGTAGGAGGCGCATGTCAGTAAACCCTTTTCTTCGGCAGGATCTTGGCGGGGTCGATGCCGCCCTCGGCCAGGGGCGTCGGCGGGTCGACATGGACGGGACGATAATCCAACCGAACCGCGTTTCCGTCCACCCATGCCAGCGAATGCTTGCGCCAATTGGCGTCATCCCGCTCGGGCCAGTCCTCGTGGGCATGGGCGCCGCGGCTTTCCTTGCGGGCCTCGGCGGCGTGGATGGTGGCCAGCGCGTTCGGCATCAGGTTGGTCAGCTCCAGCGTCTCCATCAGGTCGGTGTTCCAGATCAGGCTGCGGTCGGTGACGTGCAGGTCGTCCAGCCGCGCGGCCACCGCCGTCATGTTGCGCACGCCTTCCTCCAGCGACTTGTCGGTGCGGAACACCGCCGCGTCGGCCTGCATGGTGCGCTGCATCTGGTCGCGCAGCTCGGCCGTGGGCATGGCGCCGCTGGCATGGCGCAGCCCGTCAAAGCGCGCCAGCGCCTTCTCGACCTCGGGCTTGTTGGTCGGCGGCACCGCGGCCTTGCGGTCGATGACCTCGCCGGCGCGAATCGCCGCAGCGCGGCCGAACACCACCAGGTCGATCAGGCTGTTCGAGCCCAGCCGGTTGGCACCATGGACGGAGGCGCAGCCGGCCTCGCCCACCGCCATCAGGCCGGGGAACACCCGGTCCGGCTCGTCCGGGGTCGGCGCCAGCACCTCGCCCCAGTAGTTCGTGGGAATGCCGCCCATGTTGTAATGCACGGTGGGCAGCACCGGGATCGGCTCGCGCGTCACATCGACGCCGGCAAAGATGCGCGCCGATTCCGAGATGCCGGGCAGCCGCTCGTGCAGCGTCGCCGGGTCGAGATGCGACAGGTGCAGGAAGATGTGGTCCTTGTGCGCGCCGACGCCGCGGCCCTCGCGGATCTCCAGCGTCATGCAGCGCGACACCACGTCGCGCGAGGCCAGGTCCTTGTACTGGGGCGCATAGCGCTCCATGAACCGCTCGCCCTCGGAATTGGTCAGATAGCCGCCCTCGCCGCGCGCGCCCTCGGTGATCAGGCAGCCGGAGCCGTAGATGCCGGTCGGGTGGAACTGCACGAATTCCATGTCCTGCAGCGGCAGGCCGGCACGGGCCGCCATGCCGCCGCCGTCGCCGGTGCAGGTATGGGCCGAGGTGCAGCTGAAATAGGCGCGGCCATAGCCGCCGGTCGCCAGCACCACCATCTTGGCGTTGAAGACATGCATGGTGCCGTCATCGAGCTTCCAGCACACCACGCCGGTGCAGGCGCCGTCGGTGATGATCAGGTCGATGGCGAAATATTCGATGAAGAACTCGGCCTTTTCCTTCAGCGACCGGCCATAGAGCGTGTGCAGGATGGCGTGGCCGGTGCGGTCGGCGGCGGCGCAGGTGCGCTGCACCGGCGGGCCCTCGCCGAATTCGGTGGTATGGCCGCCGAAGGGGCGCTGATAGATCTTGCCCTCCTCGGTGCGGCTGAACGGGACGCCGTAATGCTCCAGCTCGTAGACCGCGGCCGGGGCGGCGCGGACCATGTATTCCATCGCGTCGGCATCGCCCAGCCAGTCCGACCCCTTCACGGTGTCGTACATGTGCCATTGCCAGTTGTCGGGGCCCATATTGGCCAGGCTGGCGGCGATGCCGCCCTGCGCCGCGACGGTATGGCTGCGGGTGGGGAACACCTTGGTCACGCAGGCGGTGCGCAGCCCCTGCTCGGCCATGCCCAGCGTGGCGCGCAGGCCCGCGCCGCCGGCACCGACCACCACGACGTCGTAATCATGCGTTTCGTAAGGATAGGCAGTCATGGTGTCCCTCAAAGAATGGCGGCGGCGCCGCTCAGCCGCACCAGCGACCAGAGCGTGACCGCGATCAGCACCCAGCCGATCAGCGCCGCCAGGATCGCCAGCCAGTGGCGCAGGCCGCTGTGGACGTAATCGTCGATCATCATGCGGGTGCCGCGGACCCAGTGCAGCAGGCCCACGGTCAGGTAGAGCCCGGTCAGCGCCGCCGGGAACGGCCGCCCGAAGAAGGCCACGGCCTCGGCGCGGCTGTCGGCGCCGACGATGCCGCACAGCACGGTGAATACGAACAGCGGCGTCAGGACCGCCAGCACCGCGCTGGAGACCAGCATCTTCCAGTGGTCGCCGGTGCCGGTATGGCCGGCGCCCAGGCCGACCGCGGATTTGTAGGGGGTGATGAAGCGCATGGGTGACCCTCCTCAGATCGCGATGCCGACGATCAGCGTCAGCACCGTCAGCAGGATCGAACCCGCCACGATCGCCTTCGACGACGCCCGCGCCTGCGCGATCTCGAGGCCGCGCAGCGAATCGTACCAGAAATGCCGCAAGCCGGCGAGGAAGTGGAACCAGACCGCCCAGACCGCACCCAGCAGCACCAGCCAGCCCAGCCAGCTGGTCACCAGCCAGTCGATGGTCTTGAAGCAGTCCTCCGACAGCGCGGCCGCCGCCAGCCAGGCGATCACGAGCACGATGCCCGCCATCATCGCCTGTCCGGTGGCGCGGTTGAGGATCGAGGTCACGGCTGCCCAGGGCAGGCGATAGACCTGGAGATGCGGCGAGAGTGGCCGGGTGCCGCGATTGAGGTCGGCCATGTTGTCCCCCTTCGGCTGTTCGGGCGGCGCGGTTGCGGGCGGCGGCCGGCGGACCCGGCCCGTCCCGCACCCGGTCGCAATGGCTTGGGTGGCGGATAGCTCCCTCCCTTATGCACGGCTTGGCGGCGGTTTCCAGTGGTTAGCGCCGGACAAACGCACCGGACCCGCCCGGATTCCGGCTTCCCGGCGGCTTGTGATCACAAATCCGCGTCGCCGGAGAAAGCTGCGCAAAAGCGTCGGAATTGGCCGGTATTGCAGGGGCAGGGGGACTGATAATGGGCGGGCTGCGTCCCCGGCGTGCGGGGTGGGGCGGGGCTGGCGGGCGATGCCGCCGGGCGCCCTGTCGCTCGGCGGCGGCGTCCCGGCGTCGGTTCCGCGGCCGCAATCTGACTCCCCTGCCGTATGACATGTAAGGAAGAGCATTCGCAGGACTCTGGACATGCTCAGGTCCGGGCGCAGAGGAGAGGGGCCGCCGGCTTTGCCCGCCCGGGGGGACTGCCCGGGCGGGTCGAGGATGTCGGAGGATCACTCGCCGCCGGCTTCCCGTGCGTCCGGGGATGTCCGGATGGGTGCGGCGCTGCGCCAGATCGGGCTGGCGCGGTTCCCGCGCGCCCGGGGATGCTCGGGATGGCGGACCGGCTCCGTCAAGTCGCTGTGCAGCCGCCGCCAGCTTCGCCCGCCCGAGGGCGCCGGTCCAGACGGCCCACGACCCGACCCCTCCACCTCGCGCCCGCGCCCGCGCTCGCGCGAGTGTTAAGGGGTACGGAGGAGGCCATCAGGACTTGAAGTCGCCCCAGCCGCGCGCCCGCGGTCGATCACGGGAGGCAGCTGTTTCGGGACAATGGCGCC
>JBEBVF010000134.1:0-7551 GCA_040392885.1 Paracoccus sp. (in: a-proteobacteria) | reverse complement strand
GGCCTGAACCGGCGGCTTTCCCTTCCTTGCCCGGCGGTTTCGTGGCAAGGGAGGGGAAAAGGCCGGGACGGGGGGCAAAGAGCAAGATGTCATCAGAGGTAAGGCGTGCACCAGAGACCACGGCGGTATTGTCCTGCATGCGCAACGAGGGCATGTTTGTTATTGAGTGGGTTGCATATTATCGAGTTCTCGGCTTCGATAATTTAATCGTTTTTACCAACGATTGTACCGACGGCAGCGATGCCCTCCTTGAGCGATTGGCCGAATTGGGCTATGTAAGCCATTTTGACCATCATCCTCTCCCTGGAGCTTCTCCGCAGTTTGAGGCGATAAAAATCGCGATGAGCTTGCCCGTTGTCCGGGAGGCGGGCTGGTTGCTGCATGTCGATGCTGACGAATTTCTTGATGTTTCGGTTGGAGAGGGTCGCATCCAGGACCTGATCCATACAGTGGGCTGCGATGCGGACGTCATTGCTATACTGTGGAAGCTGTTTGGCCATAATGGCGTGGAGCGATGGGAGGGCGGCTCAGTGCTGCGACAATTTACTCGCTCCCAAGGAGTTCCAATGCGTCGCACCATAAATCATAAATCCCTATTTCGGCCGTGGAAGTTTGGGCGTTGCACCGACCACATGCCTAAGGATCCACTATTTGATGAGGTGCGCCTTGTGAATGCCGTGGGGCAGGCGTTGGATGCCGGAATGATTCGCCATCCAACGAAGAGTCGATACAAGATGAAATTTTCACAACTTACATTTGAAAATGCTGCTCTTAATCACTACGCGGTGAAGTCTCCAGATTTGTTTCTTATGAAGAATGATCGCGGTGACGGGCGGGGAGTGGTCCATCAGAAATACTATCTAAATTCCCAGCTGCATCGTCGCTATGATCGAAACGAAGTGGATGACAGAGGTATCTTGCGGCGCTGGCGGGAGATCGAGAGAATTATGAAAGAGATGCGTACTGATATGCAGGTGCGCAGCCTGGAGGAGGAGGCTTTAGAGGCCTATCGAAGGCGCCGGAATGTTGTCTTGACCGCCGATCAGGTCTTACGCTGGACCACGGGCACTGGAGCGGAAACGAAGAGTGGTGAGGCCGGTGCGTGACGAAAACAGCGTGAATCTATATTGGTGGCGGCCGAGTGGTAACCGGATAAACCTTGGAGACGAAATTTCTCCTTTGATTTTTCGGCATGTCTTCCACAGAGATGCTATATGGGCCGATGTGAATGCTTGCGACGCTATAGGAGTTGGTAGCATATTCTATCCCCGGAAGGCCAGCCGGCGGAAGCGGAAGCGGCCTCTTTTTATTTGGGGAAGCGGCACGTTGGAGTGCCGGACTTGTGAATATTCCGATTTATCGATTGTGATCGGGGCATTGCGCGGGCCGCGGACGGCGGGAGCGATCCGTGGTTGTCCTGAGATCCCGCTGGGTGATCCTGGACTTTTTGTTGGTGAGATTTTTAAGAAGGCTGAAGGGGGAGGGGATGGGATTGGGATCATCCCCCACCATTCTGTAAGAAAGCATCCCGATGTAAAGCGGCTGGCCGAGAGCGTTGGAGCGCGCGCAAGTATCCTGGATTTCACGGATCCGGATATTAAAAAAACTCTGGATACCCTGTCCAGATGCAATTTTGTTATTTCGTCTAGTTTGCATGGTCTGATATTTTCGGATTCCTATGGCGTGCCGAGCTTGTTCTGGAATGATTTCGGTGTGGACAATGAATGGAAGTTCCGGGATTATTTTGAGGGGGTTGCGCGGGAAGAATTCGCATCACTGAATACGTCTCAGCTGGTCGCGGCTCTTGCGGAAGGAGGCGTCCAGAATCTCCCATTTTCCTGCCTTTCTACGATGAAGCTTTCCAGAACACTGGCAGGCCTCCGTGAAGCCGCGCTCAAGATAAAAGAGTTAGACTGATATTCCCCGCCGCTCACCACCGCGCGAAGGGTGCGATGCTCACCCCGTTTTCCTCCAGCGCCACGCGCAAGCGGCGGGCGATGGTGACCGCGCCCCCGGTGTCGCCATGGATGCACAGCGTGTCCGGCGCCACCGGCAGCCAGTTGCCGCCCGTGGTCGGGATGCGGCCGTTCACCACCATTTCCAGCACCTGGTCCAGGCTTTTCTGCGGGTCATGGATTACTGCACCCGGCTGGTTGCGCGGGGTCAACTCGCCGCGGTCGGTATAGGTTCGGTCGGCATAGATCTCACAGGCGATCGACAGGCCGGCCTTCTCGGCGGCCAGACAGGTCTGCGCATAGGGTAGCGCCACGAAGATCAGGCCGGGATCGACCGCCTTCACCGCCCGCACGCAAAGCGCCGCCAGATCCGGATCGGTGGCCGCCATGTTGCCCAGCGCGCCATGGGTCTTGACATGGGTCATGGAATGGCCCTCCAGCGCGCACATGCCCTGCATGGCGACGATCTGGAAGATCAACTGCGTTTCAAGGTCCTGCGGGTCCTCGCCGGAGATGCGGCGGCGCCCGAAGCCATAGAGGTCGGCAAAGCCCGGATGCGCGCCCACCGCCACGCCATGCGCCTTGGCCAGCCGGATTGTGCGCCGCATCACCACCGGGTCGCCGGCATGGAAGCCGCAGGCGATGTTGGCGCTGCTGACCAACTCGATCATGCCGGCATCGTCGCCGATCCGCCAGGCGCCGAAACCCTCGCCCATGTCGCAATTGAGGTCGATCGTGCGGGCCATGGCCGCCCCCTTTCCCTGTCGCGCCGGCCGTGTTGACAGGCCGGCGCCGAGCTTCCATAGTCTTGGATACAATTGGTATACCAAAATCGCAAGCCGGTTTCGGCGGGGTGATCCGGCGGCAATCCAGAGGAGGCGGAGGCGATGGAGGCGGTGTTCCTGCCCTGCGGCGACCAGGCGCTGAGTGTGCAGTTCGGCGAGGCGGTCGATGCGGCGGTGAATGCCGGCGTGGTGGCGCTGGCCGGGGCGTTGGCGGCTCAGCAGGTGCCGGGGATCAGGGAGATCGTGCCCACCTATCGCTCGTTGCTGGTCTGCTACGACCCGGAGGTGATCCGCGGCGCGGCGCTGGAGGCGCGGTTGCGCACCCTGTTGGCGGCACCGGCCGGAGCGCCGGCGCCCGGGCGGCTGTGGCGTGTGCCCTGTCTTTACGGCGGTGCCGTGGGCCAGGACCTGGAGGCGGTGGCCGAAGCCAGGGGTCTGACGCCGGAGGCGGTGATTGCCCTGCATGCCGGGGCCGAGTTCCGGGTCTACATGATCGGCTTTGCCCCCGGCTTTGCCTATCTGGGCGGGCTGCCGGAGGCGCTGCATATGCCGCGCCTGCCGGTGCCGCGCCAGCGGATCGCGGCCGGCGCCATCGGCATCGGCGGCCAGCAGGCCAGCATCAATTCGGTCCCCGGCCCCTCGGGCTGGCGGTTCATCGGGCGCACGCCGCTGCGGGCTTTCGACCCGTGCCGGGCCGAGCCCTTCCTGTTCCGCGCCGGCGACCGCGTCCGGTTTTTCCCGATCACCGAGGCCGAGGCGCTGGACCTCGATGCCCGCATCGCCGCCGGCGAGGCGGTGGCGGCGCCGGCCGGCGGGGCCGCCGGACCTGACGCGGGCAATGCCGCCGGGGCTGCGGCATGATTGAGGTTCTGGCCGCCGGGCCGATGCTGAGCGTGCAGGATACCGGCCGGTCGGGCTTGCGTCGGTTCGGGGTTTCCGGCGCCGGGCCGATTGATGCGGCGGCGCTGGCGCTGGCGAATGTGCTTTGCGGCAATGCGCCGAATGCGGCGGGGCTGGAATTCGCCGGCCCGGCGGGGCGCTTCCGCAGCACAGGCCCGACCCGCTTTGCCGTCGTCGGCGGCGATTGCCGCATCCGGATCGGCGAGCGGCTGGTGCCGGCCGGGGAAAGCCACCGCCTCGATCCGGGCGAGGAAGTGTCGGTGGGCGCGCCCGAAGGTGCGGTGTGGGCGTATCTGGCCTTCGCCGGCGGTATCGAGACGCCGCCGGTCCTCGGCGCGCGGGCCACGCATCTGCGCAATGCGCTCGGCGGGGTGGAGGGGCGGGTGCTGCGCGCCGGCGACCGGCTGCCGCTGGGCGCGGCGGCGGAGGGGCCCTGCCTGCGTCCGGCGCTGACGCTGCGCGGGGGCGCCATTCCGCGCGGGGCCGGGCCGATCCGGCTGGTCCCCGGCCCGCAGCAAGACCGTTTCGCGCCCGAGATCCTTGCCCGTCTGACCGGCACCACCTTTACCGTCTCCCCGCGCCGCGACCGCATGGCGATGGTGCTGGAGGGTGCGCTGCTGCCGGCGGCGGGCGGGCATGACATCGTCTCGGACGGGGTGGTGCCCGGCTCGGTGCAGGTGCCGGGCTCGGGCCAGCCCATCGTGCTGCTGGCCGAGAGCCAGACCACCGGCGGCTATCCCAAGATCGCCACCATCGCCGGCGTGGACCTGCCGCGGCTGGCGCAGTTGCCGGTGGGGGCGCTGGTCCGCTTTGCCGCCATCACCCGCGACGCGGCCGAGGAGTTGTGGATTGCCGAACAGGCGCGGCTGCGGACGCTGCTGGCCGGGCTGGTGCCGCGACCGGAGGGGCGGCTGCGTTCGGACTATCTGCTCTCGCTCGATCTGGTGGGCGGCATCGCCAGCCCGGAGGAGATCGTCCCCACCCCGCATGGAGAGGAGGGCTCAAGCCGATGAAATGCCTGATCATCCAGCCGATCCATGCCGCCGGCGCCGCGCGGCTGCGGGCGGCAGGGATCGTGCCGGTCCTGTGCCCGGCGCCGGACATGGACACGGTGGCGCGGCACATCCCGGGCTGTGCGGCGGCGATCACCCGCGATGCCGGGCTGGATGCGGCGGGCTTTGCCGCCGGCGATGCGCTGCGCGCGGTCTCGGTGCATGGTGCCGGCCATGATCCGGTCGACAAGGTGGCGGCGGCGCGCGGTCGCGTCCTGATCACCACCACGCCGGGCACCAATGCGCAATCGGTGGCCGAGATGGCGGTGGGGCTGGCGCTGGCGGTGGCGCGGCGCATTCCGGCCGCCGACCGGGCCATGCGCGCCGGCGAGCCGGATTTCCGCCAATCCGCCCGCTTTGCCGAACTGGCCGGAAAAACCGCGCTGATCGTGGGCTGGGGTGCCACGGGTCGCGCACTGGGCGCAATCCTGCGCCACGGCTTTGCCATGCGGGTGCTGGTGCATTCGCCGCGCGCGCCGGAGACGGGTGACTTTCCGCGCGTCGCCTTGGATGAGGGGCTGCGCCAGGCCGATCTGGTGTCGCTGCACACGCCGCTGCGCGAGGAAACCCGCAACCTGATCGACGTGGCGGCGCTGGCCGCGATGCGCCCCGGTGCGATCCTGGTCAATATGGCGCGGGCCGGGCTGGTGGACGAGGCGGCGCTGGCCGAGGCGCTTGCGCAGGGCCGGCTGGGTGGGGCGGGGCTGGACCTGTCCTCGTCCGGCGCGCCTTCGGGGCCGCTGGCGGCATTGTCCAATGTGGTCTTCACCCCGCATCTGGGCGGCAGCACCGAGGCGGCGTTGAAACGCACCGCCGAAGCCGCTGCCGCCAATGTCATCGCCGTGCTGGAGGGCCGGTTGCCGGAGACGGCGATCAACCCCGAGGTCTGGCGGGGGTCGGGCTGACCGGCCCGCCGCTTATTTCGCGGTCACGAACAGCTGCCGGGGAAAACGGGTCAGCCGCTGGTGCCCGTCGGCGGTGACGCGGATGGTCTCCGACATGCCGAAGCCGCGCGCCAGCACATAGCTGTGAAAGACCATGTTCTCGGCGAACACCCATTCGGCGCCGGGATGCGCCTCCAGCGGCTCGCCGCCATTCGGTTGCAGCAGCAGGCCCACGGAATAGAAGGTCTTGTTGGTGTAGGTTTCGCGCAGCCCGGCGCCCAGCACCCCCTCGCGATAGATCGCGTCGGGCACCGTCGCCGGGACGCCGGCGCGGACCTCGGCCAGCGCGGCATCCTGGATGCGGATCAGGGTTTCGGCCAGGTGGTGGTCCGCATCGGACGCCTCGGCCACCCGGATCGGGCGCATGAAGCGGGCATGGTAATGGCGCGAATTCGGCGTGGTCTCGATCTGGACGATGTCGCCGCGTTCCAGCACCCGGTCAGAATAGCCGCCATGCAGGTGAAAGGCGCGCTCGCCCGAGGACATCACCCCCGGCCCCGGCAGGTCCGAACCGGCGCGGATCATCGCCGCGCAGACCTCCGCCGCCATCTCGCGTTCGGTCACGCCGATCCCGGCGCTGTCGATGGCGGCCTGCATGCCGGCCTCGGCGGCATGGGCGGCCTTGCGCTGATAGGCGATTTCCGCGTCGGATTTGATGAAGCGCATCTCCGGCACCAGCACGGAGGCATCAACCAGTTCCATACCGGGCAACCCGGCCTTGATCGCCTCCCAACGCTGGGCGTTCAGCACCCAGGCGCCCATCTCGACCCCCACCCGCGCGGCGCCGCGCAGCCGGTCGCGGATGGTGTCCACGGCCAGTTGCGTGCGGTCGTCGCTGTCGGTCCACATCACCCGGTCGGGAAAGGCGCAGGTGGAATCGAGGTAATATTCCTCGACATCGCGGCAATAGAGGGTGGGCGCCCCCTCGGCCGGGATGATGGCGAATTGCAGGCTGCCATAGCCGCGGGTGAAGAACCCCGTCACCCAGGTCACGGTTTCCGGCTGGAAGGCCAGCAGCGCCTCCAGCCCCCGCGCCTTCAACCCCGTCTGCACCCGCGCCAGCCGCGCGTGATATTCCGCGGGCTCGAACCAGTAAGCCGTCCTGACCATGTCGTTCTCCCTCAACCCCGCGCCACCAGTTCGGCAAAGCGGGTCAGCGCCGCCTTGGCCTCCATCGCCTCGTCGGCCTGCGCGATCAATTCGTCCACATCGGCACCGTCCTGCGCCATGCGGGCGCGGTTTTCGCTGAACCAGACCGCGGCTTGGGCACGGGTAACTTCCGGGTGGCCCTGAATGCCCCAGGCGGGCGCGGTGCGGTGGCGCCAGACCTGGTTGGGGCAAACATCCGAGGCGGCGAGGATCACCATGTCGGGATGGTCATGGCGCACCTCGTCATTGTGCCAGACGAACATGCGCACGGTTTCCCCCCAGTCGCAGGTCAGAGGGTCGGTGGCCGCAGCCTCGGTCACCTCCAGATCCTTGTAGCCGATCTCGCACCAGTCGCGGCGAAACACCTGATCCTTGCCGCAGAGCGCCGAGGCGAGGATCTGGCTGCCGAAGCAGATGCCCAGCATGGGGATGCCGCGACCGGCGGCGTCACGGATCAACTCGTGCTCGCGATGGATGAAGGGCACGTCCTCATAGGCGCCATGCGGGCTGCCGGACAGGAAGATGCCGTCATAGCCGTCGAGGCTGGCGGGGAAATCGCCATCGAAGGCCCAATGGCGGTCCACGTCCAGGCCCCAGCCGGCGAAGCGGTCGTCGAGCCTTGCCACCGACTGCATCTTGCGGCCGTTTCCAAGGTAAAGCAGGCGTTTCATAGCAGTCTCCGTCAGGGTTCAGGCGAGGGCGCGCAGGGCGCGTTCCTGCCGCTCGATCAGCCTCTCGACCTCGGCCACGGCCTCGGGAGGCAGGG
>JBEBVF010000133.1:0-7674 GCA_040392885.1 Paracoccus sp. (in: a-proteobacteria) | reverse complement strand
CGGGGTGCCCGGCGCCCTTACATCCCCTTGGGCTTCTGCTTGTCGCGGTGCTTGTACAGCGCGCCGGTACGGCGCGGGGTGCCCGGGGCGCGGGCTTCCTTGAGGACGGGCAAGAGGACCGCTCACGCCCGCGCGGCGGCGAAGGCTTGGGCGGCAGCGTCGGCGGTGGCGCGGTCTTCGGCTGTCTCGGGACCCTCTCCCCATGGCCGGAAGCGCAGGCGGAAGGCGCGCAGGCGGGCGGCTGCGTCGCAGACCGGGTAGCCGATGGCGTCGAGGCTGTCCGCCAGCGGGCGGGTGGCGTCCCCCGCGCCTTCAGGCCACAGCACCAGCCCCTGCCGGGCCAGCCGGCGCCAGTCAAAGCGCGGGCCGGGATCGTCCTTGCGCTCCGGCGCCATGTCGGAATGGCCGATCACCGCCTCCGGCCCGATCCGCCAGCGCGCCATGATGCCGCGCAGCAGCGCCTCCAGCGCGGCCATCTGCGCCTCGGGGTAAGGCCGGGTGCCGGGATTGACGATCTCGACCCCGATCGAGCGGCTGTTGATGTCGGCCAGCCCCTGCCAGCCGCCGCCGCCGGCATGCCAGGCGCGGCGTTCCTCGGGCACCAGCACCTCGGCGCGCCCGTCCTCATGCAGCAACCAATGGGCGCTGACCTCGGCCAGCGGATCGCAGAGCCGCGCCCGTGCCGCTTCCGCATCGGCCATGCCGGTGAAATGCAGCACGATCAGCGTCGGCCGCAACCCGTCCCGGCGCGGCCCGTGATTGGGCGAGGCCATGGCGGCCTAGAGCCCGGCCTCGCGCAGCGGCCGCGGGTCCCAGCCGCAGACGAAACCGTCGCCATCCGGGTCCAGCCCCAGCGGATCGGCCTGCGGGCCGCCGCGGGCGATGAAGGCGATCTGCGCCGCCTCCGGGGTCGGATAGGTGGCACAGACCCGCGCGGCATCCTTGCCGATCTCGGGCCGGGCAAAGCGGGCCTGGCCGGGATCGTTGCTCACGGTGGCGGCATAGCGGGCCAGCACGCTCTGGGTGCGGGCATAGCCGCTGGCCGGGCGCGCCTCCGGGCGGCTGCGCACCGGCGCGGCCTGGGCGGGCGTCCCCGCCGCCACCACCACGCGGTTGGTGCCGATCTCCTCGGGGCGCGGCGCCTGCCCGGGCAGGGTGACGGGAATGACCCGCGGCACCGCCGCCTGCCCGGTCAGCGCCGCCTCGCGCTGCACCAGATAGCGGCCATAGGGCGAATCGGCATAGCGGTAGTTCGGGTTCCAGCCCGCATTCTCGCCGCAGCCCGCCACGGTCAGCACCGCCGCCGTTGCCACCATCATCCATGCCTTGCCCATGCCGCTCCCTCCGTTGCCTTTGTGCCTGCTTACCACCAGCGGTCGGGGCGCGCAGTGAAATTCAGCGCCCGCTCGAGGACATGCGCATGATTGAGCAGGTTGCCTTCGTCCCAAGGCCGGCCGATCAGCTGCAGGCCCAGCGGCAGCCCGCCGGCATCCTGCCCGGCCGGCAGCGCGATGCCCGGCAGCCCGGCGAGGTTCACCGTCACCGTGAACACGTCGTTGAGATACATCTTGATCGGGTCCACGTCGGTCATCGCCCCCAGCCCGAACGCCGCCGAAGGCGTGGCCGGGGTCAGGATGGCGTCGACGCCCTCGGCGAAGACGGTCTCGAAATCGCGCTTGATCAGGGTGCGGATCTTGCGGGCGCGGTTGTAATAGGCGTCGTAGAAGCCCGCCGACAGCACATAGGTGCCGATCATCACCCGCCGCTGCACCTCGGCGCCGAAACCCTCGGCGCGGGTCTTTTCATACATCTCGGTGATGCCGTCGCCGGCAGCCAGCCGGGCGCGGTGGCCATAGCGCACCCCGTCATAGCGGGCGAGGTTCGAGGACGCCTCGGCCGGGGCGATCACGTAATAGACCGGCAGCGCGTATTTCGTGTGCGGCAGGCTGATGTCCACCACCTCGGCTCCGGCCTCGCGCAGCATGGCGGCGCCGTTCTCCCACAGGTCGATGATCTCCTGCGGCATGCCGTCCATGCGGTATTCGCGCGGAATGCCAATGCGACGGCCGCGGATGTCACCGGTCAGCGCGGCCTCGTAATCCTCGACCGGGCGCTCGGCCGAGGTCGAGTCCTTCTCGTCCACCGAAGCCATGGCGCGCAGCATGATGGCGCTGTCGCGCACGGTGCGGGTCATCGGCCCGGCCTGATCCAGCGAGGAGGCGAAGGCGATGGTGCCCCAGCGGCTGACGCGGCCATAGGTTGGCTTGATGCCGGTGATGCCGGTGAAGGCCGCCGGCTGGCGGATCGAGCCGCCGGTATCGGTGCCCGTGGCGCCGAGGCACAGCCCCGCCGCCACCGCCGCCGCCGAGCCGCCGGAGGAGCCGCCGGGCGTCAGCAGCGCGCCGTCCCGGCCCCGCCACGGATTCACGGCATTGCCGTAGACCGAGGTCTCGTTCGACGAGCCCATGGCGAATTCGTCCATGTTCAGCTTGCCCAGCATGACCGCGCCCGCCGTCCACAGGTTCGCGGTCACGGTGGATTCATATTCGGGCACGAAACCCTCCAGAATCCGGCTGGCGGCCTGCGAGGGCACGCCCTTGGTGCAGAACAGGTCCTTGATGCCCAGGGGGATGCCGCACAGGTCCGGGGCCTCGCCCGCGGCCAGCCGCGCATCGGCCCGGGCCGCCATGTCGCGCGCCAGGTCCGGTGTCTTGTGGACAAAGGCATTCAGCGCATCGGCGCCCTCGATGGCGGTCAGGCAGGCCTCGGTCAGCTCGGCGGCGCTGATCTTGCGGGCGCGCAGGGCGTCGCGGGCTTCGGCGATGGTCAGGTCGTTCGGCGCGCTCATTCCACCACCTTCGGCACGGCAAAGAAACCCTCGCGCGCATCGGGCGCGTTGGACAGGATCAGGTCGGCCTGGTTGCCGTCGGTGACGACATCCTGGCGACGCTTGAGGCGCATCGGCGTCACCGAGGTCATCGGCTCGACCCCCTCGACATCGACCTCGTTCAACTGTTCCATGAATTTCAGGATGGTATCCAGCCGCGCGGCGAGTTCGGGCAGCGCCGCCTCGGGGACCGCGATCCGCGCCAGATGCGCGACCTTGCGGGCCTCGTCCTCGGTGATGGTGGTAGAAGCCATGGGGTTTCCTTTCCGCTTGCGCAGGGGAATAACGCCCGGACCCGCCCGCTTCAAGCCATGCCGGCGGCGGGCGGCGGCAAGGAGGAGGACAGGATGGCGGAGGAGACCGGGCTGCGCATCCTCGACAAGGTGCTGAACGACCGCGGCTCGCGCTATGCCGCCGCCGGAGCGCCGGCCGCGACCCGCGAGGAGGTGGCGGCGGTGCTGGCGGCGCTGAAGCGCAACAAGCGCTTCGCCAAGGCCACCCATAACAGCTGGGGCGCCTGGCTGGGCGGCGAGCCGGTCAAGGACGATGACGGTGAATCCGGCGCCGGCGCGATCATCCTGGCCGAGCTGGAGGCGGCGGGGCTGCACGACCATGTGCTGATCGTGACCCGCTGGTATGGCGGCAAGCATCTGGGCGGCGACCGCTTCCGCCATGTGCGCACGGCGGCGCGGGCCTGGCTGGAGGGGCGCGGAGACTGAGAGCGGCGAGCGCACCCTCTGCCCACCGCCCGGCGGCGTCGGGTGCGGCGGTTCATGGCGGTGGTGCGGACGGTGCGAGCAGGCACGCACCCTGCCCGTTGGGCGGCGCCGGTGGGGCGCGGTTCGTGGCGATGGTTGGGGGGTACGTGCAAGCGTACCCTGGGCGGGCGCCGAGTGTGGCGCGGTTCGCGACGGTGGTTTGGAAGGTGCGTGGAAACCACGCACCCTACCTGTGGTATTGGGTCCTGTCCGGTTTGCGATGACGAACCGCGAAGCGCACCCCGCTCCGCAGCACGGCGCCGGGTCCGGTTCGCGACGGCGGTCGGGGGGCGAAGAAATCCTGCGCCCCGCCGTCGTCCGTCACGTCCCAGGGTGCGTGCTTGCACGCACCCTCCCTCCCTCAGTCCCGCGCCACCAGGGCCAGGGCCCGGATCGGCGAGCCGGTGCCATTGGCGATCTTCAGCGGTGCCGCGATCAGGATGGCGCCCTTGGGCGGCAGCTTCGACAGGTTGGCGAGGCTGGCCAGTCCGAAGCGGTCATTGGCATGCAGCAGGTTATGCGCCGGGAAGGGCGGGGTCATGCCGCCGGCAAGGCCCGCATCGGTGCCGATGCATTGCGTGCCCCAGCCGACGATGCCCTTGTCGATCAGATACCGGATCGCCTCGGCGGTCGGGCCGGGGGTGTGGGGGCCGTTCTCGTCGGCGTTCAGGTAGCGGGCTTCGTCCGTGGCATGCTGGTCCCAGTCGGTGCGCATCACCACCCATTCGCCGGCGTTGATGGCGCCATGCTCGGCCTCCCATTGCTGGATGCGCTCGACCGTCAGCAGGTAATCCGGGTTCTCGGCCGCCTCGGCCGAACAGTCGATGACGTTGACCGGGGCAACCACGCGCCGCACGTCCAGCGTGTCGGTGCCGCCCTTCGGATTGTCGCGGCCGGTGATCCAGTGATGCGGCGCATCGAAATGGGTGCCGCTATGCTCGCCCAGCTTCAGCCAGTTCCAGGCCCAGAACGGCCCGTTCTCGTCGTAATTGCTGATGGCGTGGATCTCGATCTTCGGCGTGTCCACCGCCAGTTCCGGCGGCAGCTTCAGCAGCGGCGTGTCGGGGCCGAGCGTGCCGGAGCAGTCGACGACCTCGACCTTGCCCGAGGCCAGGCCCTCGGCAAGCAGAGCAAGGATTTCGGTGGAATTCGGCATCATGTCCTCCCTGATCGCGGCGACCCGCTCCCTCGGGGCGCGCGCATCATGGCAGGCTAATGGCAGTTCGATGCGTTTGCAAAGATATTTCTTCAGCTTTCTGCATGCGATCGCGCCCGCCGCGCACGCGCCATGCGCGACGGGGCAGAACGGGCGGCAATTCCGACGATGATGGTTGCATTTGCATTCATAACGAAAGGCTTGCCAGAGCCGCCGGCTTCCCGTCAGATGGCGATTATCGGATATGTGCCGGGAGGGCGCGGGTTCCGGGCGCGCGGGCGGGTGCCGGCGCGGACATGCAAGGGGGAGGTCGTCGGACATGACGGGGAAATTTCTGGCTGCGCTGGGCCTGATCGCCGGGCTGGGCCTGGGGGCGGCGCAGGCCGAGGAGCTGGTGGTGGGGGCCTATCCGGCCAACCCGCCCTGGGAATACAAGACCGAGACCGGGGATTTCGAGGGGTTCGAGGTCGATCTGGTCAAGGAGGTCGCCAGCCGGCTGGGCCGCGACCTGGAGATCCGCGACATGGGCTTTCAGGCGCTGTTCGCGGCCACCGCCTCGGGGCGCATCGACCTGGCGATCTCGACCGTGTCGATCACCGAGGAGCGGTTGCAGAGCCAGTCCTTCACCCAGGGCTATTACGATGCCGATCTCGGCCTGGTCACCGCCAGCGACGGGCCGGTGAAGTCGCTGGAGGACATGCGCGGCCAGATCGTCGGCACCCTGGCCGCCTCCAGCGGCGAGGCCTGGATCCGCGCCCACGAGGCCGAGAAGGGCTTTACCGAGGTGCGCACCTATCCCGACCAGAACAGCCTGCTGCTGGATGTGGCCGCCGGGCGGGTTGCGGGCGCGATCAATGACGAATACGGCTTTCAGGTCCAGGCGTCGAAGATGAAGGGCATCACCGTGGTCGAGACCATTCCCACCGGCGATCAATATGCGCTGATGCTGGGCAAGGGCTCGCCGCTGCTGGAGCCGGTCAACGACGCCATCACCGCCATGAAGGAGGATGGCACCATGGCCCGGATCTACGAGACCTGGCTGGGCGCCCCGCCGCGCGAGGGCAGCTCGACCGTGACCGTGCTGCCGATTCCATGATCCCTGCGGCGCGGCGGCCCGACCGTCGCGCCGATTTTTCAAAGACTAACAAGGATCTTCGATGAATTTCGTCGAAACCTTCTTCAATATCGAGGTCATGCAGCGGGTCCTGCCGATGCTGCTGAAGGGCTTCGGCAACACGCTGCTGCTGGCGGCGGCGGTGCTGACCTTCGGCGCGGCGCTCGGCGTGGCGATCTGCCTGGCGCGGCTCTACGGGCCGAAATGGTTGCGCTTTCTGGCGCTGGCCTGGATCGACCTGTTCCGGGCGCTGCCGATCCTGGTGCTGTTGATCCTGATCTATTACGCGCTGCCCTTTGCCGGCATCCGGCTGTCGGGCTATCTGTCGGCAGTGATCGCGCTGTCCTGCGTGTTCTCGGCCTTCACGGCCGAGGTGTTCCGCGCCGGCATCGAGGCGGTGCCGAGGGGCCAGGTCGAGGCGGCGCAGGCGCTCGGCGTGCCGGGCCGCACCATCGTGGCCGAGATCGTGCTGCCGCAGGCGCTGCGGGTGGCGATTCCGGCGCATACCTCCAACAGCGTGGCGATCGCCAAGGATACCTCGCTGGCCTCGGTGGTGGCGATGCCGGACCTGCTGAAACAGGCGAGCGACGCGCAGGCGCTGACCGCCAATCCCTCGCCGCTGATCGCGGCGGCGCTGCTCTATCTGGCGGTGCTGCTGCCGGCGGTGCGCCTGGTCCACTGGCTGGAGCGGAGATACAAGGCATGAGCACGGCGGTCTCGGCGGTCCATATCAGCGGCCTGGGCAAGTGGTTCGGCGCCTTCCAGGCCCTGCACGGGATCGAGCTGCATGTCGACCCGGGCGAGCATGTGGTGATCTGCGGGCCGTCCGGGTCCGGCAAGTCGACGCTGATTCGCTGCATTAACCGGCTGGAGGACTTCCAGCAGGGCCGCATCACCATCGGCGGCGACGAACTGCCGCGGGCGCCGCGTGAGCTGGCGCAGATGCGCCAGCGGGTCGGCATGGTGTTCCAGAGCTTCAACCTGTTCGCGCATATGACCGCGCTGGAGAACTGCACCTGGGCCATGCGCCGCGCCCGCGGCATGCCGGCGCCGCAGGCTGAGGCGGTGGCGCGCGACCTGCTGGAGCGGGTGCGCATGGGCGAGCATGCCCACAAGCGCCCGGCTCAGCTCTCCGGCGGCCAGCAGCAGCGGGTGGCGATCGCCCGGGCGCTGTGCATGGAGCCGCAGGTGATGCTGTTCGACGAGCCAACCTCGGCGCTGGACCCGGAGATGATCAAGGAGGTGCTGGAGGTGATGGCAGAGCTGGCCGCCTCCGGCATGACCATGATCTGCGTGACCCACGAGATGGGCTTCGCGCGCCGGGTCGCCGACCGGGTGGTGTTCATGGATCGCGGTCGCATCGTCGAGATCGCCACGCCCGAACAGTTCTTCACCGCCCCCAGCAGCCCGCGCGCCCAGGCCTTCCTGGCGCAGATCCTGTAAGGGACGGCACGCCTGCGCCCCTCGTGGGGCTTGGCGACCCGGCGCTGCCGCCCGGCCTTGCGGGCGCCTGCTGCCCGACTTGCCCACCCCCTCCGACTCCCGTGGGTCTCCGGGCGTGGACAAGTCTGCGTGGGTGGCCTGATCCAACCCACCGCATTGGCTGCGAGGGGCAAACCTGCGCTGCCGCCCGGCCCCGCGTCACCGTCTTCGCCCGAAACCCCGCACATACTCGCTGCGCTTTCGCAAGACCACGAGACACTCTTTCTTCTTCGGCTAGAAACCTGGAGAGCAGTGCCTGGGGTGCGGGGGCGGCGAG
>JBEBVF010000132.1:0-7747 GCA_040392885.1 Paracoccus sp. (in: a-proteobacteria) | reverse complement strand
TTCCGCGAGCGCGAGACCTACGAGATGGTCAAGCGGTCGCGGGCGCTGACGCCGGAAAGCGTCTGCGCCCGGCTGAATGTCGACCCGGCGCGGCTGACCGATTTCGTCGAATACGATCCCGGCAACGCCATCAAGTTCACCATCCTGCGCCAGCGCCCTTCGGGCAGCGCCGGCGATGGCGACGTGTTCGGCGCCCAGCAATATGCGCCCTTCCTCGATCTGGAGGTGGACATCACCGCCTGACGGGCACGGGCCCTCGCCATGGTGCGAGGCGTGCGGATACCGGCCCCGTTGGCGGGGCTGCACCGGCCGCGGGGCGTCACCTCGCGGCCGGTTCCGGTTGCGGCCCGCCGCGCGTCCGAGGACGACCCGTGGAACCGTGCGGCTCACTGGTGCGGGGGAACAGGACGGCGCCCCGGGGTGTTTGCCTGCGACGAGGGCAGGGGTCGGCCTTGCCGGCGGGACCGGGCAAGGGGGTTGGCGGTGATCTTTCAGGACATGCTTGCGATCATTCTGGACGGCGAGGTCATGCTGCCGCTGCTGGGCAGCGTCGTGGCCGGCGGGCTGATCGGCAGCGAGCGCGAGGTTCACGGCAAGCCCGCCGGGCTACGCACCCACATGCTGGTCTGCTTTTCCTCGGCGCTGATGACCGCCGTGGCCCTGCAGATGGATGTGTGGACGCGTGACCTGCCGCCGGGCACGCAGATCGTGTCCGACATGTCGCGGATGCCGCATGCCATCCTGACAGGAATCGGCTTTCTCGGCGCGGGGGTAATCTTTCGCGAGGGGGTGTCGGTTCAGGGCCTGACCACGGCCGCATCGCTCTGGGCCACGGCGGCCATCGGCATCACCTTCGGCACCGGGATGATGGGGCTGGCGGTGCTGAGCACGGCCATCGCGCTGGCGATCCTGGTGATCCTGCGGATCGCGCGCTACCTGGCGCCGCCCAGGCCGAGGCTGGTCCTCGAGGTCACGGTGGATGCGGCAAGCGGCATGGATGGCGCGCGGCTGGTCGAGGTTCTGGCCGCGCAGGGCATGAAGCCGGACATGCCGACGATATCCTGGGAGCGTTCGGCGGAGCTGCGCCATTACCGGATGCTGGCTGCGGCCGAGAACGATGATTTCGATGTCGAGGCGCTGGCGAAGGCCCTCTATGCCGAGCCGCTGGTGCGTGAGGTCAGACTGGCGCCGATCGGAAACGACGTCCGGCCGGCCTGAGGGAGCGGCCGCGGAAGGGCCGTGGTACCCCGCGGCCCGGGTGGCGGCGACTGCCTGCCCGCTGCGCTCTCGCTCAGGAACCTCGCTGTCTCCGCCGCCGTGATCGCGCTTGCCGAGCCGCTGGTACGCGAGGTCAGGCTGGTGCTGGTCGGAAACGATGTCCGGCTGGCTGAGGGGGGCGGCCGCGGGAGTGACGTGCCCCCGCGGTCCGGGTGGCGGCGACCCGCCCCCAGCGATCCTGCTCAGGAACCTCGCGGCCGGCGCAGTCGTCATCGCGCTTGCTTTCCGGATGGGTTTCGCTTGAAGTCCTTCCTGATTTGGAGAATGCAGCACAGGCCCGGCACGGCAGGGGCATGTGAAACGAATGCCCACCGGATCGGCGCGGGGCCGGCACCGCCTTCCCCTTCCCGTTTTTCAAGAAAGGCTGCAAAGCGATGAAGACCCCGTTTCTGCTCGCCCTCGCCCTTGGCGCCGCCGCGACCCCCGCCTTTGCCGAACGCGGCAGCGATGGCGAGTTGCGGGTGCTCTACTGGCAGGCGGCCTCGGTGCTGAATCCCTACCTGTCCACCGGTGCCAAGGACATCGACCCGGCCTCGATGGTGATCGAGCCGCTGGCGCTGGTCGCCGATGACGGCAGCCTGGTTCCGGTGCTGGCGGCCGAGATTCCGACGCTGGAAAACGGCGGCATCGCCCCCGATTTCACCCATGTGACCTGGAAGCTGAAGCCCGGCCTGCTGTGGTCCGACGGCAGCAAGGTGACCGCCGAGGACGTGAAGTTCACCGCCGATTACTGCATGGCGCCCGATTTCGGCTGCGCCGTGCTGGCCGAGTTCGAGGGCATCGCCTCGGTCGAGGTCGTCGACGAGCTGACCGTCAGGATCGGGTTCGACCGCCCGAAATACGCGCCCTTGCAGGCCTTCGTCGGCGGCCGCACCCCGATCCTGCAGAAGGCGCAGTTCCAGGACTGCCTGGGTGCCGCCGGCGCCAGCTGCAGCGAGCAGAATTTCGGCCCCATCGGCACCGGCCCGTTCCGGGTGACCGGCTTCGTCCCCGGCGACGTGGCCCAGTTCGAGGCCAATCCGAACTATCGCGACCCTGCCAGGCCCGCCTTTGCCACCGTCACCGTCAAGGGCGGTGGCGATGCGATGGCGGCGGCGCGCGCGGTGCTGGAGACCGGCGAATACGATTTCGCCTGGAACCTGCAACTGGACCCGGAGGCCGTCACCCGCATGGAGGCGGCGGGCAAGGGCGCAGTCTATGCCAGCTTCGGCTCGATGGTCGAGCGGATCGAGCTGAACCTGACCGATCCCTCCCCGGACCTGCCGGCCGAGGAGCGCGCCACGCTGGCCCATCCGCATCCGTTCCTGACCGATCCGGCGGTGCGCCGGGCGCTGTCCATGGCCATCGACCGGCCGCTGATCGCAGAGCTGACCTATGGTCCCGCGGGCAATGCCACCTGCACCATCACCCCGGTTCCCGCCGCCTATGTCGGCGAGGACACGACCTGCCTGACCCAGGACATCGAGGGCGCCAAGGCCCTGCTGGACGAGGCCGGCTGGGTTCCGGGCGCGGACGGAGTGCGCGAAAAGGACGGGGTGCGGCTGCACATCCTGTTTCAGACCAGCGTCAATGCCGTGCGCCAGGACGTGCAGGTTCTGGTCAAGCAATGGTGGTCCGAGATCGGCGTCGAGACCGAGCTGAAGACGGTCGAGGGCTCCTCCTTCTTCGGCGGCGATCCGGACAACCCGGATGCCATCGGCCGCTTCCTCGCCGATGCGCAGATGTATACCGATGCCTATTATCTGCCCGACCCGGCCTCGTTCCTGAACGAGTTCACCTGCAGCAGCATCCCGACGCCGGAAACCCAGTGGCAGGGCAGCAATGCCGCCCGCTTCTGCGACGCGGCCTATGACGAACACATGGCGCTGCTGCACCAGACCTCCGAGCCGGCCGAGCGCCAGCGGATCGCCCGCGAGATGGTCGACATGATCGCGATCGACGGCCATGTCCTGCTGCCGCTGATCCATCGCGGCATGGTCTCGGCGCGGGCGAATTCGCTGGCTGGCACCGCGCCCAACGGCTGGGAAGGCTCGCTGTGGAACGTGGCGGAGTGGTCGCGCGCGAAGTGACCCGGCGCCCGGGCGGGGCGCGACGCCGGGGCGGCTGAGGCGCGCGCCCCGGATTTCCGCCCGGCCCGGCGGCCGGCGGGGGAGAGCCGTTCTCCCGCCGCCGCCCGCGGCGATGGTTCTGATCTCCGCGGCGGGTGCGTTTTGGAATGGCCGCCCCCGCCGCCAGCGCCTATCACGGCTGCATCGGCTCACTCCCGGAGGCCCCCATGTCCGCACCCAGCTTCGTCGGTTTCGCAGGCTCGTGGAGCCAGCCCTCCAGAACCCGCCTTCTGGTCGAGGAGATCGCCGCCCGCGCGGTGGCCAGTTTCGGGGGGCAGGCGCATGTCTTCGACATCACCGATCTCGGCCCGGATTTCGGTACCCTGCGCCAGCCGCAGGCGGGGCCGCATCGCCGGCATCTGGATGCGTTCCTGAACGCCGATGCGCTGATCGTGGCCAGCCCGGTCTACAAGGGCAGCTATACCGGGCTGTTCAAGCATTTCCTCGACCTGATCGACCCGCCGGCGCTGGCCGGCAAGCCGGTGCTGCTGGCCGCGACCGGGGGCGGCGACCGCCATGCGCTGGTGATCGAGCATCAGCTGCGCCCCATCTTCGGCTTTTTCGAGGCGCATACGCTGGCCACCGGGCTTTACGCCGCGCCGGGCGATTTCGCGGAGGGCAGGCTGGCCTCCGATGCGGTGTCGCAGCGCCTCGACCGGGCGGTGGGCCAGTTCGCCGCCCATCTGCCGGGCGGCCAGGCGCCCCTGCGCGCGGCCGGCTGAGGGCCGCGGCACTCGACAAGGCCGGGGCTTGCGCGCACCCTCGCAACCGGCCCCCGGAGGGAGGAAGGCGCATCATGCCGGAGCTGGACCTGATCGACCGCAAGATCGTCGCCGAGCTGATGCGCGACGCGACGCTGCCCATCGCCATGATCGCCGACAAGGTCGGCCTGTCGCAGACCCCCTGCTGGAAACGCATCCAGAAGCTGGAGGCGATGGGCGTGCTGACCGGACGGGTGGCGCTGGCCGATCCGGTCAAGCTGGGCTTCGGCATCCAGGTCTTCGTCGAGATCGAGGCGCTGAACCACTCGCATGAATGGCGCGAGGAATTCACCCGCGCCGCCCAGCAACTGCCCGAGGTGATGGAGATCTATCGCATGGCCGGGCGCATGGATTACCTGCTGCGGGTGGCGGTGCGCGACATGCCCGCCTATGACGAGTTCTACAAGCGGCTGACTGATGCGGTGCCGATCAAGAACGTGACCTCGCATTTCTCGATGGAGCGGATCCTGTTCAGCACCGCCTATCCGGTGGACACCCAGAACCGCTAGGGCGCCCCCCGCCCGCGCTGGCCGCCGCGGAAGGTGCCGGGCCGCCGCACAGACCGATCTTCCCCGCAACGCTGTTCCGTACCACCGGGGCGGCGTTTCCCTGTCCGCGATTCGCGCGGCGCAGCAGCCGATTCGCGCGCTGCGGCAGGCAGAGAATCCCACTCCACCACGCGCCCCGCCCGGGGTGCAAATCTTCTCCCCATGGCGGAATCTATGGAATTCATCGCGGCGGCTCCGGCGGTTAGCACGGGGGAAGGCAAGACATGCCGGAACCGGAATGAAAGGAGCAGGACCATGGGTGCGCGACAGTTGAAGCTGGGCTTCATGATGCACGGCAACGGCACGGGCTGGGGCGACTGGCGCCACCCGACGGCGCATCCCGGCGCCTCGACCGATTTCGCCTATTACCGCCGGCAGGCGCAGGTGGCCGAGGCGGCAAAATTCGACTTCCTCTTCGTCGCCGACAGCGTGCATATCACGCCGAAATCCAGCCCCCATTACCTGAACCGCTTCGAGCCGCTGACCATCCTGTCGGCGCTGGCGGCGGTGACGGACCATATCGGGTTGGTCGGCACGCTGACCGTCAGCTATGCCGAGCCCTATAACGTCGCCCGGCAATTCGCCTCGCTGGACCATATCTCCGGCGGGCGCGCGGGCTGGAACGTGGTGACCAGCTGGCTGGAAGGCTCGGCCCGCAATTTCAGCCGCGACAAGCATTTCGATCATGCCACCCGCTATCGTCTGGCCGGCGAGCATCTGGACGTGGTGCAGGGCCTGTGGGATTCATGGGAGGACGACGCGCTGGTCCATGACAAGGCCAGCGGCCGGTTCTTCGACCCCGACAAGCTGCACAGGCTGGACCATCGCGGCGAGTTCTTTCAGGTCGAGGGCCCGCTGAACATCGCCCGCTCGCCGCAGGGGCAGCCGGTGATCTTTCAGGCCGGTGCCTCGGAGGCCGGGCGCGACTTTGCCGCCGGCTCCTCGGACGCGATCTTTACGCTGGAGGACGATCTGGAGAAGTCCAGGGCGTATTACGCGGACGTGAAACGCCGTGCCGCCAGCAAGGGCCGCAACCCCGCCGAGCTGTTCGTCCTGCCCGGCCTGCGCCCGGTGATCGGCGCCACCGAGGCGGAGGCTGAGGCCAAGTATCGCGAGTTCATCGCCCTGACCTCGATCGAGGATGCGCTGCTGATCATGGCGCGCGGCTTCAACGAGCATGACTTCTCGCAATACGACCTCGACGGGCCGTTCCCGGATGTGGCGCGGTTCGCGCTAAACTCCAACCGCTCGATGGCGGAGCGGGTAATCCGGCTGGCGCAGGAGGGCAACCTTTCCCTGCGCGAAACCGCCCAGCGTTTCGCCACCCCGCGCACCGATTTCGTCGGCACGCCGGAGCAGGTCGCCGATGCCATCGAACGCTGGTTCAAGGCGCCGGCGGCGGATGGTTTCGTCTTCAACAACTCGCTTCCCGACGAGCTTTCGGTGTTTGCGGAAACCGTCGTGCCGATCCTGCAGGACCGCGGCCTGTTCCGCCGCGACTACGAGGGCAGCACCTTCCGCGAACTCCTGGGCCTGCCGAAACCCGAAAACCGCAACACCGCCCGCCGCATCGCGGCCGAGTGACGGAAAGGACCGCATCATGAGCAAGATTTCCCGTCGCGGCTTTGGCGCCCTGCTGACCGCCACCGCCCTGTCGTTGGCCGTCCCGGCCCTCGCGCAGGACCTCTCCGGCGTCACCCTGCGCATCGGCGATCAGGTCGGCGAGCAACGCGCGAGGCTGGAGGCCGCCGGCCTGCTGGACGACATCCCCTACCAGATCGACTGGTCGGTCTATCCGGCGGCCGTCAACCTGCACGAGGCGCTGAAGGCCGAGGCCATCGACATCGGCATGTCCTCGGACAGCCCGGCGGTCAGCGCCATTGCCGGTGGGTCAAAGGTCAAGATCGCCGCGGCCTTCACCAATGGCGGCCTCGGCACCTCGATCATCCTGCCCAAGGACAGCCCGATCAAGACGCTGGCGGACCTCAGGGGCAAGACCATCTCGCCCACCACCCGCGGCAGCATCGCGCATTTCGTCACGCTGGGCGCGTTGAAGCAGGCCGGCATCGACCCGTCCGAGGTGACGCTGGCCTTCCTGGCGCCCACCGACGCCTCGGCGGCCTTCCAGTCGGGCGGCATCGACGCCTGGACGACCTGGGGCATCTACAAGGCGCGCAGCATCGGCGTCCTCGGCGCGACCGAACTGTTCGACGGGCAGGGGGTCAACACCGGCACCATCGTCTGGGCGGCGACCGACACCGCGCTGGCCGACAAGGCGAAGGTGGCCGCCATCGAGGACTATCTGGAGCGGATCGAGAAGGCCTATGCTTGGGCGCAGGACAACCGCGAGGAATTCCTGAGTTTCTACGAGGGCTTCACCAAGCAGGACCGCGCCACGGTCGAGCCGATGTATGCCGAGCAGAGCGAATACCGGCGCGTGCCCGTCGATGATGCGCTGGTCGCCAGCCTGCAAAACGTCTTCGACACCTGGGTCGAGGCCGGGGTGCTCAGCGGTTCGCTGGACCTGTCGCAGCATGTCTATCGCGACCTGCCCGTGTTGGCGCTGAACCAATGAGCGTCACCGACCTCGACCCCGCCTTCGCCCCCGCCCGCGAGGGCCGCCCCGCCGCCATCCCGGCGGTGGCGTCGCCTTTGGGCCGGCTGGTCTCGCTGAAACCCGCCACGGCGCGCGGCCGGCAACTACCGCGCTGGCTGCGCCGCACCACCGGGCCGGTGGCGCTGGTGCTGGCCTGGCACCTGGCCTCGGTCACCGGCCTGCTGCCCGCCGAGGTGCTGGCCGGCCCGGCCACGGTCCTGTCCAGCGCCGCCAGACTGGCCGCCAGCGGCGAGTTGCAGGACGCCATTACCGTCTCGATGGGCCGCGCCATGGCCGGCCTCGCCCTCGGCGGCAGCATCGGCGTGTTGCTGGCGATCATCGCCGGCCTGTCGCGGTTGGGCGAGGACATGGTGGACGCGCCGATGCAGATGTTGCGCACGGTGCCGAACGTGGCGCTGATCCCGCTGCTGATCATCTGGTTCGGCATCGGCGAGG
>JBEBVF010000131.1:0-7762 GCA_040392885.1 Paracoccus sp. (in: a-proteobacteria) | reverse complement strand
GAAACCATCGCCTGGCTGCAAAAGCACCTGATCGAATACAAGGGCACGATCCTGATCGTGACCCATGACCGCTATTTCCTCGACGACATCACCGGCTGGATCCTGGAGCTGGATCGCGGCCGCGGCATCCCCTACGAGGGCAACTATTCCGCCTGGCTGGAGCAGAAGGCCAAGCGGCTGGCGCAGGAGGCCCGCGAGGACAAGGCCAAACAGAAGCAGCTGGAGCGCGAACTGGACTGGATCCGGGCCGGCGCCAAGGCGCGCCAGGCCAAGCAGAAGGCGCGGATCAACGCCTATAACGAACTGGCCAGCCAGTCCGAGCGCGAAAAGCTGTCGCGCGCCCAGATCATCATTCCCAACGGCCCGCGTCTGGGCGGCAAGGTGATCGAGGTGAACGGCCTGAAGAAGGCGATGGGCGACAAGCTGCTGATCGAGGACCTGTCCTTCAGTCTGCCGCCGGGCGGCATCGTCGGCGTCATCGGCCCCAACGGCGCCGGCAAGACCACGCTGTTTCGCATGCTGACCGGGCAGGAACAGCCCGATGCGGGCGAGATCACCTATGGCGACACCGTCAAGCTGGCCTATGTCGACCAGTCGCGCGATGCGCTGTCGCCGAACAACACGGTGTGGGAGGAGATCTCCGGCGGTGCCGAGCTGATCGACCTCGGCGATGCGCAGGTCAACAGCCGCGCCTATTGCGGCTCGTTCAACTTCAAGGGCGGCGACCAGCAGAAGAAGGTCGGCCTGCTCTCGGGCGGCGAGCGCAACCGCGTCCACATGGCCAAGCTGCTGAAGGAAGGCGGCAACGTGCTGCTGCTGGACGAACCGACCAACGATCTGGACGTGGAAACGCTGCAGGCGCTGGAGGCGGCGCTGGAGGATTTCGCCGGCTGCGCGGTGATCATCTCGCACGACCGCTTCTTCCTCGACCGGCTCTGCACCCATATCCTCGCCTTCGAGGGCGATGCGCATGTGGAATGGTTCGAAGGCAACTTCGAGGCCTATGAGGAGGACAAGATCCGCCGCCTCGGCCCCGATGCGGTCGAGCCGAAGCGGGTGAAATACAAGAAATTCACCCGCTGACCCCAGCGACAGGGGGAAAGGATCGCCCCCTGCGGGCGCGATCCTGCGCTGCCGCCCGGCGGCGGAAAGGCGGCCCCGGGGGCCGCCTTTGGCTTGCGGGGGCCGCGCCTTGACCCCGCATGGCGGCCCCGGCATCCTGACCGGGCCGGAGGACCGCCAGCACCATGAGCCGCGAGACCGTCAACCGCATCTGCGCCGCCCTGCCGGGGGCGGAATGCTCCGACCCCTGGGGCGGCGGCCATGATTGCTGGAAGCTGGGCGGCCGGATGTTCGCGCTGGTCGCGGCGATCACGCCCACGGTCTCGGTCAAGACCGACAGCGTGGACACCGCCGAGATGCTGATCGACGCCGGAATCGGCCGGCGCGCGGCCTATCTGCATCGCAGCTGGATCGCCCTGCCGCTGGATGGCGACGAGGCCGAGTTGCGCCATCGCATCCAGACCAGCTATCGCCTCATCCGCAACGCCTTGCCGAAGAAGGTCCAGGCCGGCCTGCCGGATTGACGCGCGCTGCGGCGGGCGGCGCCGGGCCGGTGGCGGGCGCGATCCGGCATGGCCGCCCGGCCATGAAAAAAGCGGCCCCGAGGGGCCGCTTTGCGTTCCGGACCGGATGGCCGCGCGGGCCGGCCGATCAGAAGCGCCAGGAGGCGCGGACCTGGAACAGGTCGGCGTCGAGGTCGGCGCCGCTGACATCGGCCACGTCATCCCATTGCTGGCGGGTGTATTCCGCGCCCAGGGTGATCTTGTCGGTGACCTTGAAGTCGCCGCCGATACCATAGGTCATGCCGGTTTCCTTGACATCGATGCCGTTGACATCGGCCGACACCCGGGCGGCGCCCAAGGTGAGATAGGGCATGAAGCGGCCCATGTCATAGCCGGCGCGGGCGCGCAGACGGGTCAGGTCGCCCTTCTCGTCGGTCTCGTCCAGCTTGACGCGGTTGTAGTCCAGCTCGCCGCCCAGCACGAACTGGCCGAAGTCGCGGTTATAGCCGACATGCAGGCCGTAGGCGTCGAAATCGCTGTCGGCATTGGTGCCGTCGACCTCGGCATTGCCCTGGCCATATTGCAGACCGGCATAGAAGCCCGTCCAGTCGCCGGTCATCACCGGCGCTTCCGGGGTCACGATGACGGGGGTCTCCTCGACGACCGGCGGGGTATAGCCCCCGGCAGCGGCGGCACCGGCGGTCAGCGTGGCGGCGGCAACGGCAAGCGCGAATTTCATCTTGGTTCTCCTTGTTCAGGTTTCTGCCTCGGGGGATGAGATAGGCCCGCGAGGCGGGGGGTCCAAGCATGCAACCGGGGCGGGGGCGGGCGGCGTGCCCCTTGTGCAACCACGCCGGCGTGAGATGATGTGACAACCACGCGACAGGCCGATGAAAGCTGCTTCAAACCCAGCATCTTGCCGGATCGCGCCCGCGGGAGCGGGCCTGCGCCCGCCCCGGCAAGCCCGCGTGGGGGCGGGTTTTTCGTCATCCCCCGGTTGCAGGGCTGGAACCTCGCGCCTTTCACTGACCCCAGAATGCTGTATGGTCGGCACCGGGGTCCGAACCCCTTGGATTTGCGCTGAAAGGAGCCGCCATGCCCTCCCGCCGTCACCTCCTCGGCCAGGCCCTCGCCGGTGCCGCCGGCCTTGCCGCCGCCGCGCTGCCGGGGCTGGCGCCGGCACAGGGCCGTGCCAATCCGATGCCCGAGTCGCTGCGCCAGGCGCTGGAGCGCGACCCGACCGCGCCGGTGCTGGGCAATCCGCAGGGCGACATCACCCTGACCGAGTTCTTCGATTACAACTGCGCCTTCTGCCGCAAGATGGTGCCGACCGTGCAGCGGCTGATCGGGGCCGATCCGCAATTGCGGGTGGTGTTCCGGGAATGGCCGGTCTTCGGCGAAGGGTCCGATTTCGCGGCCCGGGCGGCGCTGGCCTCGCTCGACCAGGGCAAGTACTGGCAGTTCCACGCCGCGCTGATGGCGTTGCGCGGCAAGGTGGACGAGGCCTCGACGCTGCGGGTGGCGCGGGAGGTCGGGCTGGACGAGGCGCGGCTGAAGCGCGACATGGGCGCCGCCCGCGTCGAGGACCATATCAGCAGCAGCTTTGCGCTGGGCGATCACATGGGGCTGATGGGCACGCCCAGCTTCATCGCCGGCGACGAGGCGCTGTTCGGCCAGCAGAGCTTTGCCGACATGCAGGCCCTGATCGCCCGCGCCCGCGCCACGCTGGGGCAGGGGTGACGCGCCTTTCGCCCGCCACCGGCAGCCTCCGCTGATCCGCCGGGCCTCCGCGCCGGGGTCGTGCCGGCGACGCGGATATTACCGCCGAGGTGGTGAAGCGCCGTCTGGACGGCAGGTGCTGATTGCCGGTGTGATGCCGAGGTGACGGGGCGTAGGGTGCGCGTTCACACGCACCATCCTCGCCCCGTCATTCCGCCTCCCTCGACAGCGCCAACAGCGGCGGGGACGCCATACCGATCGCCACCCGCACAAGCGGGTGGCGATGGCAGGTGGATGCCCTGCCGATGGGAGGCGGAAAGAACCAGACGACCAGAATGCCGCCCGGCGCTATCCCGTCCCGCTTACGTCCTATGCCCATTCCCAGGGCACGGTGAAGCCGCCCAGCTTCTCGGCCACGGCCGCCGCGTCGGTCTGCGGGCCGCGGCGGATGCGGGCGACCAGGCCGCGCTTGGCGTCGGGCACCACATCCGCCACCGAGGCGCCCAGATCGGCCAGCGCCGCGTCATAGACCCGGCGGATCGCCAGCCGGCGCAGGTCGGGCTTGAAGGTCTTGCCGACCGCGGTCTTGGGGATTTCCGGCAGGATCTCGACATGTTTGGGAACCGCCGCCCGCTCGGGGATATGCTGGCGGGCATAGTCCAGCAGCTCCTCGGGCGTGACCGAGGCGCCGGCGACCAGCTCGACATAGGCGCAGGGCAGTTCGCCGGCAAAGGCGTCGGGCTGGCCGACGGCGCCGGCAAAGCCCACGGCGGGATGCGACAGCAGCGCCTCCTCGATCACCGCCGGGTCGATATTGTTGCCGCTGCGGATGATCAGGTCCTTGGCACGGCCGGTGATCCACAGGAAGCCGTCGCCGTCCAGCCGGCCCAGATCGCCGGTGCGCAGATAGGTGCCGTCGACGAACAGGTCGCGGTTGCGGTCGGGATCGGTATAGACCGCCCCCGCCACCACGCCCGGCGAGCTGATGCAGATCTCGCCGATCTCGTCGGTGGCACAGTCCTGCGGGCCGTCCTCGGCCTGTCGGACGATGCGCACCTTGGTATAGGGCAGGGGAATGCCGACCGAGCCCAGCTTCTTCGGTCCGTCCATCGGGTTGCAACTGACCAGGCAGGTGGCCTCGGTCAGCCCGTAACCCTCGGCGATCTCGACCCCGGTGGCGGCCTTGAAGCGGTTGTAAAGCTCCACCGGCAGGGTGGCCGAGCCGGAAATGGCGGTGCGCAGGGTGGACACATCGGCATCCACCTTGCGCTGCATCAGCGCGGCGATGGCGGTGGGCACGGTAATCAGGAACGTGCATTGCCAGCGTTCGACCAGCTTCCAGAAATTATCGAACACCCCCTCGCCGCGATAGCCGGCCGGGGTCGGCATCACCAGGGCGGCACCGGAGGCCAGGCAGGACATCAGGATCGGATAGGCGGCGAAGACATGGAACATCGGCAGCGGGCACATCAGCACGTCGCGGTCGGTGAACAGCAGCTCCGCCCCCAGCCAGCCGTTATAGACCATGCCCGAGAAGCGGTGCTGCGCCAGCTTGGGCATGCCGGTGGTGCCGCCGGTGTGGAAATAGGCCGCCACCCGGTCCTCGTCGGGGGCCTCGAAGCTGAGGCGGTCATGGCGGCGGGTCGAGGTCTCGGCCTCGAAATCCAGCACCCGGGCGTGATGTTTCGTGCGCACCCGCGGCCGGATCAGCGCCACCACCAGCCGCTTGGCGAAGGGCAGGTAGCGGCCGAGGTCGATCTCCAGCACCGTCTGCACATTGGGGGCGAGGCGGACGGCCTCGGCCGCCTTCTGGGCGATGTCGGTCTTGGGGAAGGCGCGCAGCGTCACCAGCACCTTGGCGCCGGATTCACGCAGCAGCGCGGCGATCTGCTCGGCCTCCAGCAGCGGGTTGATCGGGTTGACGATGCCGGCGGTGGCGCCGGCGACCAGCACGATCGGGGTCTCCAGGCAGTTCGGCAGCAGATAGGCCACGGTATCGGCGGGGCCGACGCCGAGGTCGCGGAACAGGTTGGCGGTCTCGGTCACCCGCTCGTGGAACTCGCGCCAGGTCAGGGTATCGGCGCGGGCGGTGGCACCGGAAAACAGCTGGAAGCCGATGGCGAGATTGTCCGGCACCCGGTCGCGGGTGCGGGTCAGCATCGCATAGACGGTCGCGGGCAAGTCGCGGTCGGCATAGCTGCCCTCGGCCTCGATCCGGTCGCGATCGGCGGTGCCGGTGAAGGTTCCCATCGGTGCTTGCCTCCTCGCTGCGCTCCCTCCTGGTCAGGATGCGGCAAAGCGGGGGGGCGGGGCAAGCCCGACGCTCGCGCCCAACGCTACGTCAGAGCGCCGGGTATGGGCCGATCACGGCCGGGCCGCGGAAAGGGCCCCCCGCGCCGCCGGCAGCGGGGGGCGGATTGCCCGTGTTTTCCGAAGGTTGCGGGGGCGCTCGGCGCCTAGACCTGGCCGCCATCGGTGAATTGCAGCCGCGCCAGACGCGCATAGAGGCCGCCGCCGGCCACCAGGTCCTCGTGGCGGCCCTGGTCGACGATGCGGCCATCCTCGAACACCACGATGCGGTCGGCCTTCTTCACCGTCGCCAGCCGGTGCGCCACCACGATGGTGGTGCGGTCGGCCGACAGCCGGTCCACGGCGGCTTGCACCGCGCGCTCGGATTCCGCGTCCAGCGCCGAGGTGGCCTCGTCCAGCAGCAGGATCGGCGCGTCGCGCAGGATCGCGCGCGCAATGGCGATGCGCTGCTTCTGGCCGCCCGACAGCATCACCCCGCGCTCGCCCAGCTCGCTGTCATAGCCCTGCGGCAGCGCCATGATGAAGTCATGCGCATGGGCGGCGCGGGCGGCGGCCTCGATCTGCGCATCGGTGGCGTCGGGCCGGCCGAAGCGGATATTGTCGCGTGCCGAGGTGGCGAAGATTACCGGGTCCTGCGGCACCAGCGCCATCGCCTGCCGGAAATCCGCCCGCCGCATCGCCCGCAGGTCGATGCCGTCCAGCGTCACCCGCCCGGCGACCGGGTCCCAGAACCGCTGCACCAGCTGGATCACCGTGGTCTTGCCGGCGCCCGAAGGGCCGACCAGCGCTACGGTCTCGCCGGGCTCGATCACCAGGTCCACCCCCTCCAGCGCCGAGACATCCGGACGGGTGGGATAGTGGAAGGTCACCCCTTCCAGCACGATGCGGCCGCGCACCGGGCGGGGCAGGGCCACCGGCTGGGCCGGATCGGTGATGCTGTCGGTGGTGGCCAGCAGGTCGCCCAGCCGCTCGGTGGCGCCGGCGGCGCGCTGCACCTCGCCCCAGATCTCGGACAGGGCGCCGGTCGAGCTGGCGACCATGATGGCATAGATGACGAACTGCACCAGCTCGCCCACCGACATGGTGCCCTCGCGCACGTCGCGGGCGCCGATCCACAGCACCCCGGCCACGCCCGAGAAGATCAGGAAGATGACGATCACCGTCATGATGGCGCGCACGGTGATGCGGGTGCGGGCCGAGGCATAGCTTTCCTCGGTCACCTCGGCAAAGCGGGCGCGGGTGGCGGCCTCATGGGTGAAGGCCTGCACGGTCTGCGCGGCCAGCAGCGCCTCGGACGCGGTGCCCGACGATGCGGCGATCCAGTCCTGGTTTTCGCGCGACAGCACCCGCAGCCGGCGGCCCAGCACCACGATGGGCACCACGATCACCGGCACGATCAGCAACACCAGCCCGGTCAGCTTGGCCGAGGTGAACAGCAGCATGACCAGCCCGCCGACCAGCAGCAGCAGGTTGCGCAGCGCGATGGAGACCGAGGAGCCGATCACCGACAGGATCAGCGTGGTGTCGGTGGTGATGCGGCTGATGATCTCGCCGGTCATCACCCGCTCGAAGAAGGCCGGGGACAGGCCGATCACCCGGTCGAACACCGCCTTGCGGATGTCGGCGACGACGCGCTCGCCCAGCCGGGTGACCAGGGCGTAACGCAGGCCGGTGCCGATGGCGAGGGCGGCGATGATGGCGATGGCGGCCTCGAAATACTGGTCGAGAAGCTGCGCGCCTTGGTCGAAGCCGTCGACGACGCGGCGCACCGCCAGCGGCAGCACCAGGCTGATCGAGGCGGTCAGCACCAGCGCCACCAGCGCCGCCAGCGCCAGCCCGCGATAGGGGCGCAGGAAGGGCCACAGCGCCCGCAGCGCTCCGACGCGGCGGGTGGCGGGACGGTCGGCGGTGGGCGTCGGACGGCGTGCCATGATAACCTCATTGCCTGCGCAACGGCCGGGGCTTAGGCCCTGGTGGCCGAGAGCGCAAGCATTCACGGCGCGCTATGGGTGCGTGGCGGTGTCGCAGGGGGGCGGCACGGCGACGCCCCGATCCGGCGCCATGCAAGGCGAGGGCCATGGCGGCAGTCTCCGTCCGGCCAGGCCCCGCCCGCGCAGACTTGTCCACGCCCGGAGACCCGAGGGAGTCGGAGGGGGTGGGCAAGTCGG
>JBEBVF010000130.1:0-7798 GCA_040392885.1 Paracoccus sp. (in: a-proteobacteria) | reverse complement strand
CTAACGCAGCAACTCCCGGATGATCGCCTCCGGCGAGATTTGCAGCGGGTTGTCGTCCAGCACGCCGCGCCGCAGCTGGCGGTCGAGGCGCTGGCGGGCCTGTTCGGCATGGGCGCCGCGCGGCCAGTTCTGCAGATAGACGGTATAGGCCTGCACGGTATCGGCGCGGCGGGCCTGCTCCCAGGCGCGCTGCTCGCGGTCCGAGACCGAGGGGCCGTCGATCTCGGCCAGCCGGTCGCGGGCGGTGCGGGCATAGCGGCCATCCGGATAGCGCTCCAGATAGGCGCGCAGATTGGCGGCGCCGCCCTGCGCGCCGGTGCGCTGCCAATAGGCCTCGTCCTCGCGCTCGCGCTGGCTGGTCAGCGCCCCGGCCTGGTCGCGCATCAGGGCGATCTGGTCGCCGGTCAGATAGCCGGTGACCGCATAGCCGTTCTGCTGCTGCCAGCCGCGGATCGCCTGCCGGCTGCGGCTGCCGAAGATGCCATCCGCCCCGCCGGTGGAATAGCCCAGTGCGTTCAGCCGCCGCTGGATGGTCACCCGGTCGGCGCGCGACAGGCCCAGCCGGGTCTCGGCCGCCTGGCCGGGCGCCGCCTGCGGCACCGGCGCGGGGGCCGGCGCGCTCGCCGCCGGCGCAGGGACCGTCACCGGCACTGGGGCGGCGGCGGGGCGCAGCTCGTCGCGGCGCTTGCGGGCGGCGGCGGCGAATTCGCCTTCGGGATAGCGGGCCAGATAATCCTCGTAAGCGGCCAGGGTATTGGCCGCCGCCGCCTCGGCCCAGAGGTCGCGGTCGCTGCGGACGGCACCGAGCCGGTCCAGCCGCTCCTGCGCCGCCTTGGCATAGAGGCCGGCGGGCCAGGCGGCCAGATAGTCGCGATAGGCCTCAGGCGTGTCGGCCGCCGCCGCCCGCGCCCAGAGGTCGCGGTCGCTTTCCTTCGGCGCGGCGGCGGCATCCCCGGTCCCGGCGACCAGCACCAGCGCGGCATCGCCGCCGGCCACCATCACCAGCCGGTCATCGGCCGCCAGCACGTCGCCCACCGCGGTGCCGGGCTTCAGCAGCGCCTCGCCGGCGGCGGTCACCGCCTCGGGCGGGCCGGAGATCACCGTCACCCCCGCCGGCGGCACCAGCGGGCCGATGCCGTCCTGAAGGCCGGCGGCATGGTCCATCGCCGCGTCGTCACTGCCCAGCAGCAGCACCGCGCCCGGGCTGGCGCCACGCAGCAGCCCCATCAGCGTCGAGAGCGAAATCCCCTGCGCGCCCGCGCCCAGCAGGTCGGGACGCTCGGCATCCACGCCCATGAACCAGGCATCACCGGCGCCATGCAGGAAATGGCCGTTCAGCAGCACCAGCCGCGCGCCGGGATCATCGTCGGGCCGCAGCAGGTCCGCCACCGCCCCGCGGGCATCGGCCACCGCCATGTCGGCACCGGCGACGACGGCAAAGCCCGCCGCCTCCAGCGCCGCGGCCAGGGCCTCCGTCTGCGCCTCGGCCACCGCATCGGCATGGGCGTAATCGGCATTGGCGATGACGACGCCGCGATCCTCGGCAAAGGCCGGGCTTGCCGCGACCAGCGCGGCCAGGAGCCATGAAATCTGGCGCATGGTATCGGTCCTTCTGCAGGCGCCGCGGACCGGCGCCGTTTCCCCGACAACACCCCAGCCGGCCCGCCGGTTTCACCCGCCCACGCGGCCGTGAAGCCCGGCGCGGCCCGGCGGCCGGAGCCCGCCGAAGTTTTTCTTGACGCTGGCCGCAATCGGCGCACAATTACACTATAGGCTATTATATTCTATAATAAGGGAGGGCCTGATGGGATCGCTCAAACACACCGCGCTGGGGGCGCTGCTGGCCGGGACCGTGCTGGCGGCGCCGGCGCTGGCGCAATCCACGCTGGAGGTCGCCATCATCGGCGAGCCGCAATCGCTGGACCCGATGCTGTCCACGCAGGACGTGGTCAGCATCGTCACCCAGCATTTCATCGAGACGCTCTATACCTTCGACAGCGGCTGGAAGGTGGTGCCGCTGCTGGCGACGGAGCTGCCGGCAATCTCGGAGGACGGCACCACCTACACGATCGCCCTGCGCGACGGCATCACCTTCCATGACGGCTCGACCATGGACAGCGCCGATGTGGTGGCCTCGCTGAAGCGCTGGACCGAGCAGGCGACCCGCGGCCGTTCGGTCGCCGGCCAGATCGAAGCGATCACCGCGCCGGACCCGCTGACGGTCGAGATCAAGCTGAAGGCCCCCTATGCGCCGCTGCTGTCGCTGCTGGCCTTCTCCAACTCCGCCGCCGCCGTCTACCCGGAGGAGGTGCTGGGCGAGCAGCTGTCGGCCATCGTCGGCACCGGGCCGTATAAGCTGGTCGAGCACAAGCCGGACCAGTATATCCAGGTGGCGCGGTTCGACGGCTATGTCTCGCGCGACGAGCCCTCGGACGGCAATGGCGGCGCCCGCCAGCAACTGGCGGACGAGATCCGCTTCGTCCCCGTGCCCGACCCCAATACCCGCATCGAGGGGCTGTTGTCGGGCCAGTTCGACTATGCCGACGGGCTGCCGGTCGAGGCCTATGACCGCATCGCCGCCTCCGACGTGGCCGAGCCGGTGCTGATCGACAGTTTCGGCTGGCCGGTCTGGGCGGTCAACCACAAGGCCGGGCTGCTGACCGACGCCAATATCCGCAAGGCGCTGATGGCGGCGCTGCCCATCGACGACATGCTGTTCGCGGCCTTCGGCGACGACAAGTTCTTCAAGGTCAACGGCGCCATGTATCCCGAGGGCTGGCCCTGGCGGGTCGAGAACGGTCTGGAATTCTACAACCAGAACGACCCGGCCAAGGCCCGCGAGCTGCTGGAGGCCGCCGGCTATGACGGCACGCCGCTGCGCATCCTGACCTCGCGCCAGTACGAGTTCCATTTCAAGATGGCCGAGGTGGCGCAGATGGCGCTGGAGGCCGCCGGCTTCACCGTGCAGATGGATGTGGTGGACTGGGCGACGCTGGGCCAGCGCCGCGACGACCCGGCGCTGTGGGATGTCTATATCACCCATTCGCCCTTCCTGCCCGAGCCGGCGCTGACCGACATGTATGCGCCGACCTCGCGTCTCGGCTGGACCCAGCCCGACAAGGATGCGGTCTGGGCGGCCTTCACCTCGGAGACCGACCCGGCCCGGCGGCTGGAGATCTTCGGCCAGTTGCAGGGCTGGAACCTCGAGGATGTCGGCTTCATCAAGATCGGCGATTTCGCGGCGCTGCAGGGCAAGGCCAAGACCCTGCAGGGCGTGCAGCCCTCACCCTGGCCGGCCTTCTGGAACGCCAGCAGCCAATAGGCTCCGCACCCGTCGCCGCGGCCGGCCATCCCGGCCGCGGCCCTTCCTCCGCGCAATCCGAGAGAGGCCGCCATGGCTCGCTATGTCGCCAGAAGGCTGGTCGGGCTGGTCATCGTCGTCTGGCTGGTGCTGACCATCGCCTTCGTCATCGTCCGCCTCGCGCCCGGCGACCCGGCGGCGCTGATGCTGGGCCCCGATGCCACGCCCGAGGACGCCGCCGCCATGCGCAGCCGGCTGGGCCTCGACCAGCCGATCCTGCTGCAATACCTGTCCTTCGTGCTGAACGCGGTCAGGGGCGACCTGGGCACCTCGATCTTCTTCAACCAGCCGGTAACCCGGGTACTGCTGGACCGGGCCGAGCCCACGGTGTTCCTGGCCCTGTTCTCGCTGGCCTTCGCGGTGGTGATCGCCACGCCCATCGGCATCTATGCCGCCTATCGGCGCGGCTCGTTTCTCGACCAGACCTCGATCTCCACGGCGATGCTGGCGGCCTCGGTGCCCTCGTTCTGGACCGGGCTGATCGTGCAGCGCTATCTGGCCACCGATCTGGGCTGGTTCCCGGCCTCGGGCTATGGCGGGCCGGATGCCGATTTCTGGGAGCGGATGCGGCATCTGCTGCTGCCCTCGCTGGTCCTCGGCGTGGTCAATTCGGCGCTGATCCTGCGCTTTACCCGCGCCTCGATGCTGGACGTGCTGGGCGAGGATTACGTGCGTACCGCCCGCGCCAAGGGCATGGGCGAGGCCCGCGCCGTGCTGCGCCACGCGCTGAAGAACGCCGCCATCCCGATCATCACCGTCGTCGGGCTGACCTTCGCGCTGCTGGTCTCGGGCGCCGTGGTCACGGAACGGGTGTTCAACATCCCCGGCATGGGCAACCTGGTGGTGAACGCGGTGCTGCGCCGCGACTATCCGGTGATCCAGGGCACGCTGATCGTGGTGGCGACCCTTTATGTCCTCATCAACCTCGCCGTCGACCTGCTTTACGCGGTCATCGACCGGCGCGTGAAATACTAGGGAGGGAACCATGGCCGCCTCGGCTTCCGTCGCCACCGATCCCGGTTTCCTGCGCCTGATGATGAGCCGGCGCACGGTGATCGTGGCGCTGATCGTGTTCCTGCTGATCGCAGGCGCCTGCCTGCTGGCGCCCTGGATCGCCCCCACCGACCCGGCCCGCATGTCGGTGCGGGCGCGGCTGACCCCGCCGGGACCGGATTACTGGCTGGGCGCCGATGCCTATGGCCGCGACGTGCTGACAAGGCTGCTCTATGCCGGGCGCGTGTCGCTGCTGATCGGGCTGGGGGTGGCGACGGTCTCGACGGTGATCGGCATCACCCTGGGCCTGCTGGCCGGCTTCATCCGCGGGCTGGACGGCGCGCTGTCGCGGCTGGTCGATGCGATGATGGCGTTTCCCGACATCCTGCTGGCCATCGCACTGGTGGCGATCCTCGGCGGTTCGGTCTGGAACGTGATCCTGGCGCTGTCCATCGTCTATGCG
Source organism: Paracoccus sp. (in: a-proteobacteria) (assembly GCA_040392885.1). Taxonomy (GTDB): domain Bacteria; phylum Pseudomonadota; class Alphaproteobacteria; order Rhodobacterales; family Rhodobacteraceae; genus Paracoccus. The sequence goes on along the minus strand of JBEBVF010000130.1, from coordinate 2,981 downwards.
CCGCGTTTCGCCCGCATCTCGCGCGCCTCGACGCTGGTGATCCGCGAGCTGCCCTTCGTCGAGGCGGCAAGGGCGCTGGGCTCCTCGACCCGCTACATCATCGTCAACCATGTGCTGCGCAACATCATGTCGCCGGTGATCGTGCAGGCGACCTTCATCTTCGCCTATGCGATGCTGGCCGAGGCCGGGCTGTCCTTCCTCGGCGTCGGCGTCGATCCCGCCACCCCGACCTGGGGCACGATGATCAACGAGGGCCGGCAGTTCATCGACCAGGCGCAGTTCCTGATCCTGTTTCCGGGGCTGGCGATCTCGATCTCGGTGCTTTCGCTGCAACTGATCGGCGACGGGCTGCGCGATGCGCTGGACCCGCGCCTTGCCAAGGAACTGTAAGACATGGCGCTGACCCTGAAGAATTTCCGCGCTGTCGGCATCGAGGCCGGGGCCGAGATCCATATCGGCGACGACGGCATCATCGGCACCGCCGCGCCGGGCGCGCGGGTGATCGACTGCGAGGGCGCGTTCTTGTCGCCCGGCTGGTGCGACCTGCATGTGCATGTCTGGCACGGCGGCACGGACATTTCCGTGCGCCCGTCGCTGGCCGGCCGCGGCTCCGGCGTCACCGCCATGGCCGATGCCGGCTCGGCGGGCGAGGCGAATTTTCATGGATTGCGCGAATACATCATCGACCCGGCGGCCGAGACGGTGCGCGCCTTCATCAATATCGGCTCCATCGGCCTCGTCGCCTGCAACCGGGTGTCGGAACTGATCGACATGCGCTCGGTCGACGTGGACCGCACGCTGGCGGTGATCGAGGCCAATCGCGACGTGATCTGCGGCGTCAAGGTCCGCGCCTCCGGGGTGATCGTCGGCGCCTGGGGGATCACGCCCGCCAAGATCGCCAAGCGCGTCGCGGAAATCGCCGGCCTGCCGCTGATGGTCCATATCGGCGAACCCCCGGCCCTGATCGACGAGATCTTCGACATCCTCGGCCCCGGCGACATCATCACCCATTGTTTCAACGGCAAGAAGGCCGGCTCCATCCGCGACACGCGGGCGCTGTTCGACCAGGCCATGCGGCTGGCGGAGGCCGGCGTGCGCATGGATATCGGCCACGGGCAGGCCTCCTTCTGCTTCGCCACCGCGCGGGCCTCGCTGGAGGCCGGGCTGCGGCCCTGGTCGATCTCGACCGACCTGCATCTGCGCAATGTCCACGGCGCGGTGAAGGATTTCGCCACCACGGCCTCGAAGCTGCTGGCGGTGGGCCTGCCCTTTGCGGATGTGGTGACCGCGATCAGCGCCCACCCACGCGAGACGATGGGGCTGACCCCCGTCCCCGGCACCGGCGACCGTGCCGACTTCACCCTGTTCCGCGTGGCGGAGGTCGAGGAAACCGTGGTCGACAGCCTCGGCAATTCCATGACCATGCGCCAGATGATCGAGCCCGTCGCCACCATCATCGGCACCAGCCACCAGACCGCCGCAAGGAGGCTGGCATGAGCGCCCCACTGCTCTCGGTCGAGGGGCTGCGGGTCGAGTTCTCCTCGATCCGCGGCACGGTCACCGCGCTGCGCGACGTGACCTTTGCGCTGGAACCGGGGCGGACGCTGGCCCTGGTCGGCGAAAGCGGTTCGGGCAAGTCGGTGTCGTCGCTGGCGATCATGGGGCTGCTGCCCCGCAACGGCCGGGTCTCGGCCGGGCGCATTGCCTATACCGATGGCGCCGGGCACACGCATGACCTGGCGACCGCCTCCGCCGCCACCCGCCGCCATCTGCGCGGGGCCGAGATCGCGATGATCTTTCAGGAGCCGATGTCCTCGCTGAACCCGCTGTTCACCATCGGCGACCAGATCGGCGAGATGCTGCTGCTACACGACACGCTGGACGCGGCGGCGCGCCGCAAGCGGGTGGTCGAGATGCTGGATCTGGTCGAGATTCCCGCCGCCGCCACCCGTCTGGACCAGTATCCGCACGAGATGTCCGGCGGCATGCGCCAGCGGGTGATGATCGCCATGGCGCTGATCTGCCAGCCGCGCCTGCTGATCGCGGACGAGCCGACGACCGCGCTCGACGTGACCGTGCAGGCGCAGATCCTCGACCTGATGCGGCGCCTGCAGGCGGAAATGGGCATGTCGATCCTGTTCATCACCCATGACATGGGCGTGGTGGCCGAAATCGCCGAATCCGTGGCGGTGATGTATGCCGGCGCCATCGTGGAAAGCGCCGAGGTCGCCCGGCTGTTCGACGCCCCCGGCCATCCCTATACGCAGGGGCTGTTGGGCTCGATCCCGCGCCCGGACCGCGAACCGGGCAGCCGCATCCGCCCGATTCCCGGCACGGTGCCGCCGCTGTCGGCGATGCCGCCGGGCTGCGCCTTTGCCCCGCGCTGTGCGCTGGCCGACCGGATCTGCGAGCGCCCGGTGGCGCTGGCCGAGGTGGCGCCGCGCCATCAGGTCGCCTGCTGGCATCACCCGGCGCTGACGGGGGCCGCCCATGCCTGACACACCCCCGCTGCTGCGCATCCGCAACCTGTCCAAGCGCTTCGTCACCGGGCGCGGCACCGTCCATGCCGTCTCGGATGTCAGCTTCGACATCCCGCGCGGCTCGATCACCGGGCTGGTCGGCGAAAGCGGCTCCGGCAAGACCACGCTGGGCCGCACCCTGCTGCGGCTGGTCGAGCTGAGCGACGGCAGCACCGAATTCGACGGGCAGGATATCAACCGCCTCGACGCCCCCGCCATGCGCGCCCTGCGCCGGCGGATGCAGATCATCTTTCAGGACCCGGTGTCCTCGCTGAACCCGCGGCTGAAGGTCGGCCGGATCATCGCCGAGGGACTGGTGGCGCATAGCGTCGGCACACCGGCCGAACGCAAGGCCCGCGTCGCCGCCCTGCTGGGCGAGGTCGGGCTGGCCGCCGACGCCGCCAACCGCTATCCGCACGAGTTCTCCGGCGGCCAGCGCCAGCGCATCGGCATCGCCCGCGC
>JBEBVF010000129.1:0-7813 GCA_040392885.1 Paracoccus sp. (in: a-proteobacteria) | reverse complement strand
GCGCCCCCCTGCCCTTCGCGCAGGACGACCTGAAGATCGAGGGCTGGGCGATCGAGAGCCGTCTCTATGCCGAGGACCCCTATCGCAACTTCCTGCCCTCGATCGGGCGGCTGACCCGCTATCGGCCGCCGGCCGAGGTCGCGGCCGGGCCGCTAAAGGCCACCGGCAACTGGGTCAATGACAGCGCCGGCGGCGACAGCGCCACCGCGGTCAGGAACGATACCGGCGTCTACGAGGGCGGCGAGATCAGCATGTATTACGACCCGATGATCGCCAAGCTCTGCACCTGGGCGCCGACGCGCGCGCAGGCCATCGAGGCGATGAGGCTGGCGCTGGACGAGTTCGAGGTGGAGGGGATCGGCCACAACCTGCCCTTCCTGTCGGCGGTGATGGAGCATCCGAAATTCGTCTCGGGCGACATCTCCACCGCCTTCATCGCCGAGGAATACCCGGAGGGCTTCCACGGCGCCACGCTGCCGGAGGCGGAACTGGTCCGCATCGCGGCGGCGGCTTCGGCCATGCACCGCGTCGCCGAGATCCGCCGCACGCGGATCAGCGGCCGGCTGGACAATCACGAACACCATATTGGCGAGAACTGGGTGGTGTTCATCGCCGGCCACGAAATCCCGGTGAAGATCAAGGCCGACAAGGGCGGTTCGACCATCACCATCGACGGGCGCGCCATCCGGGTGGAAAGCGACTGGCTGCCCGGCCAGCAACTGGCGCGGCTGGTGGTGGACGGCGCGCCGCTGGTGCTGAAGGTCGGCACCATTGCCTCGGGCTACCGGCTGCGCACCCGCGGCGCCGACCTGCCGGTGCAGATCCGCCGGCCGCGCGCCGCCGAACTGGCGCGGCTGATGCCGGTCAAGCTGCCGCCGGACACCTCGAAATTCCTGCTCTGCCCGATGCCGGGGTTGGTGGTGCGCGTCAACGTGGCCGAAGGCGACGAGGTCCAGGAGGGCCAGGCGCTGGCCACCGTCGAGGCGATGAAGATGGAGAACATCCTGCGCGCCGAACGCAGGGGCGTGGTCAGGAAGGTCAATGCCGGCGCCGGCGACAGCCTCAAGGTCGATGACGTGATCATGGAATTCGAGTGAACCGCCCGCCATGCCCGCCCTCGATCCCTATCTCAGCCCACCGGCACAGCAGGCGCTCATCGCCGGGCTGTTCATTGCCGCGGGCTGGTGGGTGGTCGCGTTCCAGAACCGCCGCCGCGATGCCAAGCTGCGGGCCGAGCGGGTGGGCGACATCCAGCGCGCGCTGTTCGCCGAGGTGCGCGCCCATGTCGTCGCACTGGAACGCCAGCTCGAGGAAGGCGATTTCGAGGCCCTGCTGGCGGATATGCGGCAGGGCGACGCCGGCCCCATCGCGCCGCATGGCGGCAACGACCGCATCTTCCGCGCCATCCTGGGCGAGATTCACCTGCTGCCGGGCGCGGTGATCGACCCGGTGGTGATCTATTACCGGCTGCTCGCGGTCATGGATGCGATGGCCGATTCGATCCGCCGCTCGGCCCGCGGCCGTCCGCAGCGCGCCGCCGCCATGATGGCCGACTATATCCTGCTGAACGAGGAGGCGCGCGAGGCCGGGCTGGACGTGCTGGAGGTGCTGACCGCCAGCCTCGCCGGCGGCGACAGGGGGGTCGAGGCCATGCTGGACCGGCAGCGCGCCGAGGCCGCGCAGGCCCTGCGCGCCAGCCTGCCCGCCGAACTGGCGGAACTGCGCGCCGGCCTCAATAGGCCAGCTTCGGACCGGAGCGGCCTTTGATGGGTTTCAGGCCGAGCGAGACCGCGATTTCATTGGCGCTGCGCCCGCGCGGCGGCCGGCGCAGCAGCGCCTCGGCCGCGGCATCCAGCTTGCGCCGCCGGTCCGCGGGGGCGGCGGCCTCTCCGGTCTTGCGCAGCTTGGTGGCGTTGCTCATCTCGGTTTCCCCTGCGGCGGGGCGGGTGCCCGGCCTTGCCTTCAAGATAGGGCGGCCGGCGCCGCTTCGCAACCGGATCGCGGGGGGCGGCGCCCTGCCCTCACGGCATCAGCCCGTTGCGCCGCAATTCCTGCCTTCGCTGCGGAAAGCGGTCGATGGCGCGGGAGATCTCGCGCATGTCCCAGGGCGCGGGCTTGCGCAGCATCACGGTGCCGTCCATGTCGATCAGGATCAGCGAGAAGCCCTCGGGCCGCAGCGCCCGGCGCCAGGCGCCGTTCGCCGCCGGGTCGGTATCGACCACCACCACCACCTCGCGCTCGACCAGGGCCGGCACGCCGGCCTCCAGCGCCCGCATCTGGCGCAGATAGGCCGGGTCCTGGGGGGTATCGGCGAACACCACCACCAGCCGCGCCTTCCAGCGCCAGTCGGCCGGCTCGCCCTCCGGGCCGAAGAACACCTGCGGCGCATCGCCCTCCGCCTGCGGCAGCGCCTGTGCCGGCGCCTCCTCGGGCACGGAGTCGGCCTGCCCGGCCCGTTGATCGGCCAGCACGTCGCCGGGACGCACCCAGCCGGGCCGCTCCTCGGCCGTGGGGGTGCGGTCGCCCATCGCCTGCGCGGCCCCGGCACCGGCCACGACCCCCGCCGCCATCAGCACGAGTGCAACCGTGTTGCGTATGGCATTCCCGTTCATCGTCACCTCTTTGCCGGCTAATATAGGCCGCCGCTGCCATTGCGAAAGGACCGAAACCCATGACCGACGCAAAGCCCGACCTCGACCAGTGGCGCGCGCTGGCCTCGAAGGAGCTGAAAGGCAGGGACCCCGACAGCCTGAACTGGGACACGCTGGAGGGGATCGCCGTCAAGCCCCTCTATACCGAGGCCGACAGCGCCGGCCTGCCGCATATGGGCACCCTGCCCGGCATCGCGCCCTACACCCGCGGCGTGCGCGCCACCATGTATGCCGGCCGGCCCTGGACCATCCGCCAATATGCCGGCTTCTCGACGGCCGAGGAATCGAACGCCTTCTACCGCAAGGCGCTGGCGGCGGGCCAGCAGGGCGTGTCGGTGGCCTTCGACCTCGCCACCCATCGCGGCTATGACAGCGACCATCCGCGCGTCGAGGGCGATGTCGGCAAGGCAGGCGTGGCGATCGACTCGGTCGAGGACATGAAGATCCTGTTCGACGGCATCCCGCTCGGCGAGATTTCCGTGTCGATGACGATGAACGGCGCGGTGATCCCGATCCTCGCCAACTTCATCGTTGCCGGCGAAGAACAGGGCGTGTCGCGCGCCCAGCTGTCCGGGACCATCCAGAACGACATCCTCAAGGAGTTCATGGTCCGCAACACCTATATCTATCCGCCGGAACCCTCCATGCGGATCATTGCGGATATCATCGCCTATACCGCAGCCGAAATGCCGAAGTTCAACTCGATTTCGATTTCCGGCTACCATATGCAGGAAGCGGGCGCGACGCTGGTTCAGGAACTGGCCTTCACTCTTGCGGATGGGCGCGAATATGTACGCGCTGCCTTGAACAAGGGCCTGAATGTCGATGAATTTGCGGGGCGCCTGTCGTTCTTCTTCGCCATCGGCATGAATTTCTTCATGGAGATCGCCAAGCTGCGGGCGGCGCGCCTGCTGTGGACGCGGATCATGACGGAATTCAATCCGAAGAAGCCCGGCAGCCTGATGCTGCGCACCCATTGCCAGACCTCGGGCGTGTCCCTGCAGGAGCAGGACCCCTACAACAACGTCATCCGCACCGCCTATGAGGCGATGTCGGCGGCGCTGGGCGGCACGCAGTCACTGCACACCAACGCGCTGGACGAGGCCATCGCCCTGCCCACCGAGTTCTCCGCTCGCATCGCCCGCAACACCCAGCTGATCCTCCAGGAGGAAACCGGCATCACCCATGTCGTCGATCCGCTGGCGGGCAGCTATTACGTCGAGAGCCTGACGGCGGAACTGGCCGAGAAGGCCTGGGCGCTCATCGAGGAGGTCGAGGCCATGGGCGGCATGACCAAGGCGGTGGCCTCCGGCATGCCCAAGCTGCGCATCGAAGAGACGGCGGCGCGGCGGCAGGCGATGATCGACCGCGGCGAGGAGGTGATCGTCGGCGTCAACAAGTACCGCAAGGACAAGGAAGACCCGATCGACATCCTGGAAATCGACAATGTGGCGGTGCGCGAGGCACAGATCCGGCGGCTGGAGCAGGTCCGCGCCACCCGCGACCAGGCGAAATGCGACGCGGCGCTGCTGGAACTGGGCCGGCGCACGGTCGAGGGCGGCAACCTGCTGGAGGCGGCGGTGGAATGCGCCCGCGCCCGCGCCACGCTGGGCGAGATCAGCCTGGCCATGGAGGCCACGTTCGGGCGCCACAGGGCGGAGGTGAAGACTTTGGCAGGGGTTTACGGTGCCGCCTATGAGGGCGATGCGGGATTCGAGGCGATCCGCAAGGCGGTGGAGGAATTCGCCGAGGAGGAAGGCCGCCGGCCGCGGATGCTGGTCGTCAAGATGGGCCAGGACGGCCATGACCGCGGCGCCAAGGTGATCGCCACCGCCTTCGCCGATATCGGCTTCGACGTGGATGTGGGGCCGCTGTTCCAGACGCCCGAGGAGGCGGCGCAGGACGCCATCGACAACGACGTGCATGTGGTGGGGATTTCCTCGCAAGCGGCGGGCCACAAGACGCTGGCCCCGAAGATGATCGAGGCGCTGAAGGCGCGCGGCGCCGGCGACATCATCGTGATCTGCGGCGGCGTGATCCCCCAGCAGGATTACGATTTCCTGAAGAAGGCGGGGGTGAAGGCGATCTTCGGACCGGGCACCAACATCCCCTCGGCCGCCAGCGACGTGCTGACCCTGATCCGCGCCGCGCGAAGCTAGACGGCAGCCGCCTTGGAAAGCTGCCGGCGAAACGAGGCGGCAGCGTCTCCTTGCCCGCCCGGCGCTTCGACGAAAGTGCCCGGCCCGGCGGCCACGCAGACTTGCCCACGCCCGGAGACCCTCGGGAGTCGGAAGGGGTGGGAAAGTCGGGCAGCCAGCGCCGCGTCATCGCCAAGGCGGGCGGGCCGGGACGGCAACACGCCCCATCCCGGAAAGGCCGCGGATGAAGCGGGGAGGCAACGCCCGGCCCTCGCCCGCTGCCCGGACCGTCGCGCCTCCCCCACGATCTTGGGTGTCCCACCTTACCACCCCCGGCGGCCACGCAGACTTGTCCACGCCCGGAGACCCCAGGAGTCGGAGGGGGTGGGAAAGTCGGGCAGCCAGCACCGCGTCATCGCCAAGGCGGGCGTCCCTCCGCACCGGCGCCCCCGGAAGGGTGACAAGCCCCGCTGCCGCCGCTAGAATCATCGCAATGAGCTTTCCACGCGCGCCCGCCATCCTGCCTACCGAATTCGCCGCCGCGCTCGGCCATGCGGTGGCGGGTTTCGGCTTTCTGGAGGAGGCGCTGAAGCGCGCCATCCATGCGCTGTCGCTGGACGGCATGGGCGCCAGCCCCACCGAGGCCGAATTGCAGCGCTGGATCGAGCGGATCGAGGATCTCGCCGATGATTCGCTGGGCACCCTGATCGACAGCTTCCTCGCCGCCTGCACCCGCTGCGGCGCCGCGCCGATCCGCGCCGCGCTGGCCGAGGAGCTGGACACGCTGCGCCAGCGCCGCAACCTGCTCTGCCATGCCAGCTGGAAGCCCGGCAGCCGCAACGGCGCCTGGCGGCCGGCCTTCGTCTCGACCCGCGGCGAGGTGTTCCTGGGCGAACTGACCCTCAAGGACCTGCGCGATACCCGCGCCCGCACCCTGCGCATGGCGCGGCGGGTGATCGCGGCGATGCGCCGGACCGGGCACGAAGGCTGGTGGATCGGCTCGGGCGAGGACCCGCCGCCGGCCCCCGAACCGGCGCCGGTGGTGCCGCCGGCCCCGCCACCGCCGCCGCCCCTGCCGCCGCGGCGGGTGCCCGAACCCCCGATCCGCAAGCGCCGCAAATAGCATGGCCGCTGCGGCGACCGGCCGGCCAGCCGCCGCGCCGGTTCCCGCACCGGTCCCGGCGCCCGGCGGGGCTTGCACCCCGCGCCGTGGCGGCGCATTCAACGGGCCATGACCGACGCCCTCCCCCGCGCCTTCCTGAACGTCTCCCGCTCGCTGACCGGCCGCTACTGGCTGGGACCGCAGCCCGATCTGGAGCGCCTCGCCGAGGGGCTGGCGCAGCAGGCCGGGCTGCCGCTGACCGTGGCGCGCATCCTGGCGGCGCGAGGCATCGCCGCCCCGGAGGCGCCGGGCTTTCTCGATCCGCGGCTGCGCGACCTGATGCCCGATCCGCGGCGACTGCGCGACATGCAGCCCGCGGCTGCGCGGCTGCTGGCGGCGGCGCGCCGGGGCGAGCGCATCGCCATCTTCGCCGATTACGACGTGGACGGGGCCAGTTCCGCCGCGCTGCTGATCCGCTGGCTGCGGGCGCAGGGGCGGCAGGCGACGCTTTATGTTCCCGACCGCATCGACGAAGGCTATGGCCCCAACGCCCCCGCCATCGCCGGGCTGGCCGCGGCGCATGACCTGATCCTCTGCGTCGATTGCGGCACCCTGGCGCATGAGGCGCTGGCGGCGGCGCAGGGCGCGGCAGAGGTGATCGTGCTGGACCATCACCTGGGCGGCGAGACACTGCCGCCGGCGCTGGCGGTGGTGAACCCCAACCGTGCCGACGAAACCGGAGAGCTGGGCCATCTCTGCGCTGCCGGGGTGGTCTATCTGACGCTGGTCGAGGCCAATCGCCAGGCGCGGGAGGCCGGCATCGGCCCGATGCCCGACCTGATCCCGCTGCTCGATCTGGTGGCGCTGGCGACGGTGGCGGATGTGGCGCCGCTGGTCGGCGTCAACCGCGCCTTCGTGCGGCAGGGGCTGGCGATCATGGCCCGGCGCGAGAATTGCGGGCTGACCGCGCTGGCCGACAGCGCCCGGCTGGACAGCACGCCCACCGCCTTTCACCTCGGCTATGTGCTGGGGCCGCGCATCAACGCCGGCGGCCGCGTCGGCGCCGCCGATCTGGGCGCGCATCTACTGGCCAGCGCCGATTCCGCCGAGGCCGCCCGCATCGCCGCCCGGCTGGAGGCGCTGAACGAGGAGCGCCGCGCCATCGAGACCGCCGTGCGCGAGGCCGCCCTGGCCCAGGCCGAGGCGCGGGCGGCGCAAGGCGAGACGCGGGCGCTGGCCTGGGCCGCCGGCGAGGGCTGGCATCCCGGCGTCGTCGGCATCGTCGCGGCGCGGCTGAAGGAGGCCACCGACCGCCCGGCCGTGGTCATCGGCATCGAGGGCGGCATCGGCAAGGGCTCCGCCCGCTCGGTTCCCGGCGTCGATCTGGGCCGGGCCATCCAGCGGCTGGCGGCCGAGGGGCTGCTGCTGAAAGGCGGCGGCCACATGATGGCGGCCGGGCTGACCGTCGCCGCCGACCGCATCGCCCCGGCCATGGCGCGGCTGGACGAATTGCTGGCTCCGGCGCTGGCGGCGGCGCCGGGGCGCGGCACGCTGCGGGTGTCGGGCCTGCTGACGCCTGCCGCCGCCACGCCCGACCTGTGGGAGATGATCGAGCGCGCCGGCCCCTTCGGCCCGGCCGCCCCCACCCCGCGCCATGTGTTCGCGGATCAGCTGATCGGCTCGGCCAGCGCGATGGGCCAGGGCCGCCACCTGCGGCTGAATTTCCGCGACGGCAGCGGCGCCGCCATGGAGGCGATCGCCTGGGGCGCGATGGAAGGGCCGCTGGGCCCGGCGCTGATCGGCGCCCGCGGCGGGCGCTTCCACCTCGCCGGGCGGCTGGAGATGTCGCATTGGCAGGGCCGCGCGCGGCTGCGCCTGCGGCTGGACGACGCGGCGCCGGCTTAGAGGCGCGGAATGCGGGG
>JBEBVF010000128.1:0-8015 GCA_040392885.1 Paracoccus sp. (in: a-proteobacteria) | reverse complement strand
GTTCTAGGCAGGCACGGGGGATTTTGCAATCATCCGCCGGGGGTGAGGGGAAGGACGCGGGCGCCGGGGGGCGCCGTGTTCAGGCAGGCACACCCGGGGCGGCGATGGCGGATGGCGAGGGGAAAGGCCGGTCCTGCCAGGCCCGGCCTGCGCTGCCGCCCGGCCGGGGGGGCGCGGATGAAAGAGACAGCGAGGCACGACCGGCCGGTGTGAACGGGTGCAGTCGCCCGAGGCGCAGCCCCGCGCAGTTGATGCGCTGCCACCTCAAGTTCATAGCCAAATGCTCCGCCTCGGGCACGGCCGCGCCGGATCAACCCCTGCCGGAACCCCGCGCCGCGGGAACTCAGCGCAGGAAGCGGTCGAGCGGACAGGCAGGCGCCCGTGGTGGACGCCGGGGAGCGCTGCGTTCAGGCACGCACCCGACATCCGTGGCGGCGATGGCGAATGGCGAGGGGGAAAGGCCGGCCCTGTCAGGCCCGGCCTGCGCTGCCGCCCGCCGGAAGCCGGCGCCGCGGAGACTCAGCGCCGGAAGCGGTCTAGGCTGACCACCTGGGCGCCGCCGGGCGGGTCGCCGCCGCCATCGCCGCCATCGGGATCGTCGTCGCCGTCCTCCTCGCCCTCCTCCTCATGCGGCTGCGCCTCGAAGCGGAAGCCGAACTCGACCGAGGGATCGACGAAGGAGCGCATGGCCTCGAAGGGGATCACCAGCCGCTCCAGCTGGTCGCCAAAATTCAGCGTCACCGCAAAGCCGTCATCGCCGACCTCGAGATCCTGGAACCATTCCTGCAGGACGATGGTCATGGTGTCGGGGTAGCGCTCGCGCAGCCAGGGGGCCATCTTGACGCCCGGCTCGGTGGTGTCGAAGCTGATGAAGAAGTGATGCTCGCCCGGCAGGCCGGTCCGGGACACGTCCCGCAGCACCTGCGCGATCAGCCCCTGGACGGCGCGATGCATCATCCCGCCATAGTCGATCGAGCCCGTCATGCCGTCTCCTTCAAGCCGCGCCCGCCCGGCGGGGCGGGGATTCCCGCCAGCATAAACTCGCCCCGGAGGCGAGGAAAGCCCCGCCATGCCACCCCGGTTCACGAGGGGTTCAGGCCGCAGGAGCGCGGGTGTGGAGGGGAACAAGGCGACGGCGGGAGTGGAGCCGGGATCAGGCGTCGGTGCGGTGGAGCGGCCACGGGTTGCCCCGCCCCGCCGCGCTGACCCTGCACACCGGCGCAAGGCCAATGCGCGCCCCACGGGGCGGCAATACCCAGCCGTATGGCCCGATCCCGTTGCCCGGCTGCGACCAATCGGCACGGCCATCCCGCGCGCGTCTGCGGGCCCAGGCGGGTGAGGATCGAGAATTTGGCGGCCTGCTCTTCAGCCCCGCGCGTGTCTGCGGCCCTCGGCTGGGTGCGGCGTGGCGCGCGCCGCAATCACCGCATGACCGATTTCCCTCCCCGAATGCTTCGGGCGCAAGGTATCGCGCGGGAGGCCACGCTGCCATGAGGCGCAGCGCCCCTCCCCGGCGCGCCGCTCAGTGCGCCGGGCCGAGGACGCCGCGCAGGAAATGCAGCGCCGCCGACAACCCGTCGGGCGAGATCCCGTGACCGGTGCCGCGCATGACATGGGTCGAGACATCGAAACCGGCGCCGGACAGGGCCTCGCCGGCCAGACGCAGATCGGCAAAGGGCACCACCTCGTCGCGGTCGCCATGCGCCAGCAGGACCGGCGGGCGCGACACCGTGTCCGCCGCCAGCCGCTCGGGCGCCAGCACCCGGCCGGAAAAGCCCACCACCCCGGCCAGGGGCGGCGCGCGGCGCGGCGCCACGAACAGCGACAGCATGGTGCCCTGCGAAAAGCCGACCAGCGCCAGACGGTCGTTGCCCAGCCCCTCGGCGGCCAGCACCCCGTCCAGAAAGCCGTTCAGGTCATCGGCCGAGCGCAACAGCCCGGCCTGCGCCTCGGCGGGCGACGAGCCGTCCATCCACGGGATCGAGAACCATTGCCGCCCGGCGGGGTTCACCGCCGAAGCCTCCGGCCCGTCCGGGGCGTAGAAGGCGGTCCCGGGCAGATGCGGCGCCAGCGGCTCGGCCAGGCCGAGCAGGTCGGCGCCATCGGCACCATAGCCATGCACGAACACCACCATCGAGTCGGCCCTTTGCGGCCCCACCCGGCCCGATTGCAGCTTGCGCATCAGCTTATCCCTTCGCGTCCCTTGGCCACCCGGTAATAGGCCCAGAGCGCGCGGGCCGCAACGCCGCGCCACGGCGCCCAGGGCACCGCCAGCGCCGCCAGCCGCCGGGCATCGGGCCGCGCCGGCAGGCCGTAAAGCAGCCGCGCCGCCTCGGCCAGCGCCAGATCGGCGGGGGCGAAGGCATCGGCGCGGCCGAGCGCGAACAGCAGATAGATCTGCGCCGTCCATGGCCCGATGCCGGGCAGCGCGGTCAGCCGCGCCATCACCGCCTCGTCGGGCGCCATGCGCAGCGCCGCCCAGTCGATCCCCGCCGCCGCGACCCCCAGCAAGTGCCGGGCCTTGCGCCCCGACAGGCCCATGGCGCGCAGATCGGCCTCGGACGCGGCGCGGATCGCGGCCTCGCCCTCCAGCCCGGCCGCCTGCATCCGCGCCCAGACCGTCGCCGCCGCCGCGGTCGAGACCTGCTGGCCGACGATGGCCTGGGCGATGGCGGCGAACCCGTCCGCGCGCCGGCGCAGCGGCAGCTCCAGCCCCGGCAGCACCCGCGCCCAGACCGGGCAGACGGCCGTCAGATGGGCCGCGCCCTCGGCCAGATCGGCCTGCGTCTCGATCAGCTGCATCGGCTTTCCCCCCTCGCTTTCCCCGGCTGCCGGCTTGCAACCCGGCCCCCGCCTTGCCACATCTGTGGGCGATTTGACATGCGAGGAACCATGACCGACGCCACGCCGCTGCGCCCCGAGCTGGGCGCCCTGCCCGAATGGGACCTGACCGACCTCTATCCCGCCCCCGACGCGCCGCAGATCCAGGCGGATGCCGACCGCCTCGCCGCCGAGGCCGCCGGTTTCGCCGCCGATTATCAGGGCCGGCTGGCCGAGCTGACCCCCGCCGAGATGCTGGCCTGCATAGAGCGTTACCAGCAGATCGACATCACCGCCGGCCGGCTGATGTCCTATGCCGGCCTGCGCTATTACCAGAACACCACCGATGCCGTCCGCGCCAAGGCGCTGTCGGACCTTCAGGACCGCATCACCGACGCCACCGCGCCGCTGGTGTTCTTCTCGCTGGAGTTCAACCGCATCGAGGACGAGACCTATGCGGCGCTGTTTTCGGCCGCCGACGGCCCGGCGCGCTACAAGCCGGTCTTCGACCGCATGCGCGCCATGCGCCCCCACCAGCTTTCGGATGAGCTGGAGCGGTTCCTGCACGACAACTCGGTGGTCGGCGCCTCGGCCTGGAACAAGCTGTTCGACGAGACCATGGCCGGGCTCAGCTTCGAGGTCGATGGCGAGGTGCTGGGGCTGGAGGCGACGCTGGACCTGCTGACCGATACCGACCGCGCCCGGCGCGAGGCCGCCGCCCATGCGCTGGCCAGGGTGTTCGAGGGCAATGTCAAGCTGTTCTCGCGCATCCACAACACGCTGACCAAGGAAAAGGCCGTCGAGGACCGCTGGCGCAAGATGCCGACGCCGCAGACCGCCCGCCACCTGGCCAATGACGTCGAGCCGGAGGTGGTCGAGGCACTGCGCAAGGCGGTGACCGCCGCCTATCCGCGGCTGTCGCATCGCTATTACCGGCTGAAGGCCCGCTGGATGGGGCTGGACAAGCTGGAAATCTGGGACCGCAACGCCCCGCTGCCGACCGAGGCGCCGCGGGTGATCCCGTGGGAGGAGGCGCGGCAGACCGTGCTGGACGCCTATGCCGGTTTCGATCCGCGCATGGCGGAGCTGGCGCAGCCCTTCTTCGAGCGCGGCTGGATCGACGCCGGCGTCAAGCCCGGCAAGGCGCCGGGCGCCTTCGCCCATCCCACGGTGACGACCGTGCATCCCTATGTGCTGCTGAACTATCTGGGCAAGCCGCGCGACGTGATGACGCTGGCGCATGAACTGGGCCACGGCGTCCACCAGCGGCTGGCGGCGGCGCAGGGCGAGCTGCTGGCCTCCACGCCGCTGACGCTGGCCGAGACCGCCAGCGTGTTCGGCGAGATGCTGACCTTCCGGGCGCTTCTGGCGAAGACCACCGACCCCGCCCAGCGCAAGGCGCTGATCGCCGGCAAGGTCGAGGACATGATCAACACGGTGGTGCGCCAGATCGCCTTCTACGATTTCGAATGCCGCCTGCACGCCGCCCGCGCCGAGGGCGAGCTGACGCCCGAGGACATCAATGCGCTGTGGATGGCGGTGCAGACCGAATCGCTGGGCGACGCCTTCACCTATATGGACGGCTACGAGACCTTCTGGGCCTATGTGCCGCATTTCGTGCATACGCCCTTCTACGTCTATGCCTATGCCTTCGGCGACGGGCTGGTGAACGCGCTCTATGCCGCCTACGAGGCGGCGCCGGCAGGCTTTGCCGAGCGCTACTTCACCATGTTGTCGGCCGGCGGCTCGCAGCACCATTCGACGCTGCTGGCGCCCTTCGGCCTCGATGCGCGCGACCCGGCCTTCTGGGACAAGGGCATCGGCATGATCGAGGGGCTGATCGACGAGCTGGAGGCGATGGAAGCCTGAGCTTTTGCAGGCCCTGCCGGGGGTTGCATGAAATTTTGCCCAAGCGGGTGAATTTTCCCTCTTGCACCCCCCGGCGCCACTGGCTAGATACCCCCTCACGCCGCCGGGCAATGCCGGCAGCGTGAAAAGGTGGCCCGTTCGTCTATCGGTTAGGACGTCAGGTTTTCAACCTGAAAAGAGGGGTTCGACTCCCCTACGGGCTGCCAATTTTCTCCATTATATCAAAGACCTGACCGCCACCAGCGGCCAACCTCGCCGCATTCCGGCTCGGCGCCGTGACGCGGGAATTTCCGCGCGGCCTGCAGGGCCGGAACCGGTCCCCGCGCCTATCCCTGTGCCAGGATCGTATCCATCGCCTGCACGAAGCGCGCCACCGCCGGGTCCATCGGCTCGGGCGGCGGCCCGGCCGGCAGGGCGCCCGCCGCGCCGCTCATCTTGCGGTCCGCCCAGGCGCGCAGGTCGGCGCAGCTATAGCTGGCCAGGAACGGGTTGGCGCGCACCACCCCCGGCCCCATCAGCGCCGCCACCGACATCGCCGGGTCCGCCGACAGCACCTGGTCGGCCCCGCCCGGCCCCAGGAAATGCGCCAGATACAGCCGCCCGGCGCTGATCGCATGGCCGCGGGCGCGCAGATAGGCCTCGTTCTCCTGCGCCAGATGCCGCACCATCTCGCGCGACAGCGCCGGGTCGAAGCGCAGGTCCAGCAGCTCCTGGCGCGACAGCGAGGCCACCAGATCCGGCCGATAGCTGCCCATCATCCGCAGCCAGGTGCTCTCGATGAACTGGCCGAGTCCGGTGGCCGAGGACAGCGGGTTGCGGGCGCGGGCATTGCCGGCGCTTTCCACCGTCACGATGCGGTTGATCAGGCTTTCCACCGCATCCGAGGCCAGCACCACCTCGGTCCCGGTCAGATAGGGCATGGGATCGACCGGCGCGCCGCCGGCCAGCACCTGCATCGCCGGCTCGCCCCCGGCACCGGCGCTGCCCAGGGCCTGGCCGGGGCTGACCGTGGCCCCCGCCGCGATCCCCGGCGCCAGGCTGTCGAGGCGCATCAGCCGGCTGCTGACGCCGTCGCCATGTGCGATCACCACCACCTGCCCGCCCTCGCCCGGCCCGGCCTCGGTGATCCGGCCCGCCGCCGGGGCGACCACCGGCCCGGCCTGCCCGGCGCGCCAGGTGATGAAGGGCGTGGCCGAGGAATAGCGGTCCTTGATCCGGCCGGCGACCGGCATCAGCATGCGCAGCGCCGCATCGGCGGCGATCACCCGCGCGCCAGGCGCAAAGCAGCGCCAGCCGTCGGCGCCCTCGCCCGCCGCCTCGACCACATAGCAGGGCTTCTTCCCCGAGGGCCCGTCGATGCCGGCATAGAGGATGCGACCGGCGACCTGCGAATCCGGGGCGCCGGGCGCAAAGATCAGCTCCAGCCGGTCGCCCGGCGCGGCATAGGCATCGAGGTCGTGGACCTCGGCCATCATCGCCACCAGCTCGCCGACGCTTTCCACCGACAGCCCGCCGCGCAGCGCCGCCGAATAGACCACGTCGAGCAGCCGGAACTGGGCGCCGACCTGCTCGCCCCCGGCCAAGGCCTGGATATCCTCGCCGAACCAGGCATCCGAGGCCGGCACCAGCGGCGCCTCGTCCAGCGCCACCCCCGCGCCGGTGGCTCGCGCCAGCGCGCCGCGCAGCCCCCCGTCATAGAGCGAGAGCTGGAGCAGCCGCCGCGCCGGCGCCTCGCCGGTAAAGCGCAGCGCCAGGATGCTGCCGGGCGCGAGGCCCGATTCGGGCACGAAGCCGGCAGCGGCGGCGATGCGGGCCGCCTCGGCCGGGGCAAAGCCGTTGCTCTCCAGCAGCTCGGTCAGCGGCGTGGCCACCTGCACCTGCAGCAGCAGGTCGCGCCAGGCCGGGCTGCGCAGGCTGGAATCGCGCAGATAGACATGGCTGGAATGGCCGCTCCCCGCCGCCTCGGCGGGGCCGGGGGCGGGGGCAATGCCGGTCCCGGCCTCGGCGCGGGCGGCCAGGCTGCGCTGCGCCTTGAACAGGGCGAAATCCTCGCGCGTGGTCGGCAGGGCGGCGATCAGCCGGCGGTCGCGGCTGTAGAGCGGCTCGTCGAGCAGCGTCAGCCGCGCGGGTGTCGGCGGCCCGACGCGGGCGGGGTCGAGGTCGGGCGGGCCGGGCAGCGCGGTGCCGGGGCTTTCGCCGCTGTCGGCGGCGATGACCATGGGGTCGCCGGGAATGTCGGCAAAGGCGTCCGACAGCACCGGCGGCGCCACCATGATGCCGTCATCGACCTGCACCATGACCTCCTGGTCGTCGCCGCGAAACGGCAGAGCCGGCTGCCAATACCACAGCGCACCGCCGAGGCCGGCCGCCGCCAGCATCCCCGCCGCGCCGCCCCGCCAGGCATTGCGCCGCCGCCGGCGCCGCCGGGCCGAGCGGGCGAGGTCGCGAAAGGCGGGATCGACCTGCATGGCGCCTCAGCGGATGATGCCGGTGCCGCGCAGCGCATTGCCCAGATTGCCCTGCGCCGCCGGGGCCGGCTGGGCGGGCTGGGCGGCCGCCGCCGGGGCGCGCGCCCCGGTGCCGGTGCCGGCCGGGGCCGCGCCTCGGGCCGGCGCGGTGCGGGCGGCGGCGGGCGCGGCACGCGCCACCGGCGCCGGGCAGGTCACCTCGTCGCCGGCGAGGATCTGGCGAAACAGCGCCATCTCCGGCTCGCGGGTCACCGGCTGGCCGCCGGCCTCACGGAAATAGGCATCCACCCCGGCGCGCGAGCCATTGCCCCAGCTGCCGTCGATGGCACCGGTATAGCAGCCCATCCGGTTCAGCTCGGTCTGCAGGCTGGCGGTCAGCGCCGCCGGCTCGGGGTCGAAGGCGCCCTGTTCGACCAGGGTGGCGTAAAGCTCGGGGTCTTCGCCGCGCAGGCGCTGGCGGTCCTCCAGCCCGGTGCCGACCGCGCCGCCGGTCAGCGCGCCGAGAAGGCCGGTGGGCGCCTCCTCGCCGGGCGGGCGCAGGCTGCCGACGATGATCGAGGGCTCGGGCATGCCGGGCGCGGTCGGGCGGGCGGCGAGCTGGGCCGGGCCGGGGCCGCTGGTGGTGGTGGCAGTGCTCAGGGCAGCACCGGCGGGCGCCGCCGAGGCCAGCACCACGCCGCCGCCGGTGACCGGGACCACGCGGCCGGCGGCCGGGGCCATCGGCACCGCGGTCAGCGGCGCGGCGCCGCGCGGCAGCAGGATGATGTCGCCGCCCGCGGCACCGGTGGCGCTGCCGATGCGGCTCGGCGCCGGCGCGGCGGCGGCGCCGGCGGCGGGCGCCGCCGGCGGGCGCAGGTC
>JBEBVF010000127.1:0-8046 GCA_040392885.1 Paracoccus sp. (in: a-proteobacteria) | reverse complement strand
CGCTATGCGGGGGCCGTAGGGTGCGTGCCTGCACGCACCATTCCCACCGGCGAAAGGCGGCTGAATGGTATCGCGCATCATCCCGGTCGAGGCCTTCGACCTCGTGATCTTCGGGGCGACCGGGGATCTGGCCCGGCGCAAGATCTATCCGGCGCTGTTCCGCCGCTTTCTGGACGGCCAGCTGACCGGGCAATCGCGCATTATCGGCGCCGCCCGCAGCGCGGTCTCCGAGGCGGATTTCCGCGCCGATATCGGCGCCGCCCTGGCGGAATTCGCCGGTCTGCGGCCGGGGCAGGAGGCGGCGCTGGCCGCCTTCACCGCCGCGCTGGCCTATGTCGCCGTCGATGCCCAGGGCGACGAGGGCTGGGCCGAGCTGGCGGCGCTGATGCGGCCGGGCGTGGTGCGGGCCTTTTATTTCTCGGTGGCGCCGGCGCTGTTCGGCGATCTGGCCGAGCGGCTGGCCCGGCATGGCATCGCCGACGGGGACAGCCGCATCGTGGTGGAAAAGCCCTTCGGCCACGACCTGGCCTCGGCGCGGGCGCTGAACGCGACGCTGGCCCGGCATTTCGGCGAGGGCCAGATCTATCGCATCGACCATTATCTGGGCAAGGAAACCGTCCAGAACCTGATGGCGGTGCGCTTTGCCAACACGCTGTTCGAGCCGCTGTGGAACAGCCAGTATGTCGACCATGTCCAGATCACCGTGGCCGAGACCGTCGGCGTGGCCGGGCGCGGCGGCTATTACGACGGCGCCGGGGCGCTGCGCGACATGGTGCAGAACCACATGATGCAGCTGCTGTGCCTGATCGCCATGGAGCCGCCATATCACTTCGACCCCGACGCGGTGCGCGACGAGAAGCTGAAGGTGATCCGCGCGCTGGAGCCGGTGGCCGAGGACGAGGTGGTGCGCGGTCAGTATCGCGCCGGGCCGGGCGGGCCGGATTACCGCGCCGATGTCGGCAACCCGGATTCGCGCACGGAAAGCTTCGTGGCACTGAAGCTGCGGGTGTCGAACTGGCGCTGGAACGGCACGCCCTTCTATCTGCGCACCGGCAAGCGGCTGCGGGCGCGGGCCTCCGAGATCGTGGTGACCTTCAAGGCGCCGCCGCATTCCATCTTTGACGAGGCCGCCAATCCGCCGCCGAACGCGCTGGTGATCCGCCTCCAGCCCAACGAGGGCATGAACCTGCGCATGAACATCAAGGAGCCGGGGCCGGGCGGCATGCGGCTGGTGCAGGTGCCGCTGGACATGAGCTTTGCCCGCGCGCTGGGCCCGGACGGCATCGACATGCCCGATGCCTATGAGCGGCTGATCATGGATGTGATCCGCGGCAACCAGACCCTGTTCATGCGCGGCGACGAGGTCGAGGCCGCCTGGGCCTGGATCGACCCGATCCTGCGCGCCTGGGAAACCGGCTCGGCCCGGCCCGAGGTCTATGATGCGGGCTCCTCGGGACCGGAGGAGGCGCTGCGCCTGCTGCATCGCGACGACCGCCGCTGGCGCGAGATTACGGATTGAAAGATTCAAGAAATCTTTCTCAAGGAACTGTTTTGAATAGGGCAGTCGGGGAAGACCTTGCCGCCGGGGGCGCATCGGCCGTCCCTTTCCCCGGACGGGGTTTCCCGGCTATTCTGCGGGACCGCCGCGATCCGCCCCTGCCGAGGATGTCCTGCCATGAACCTGATCCGCCACTCCTCGCGTGAGGCCGCCGCCCGGGCCGTGGCCGCGCGGCTGGCCGCGGCGCTGGCGGCGCGGCTGGCGCAGGCACCGGCGGCCACGCTGGCCCTGCCGGGCGGCACCTCGCCGGCGCCGGTGATGGCGGCGCTGTCGGCGCTGCCGCTCGACTGGGCGCGGGTGACGGTGCTGCCGGGGGACGAGCGGCTGGTCGCCGCCGATCATCCGCGCTCCAATTACGGCCTCATCCGGCGGCATCTGCTGCATGGCCCGGCTGCGGCGGCGCGGCTGCTGCCGCTGACGGCGGCGGCCGACCTGGCGGCGCTGCTGCCGCTGGCGGCGAATCTGATGGGCATGGGCGAGGACGGCCATGTCGCCAGCCTGTTCCCGGCCGCGCCCGGCCTGGCGGCAGCGCTGGCGCCGGAGGCGCCGCCGGTGGTCGCCATGCAGGCACCGGACGGCGAGGCGCGGCTGTCGCTGTCGGCCCCGGTCTTGCGCGGGGCCGATCTGGTGACGATCTTCATCCTCGGCGCGGGCAAGCGCGCGGTGATCGAGGCGGCGGCGGGCGCGGACCCGCAGCGCCTGCCGGTCGCCGCCTTCCTCGACCGCGCCGAAGTGCATTGGGCGGAGTAGAACATGCAGGACATCTGGGCCGCTTTGGCCGAACACCGCAACGCCAATCGCGGGCAGTCCATCGCCGCGCTTTGCGCCGATCCCGCCCGCGCCGCGGCCTTCTCGGTCCCGGCCTGCGGCATGGTGCTGGACGCCTCGCGCACCGCCATCGACGCCCGCGCCCGGGCGCTGCTGCTGGACCTCTACCGCACCAGCGGCGCCGCCGAGCGCATCCGCGCCATGTTCGCGGGCGAGCCGATCAACAGCACCGAGGACCGCGCCGTCCTGCATGTCGCGCTGCGCGCCGAGGACGGGCCGGTCACGGTCGGGGGCTGCGACGTGCTGCCCGGCGTGGCCGACACGCTGACCCGCATGCGCCGCTTTGCCGCCGGGGTGCGCGACGGCAGCTACTGGGTCTCGGGCAATCCGGTGCGCGATGTGGTCAATATCGGCATCGGCGGCTCCGATCTCGGCCCGGCGATGGCCACGCGGGCGCTGAGCCCCTGGGCGGACGGGCCGCGGGTGCATTTCGTCTCCAATGTCGACGGCGCCGACCTGGCCGACGTGCTGGCCGGGCTCGACCCGGCGGGGACGCTGTTCATCATCGCCTCGAAAAGCTTCACCACCATCGAGACCATGACCAACGCCCGCGCCGCCCGCGCCTGGCTGGAAGGGCAGGTCGCCGAGCCGGCCCGCCATTTCGCCGCCGTCTCCTCGGCGCTGGAGCGCACCGCCGCCTTCGGCATCCATGACGAGCGGGTGTTCGGCTTCGAGGACTGGGTGGGTGGCCGCTATTCGGTCTGGGGGCCGGTGGGGCTGGCATTGATGATCGCCATCGGGCCGGAGGCCTTCGACGATTTCCGCGCCGGCGCCGCCGCCATGGATCGGCATTTCCGCGACACGGCCCCGGAGGCGAACATGCCGGTCTGGCTGGCGCTGACCGGCATCTGGCATCATCAGGTCTGCGGTTATCCGACCCGTGCCGTGCTGCCCTATGCGCAGCGGCTGGCGCGGCTGCCGGCCTATCTCCAGCAACTGGAGATGGAGAGCAACGGCAAGGGCGTCACTCTGGACGGCCGGCCCGTCGCCCGGCCCGCCGGGCCAGTGGTCTGGGGCGAGCCGGGGACCAATGGCCAGCACGCCTTCTTCCAGCTTCTGCATCAGGGCGCGCAGGTGGTGCCCTGCGAGTTCCTGCTGTTCGCGCGCGGCATCGCGGCGGGCGACGAGGCCAGCCAGCGCCTGTTGCTGGCCAACGGGCTGGCGCAGGCGCAGGCGCTGATGAACGGGCGCAGCGCCGAGGCGGTGCGGGCCGGTCTGCCCGCCATGGACCCGGCCCGCGCCGACTGGCTGGCGCGGCATCGCGCCTGCCCGGGCAACCGCCCCTCGGTCACGCTGGCGGCGCCGGTGCTGGACCCGTTCACGCTGGGCGCCATCATCGCGCTTTACGAGCATCGGGTGCTGGTCGAGGGCGCGGTGCTGGGCATCAACAGCTTCGACCAGTGGGGGGTCGAGCTGGGCAAGGAACTGGCGCTGCGCGTGGCCCCGCTGCTGGAGGGCGGGGACGGGGGCGAGCATGACCCCTCGACCCGGTATCTGGCCGCGGTGCTGCGCGGCATGGCGGAGGTCTGAGCGGATTTCTGTCATGGGACGCCCGGCCTTCGGTCGGAAAATCTGAAAGGCTTATTGCCGCCGGACCCGTCCCGGAAGGGCGACGGGGGTGGCGGCCGGCCGCCTTGCGCCGGAAACCCGGCTGCGGGGCCGGCGGGGTGGAAATCCGCGGCGATCCGGGCGGAACTGGCCCGGCCGCCTGCGGTCCCGCGCGCGGGCAGGGGTGCGGCAGCGGACAATCCGCCGCCGGATCACGAAAACGCGGCTTGTCGGCCCGCCATGCCTTGGCCTAGCGTTGCGGCAAGCCCAACCGCATGACAGGGGAACCACCTTGCCGCAAGACCGCGCCGCCCGAGCCCGCTTTCTTCCGTCGGCGCCGCGCATGGCCCGCCTTGCCGCCCTGCTGATCGCCGGTTTCGCCGGCACCGCCCTGGCGCAGGCTGCCTCCGACACCCCGGCCGCTTCCGGGGGCGAGGTGATCCGCGCCCATGGCATCTCGACCTTCGGCGACCTGGCGCTGGCGCCGGATTTCACCCATCTGCCCTATGTGAACCCCGAGGCGCCCAAGGGCGGCGAGATCTCCGAGGGGCTGGTCGGCGGCTATGACAGCTTCAACCCGTTCACCGTGCGCGGCCGCGCCGATGTCTGGGCCTCGCATCCGCTGGAATCGCTGATGGAAAGCACCGCGGACGAGATGGGTGCCGCCTATTGCCTGCTATGCGAGAGCATCGAATACCCGCCTTCGCGCGACTGGGTGATCTTTCACCTGCGGCCGGAGGCGAAATTCTCGGACGGCAGCCCGGTCACCGCCGATGACGTGCTGTTCTCGCACGAGCAGCTGCGCGACAAGGGGCTGTCCTCCTATCGTTCGGTCATCAACCAGGTGATCGCCCGGACCGAGGTGATCGACGAACACACCATCCGCTTCGACTTCGCCCCCGACTGGCCGCGCCGCGACATCATCCAGACCATCGGCGGCACCCCGGTCTTCTCCCGCAAGGATTTCGAGGAGAACGGCTTCGACCTCGGCCGTTCGACCACCAAGCCCTTCCTCGGCTCCGGCCCCTATGTGCTGGCCAGCCACGACATGGGCCGGCAGACGGTGTGGAAGCGCAACCCGGATTACTGGGGCAACGACCTGCCGATCATGCGCGGGCGGGCGAATTTCGACACCGTGCGCTTCGAGTATTTCGGTGACGACACCGCCGCCTTCGAATCGTTCAAGACCGGCGTGTTCACCTTCCGGCAGGAGGCCAGCTCGCTCGGCTGGGCCACCGGCTACGACTTTCCGGCGGTGAGCCGCGGCGAGATCGTCAAGGAATCGCTGCCCAAGGGCACCAAGGCGCAGGCGCAGGGCTTCATCTTCAACCTGCAGCGCCCGCAATTCGCCGACCTGCGGGTGCGGCAGGCCATCGCGCTGATGTTCAACTTCGAATGGTCGAACGCGACGCTGTTCTATCAGCTTTACCATCGGGTCAACGGCTTCTGGGACAATTCGCCCATGCAGGCCGAGGGGCCGACGCCCGCGGACGAGGCGGCGCTGCTGGAACCCGTGGCCGAGCATTTCCCGGAGGGGCTGCTGACCGAGGAGGCGGTGATGGCCCCGGTCAGCGGCGAGCGCCAGCTGGACCGCGCCAATCTGCGCCGCGCCGCCGCGCTGCTGGAGGAGGCGGGCTGGACCATCGGGCCGGACGGGCTGCGCCGCAATGCCGAGGGCCGGGCCCTGCAACTGGAGATCGTGGACGACAGCCGCACCTTCGAGCGCATCATCACCCCCTTCATCGAGAATCTGCGGGTGCTGGGGGTGGATGCGAAATTCACCCTGATCGACGATGCGCAGATGGCCGAGCGCCGCTCGCGCCATGATTACGACATGATCGTCGGCACGGTGATGACCGACCTGCTGCCCAGCTCCGACCTGGCGCAGGTGTTCCGCTCGGAATCCGCCGATGACGTGTTCAACCCGATGGCGCTGACCAATCCGGGCGTGGACGTGCTGGTCGATCAGGTGATCGCCGCCACCTCGCGCGAGGAGATGGAGCTGCGCACCCGCGCGCTGGACCGCGCGCTGCGCTCGTTGCAGATCTGGGTGCCGCAATATTACTCGGCCGACTGGAACGTGGCCTATTGGGACCAGTATGCGCATCCCGACACCATGCCGCCCTATGCGCTGGGCGAGCTTGATTTCTGGTGGTTCGACGCGGATAAGGCGGCCAAGCTGAAAGAAGCCGGGGCGCTGCGCTGACCCCGGACGGCGGATGAAGGGCAGAGCATGGCAGCCTATATCCTGCGGCGTTTGCTGCTGATCATACCGACCCTGGTCGGCATCCTGGTGCTGAACTTCGCGCTGACGCAATTCGTGCCCGGCGGCCCCATCCAGCAGATCGCCGCGCGCATGCAGGCCGAAAGCGACGGCCGCGGCA
Organism: Paracoccus sp. (in: a-proteobacteria); assembly: GCA_040392885.1. Taxonomy (GTDB): domain Bacteria; phylum Pseudomonadota; class Alphaproteobacteria; order Rhodobacterales; family Rhodobacteraceae; genus Paracoccus. Next base: position 1,728 of record JBEBVF010000127.1, on the reverse strand, counting down.
TGGGGGCCGAGATCACCGCCTCGACCGCGAAAAGCACCTATGCCGGCGCCGAGGGCCTGTCGCCCGAATTCATCGCCGAGCTGGAGACCGAGTTCGGCTTCGACAAGCCGCCGCTGGAACGCTTCCTGCAGATGGTCGGCAAATACATGCGGCTGGATTTCGGCGAAAGCTGGTTCCGCTCGATCTCGGTCGTGGACCTGATCATCGAGAAGATGCCGGTCTCGATCAGCCTCGGGCTGTGGTCCACGCTGATCGCCTATCTGGTCTCGATCCCCCTGGGCATCCGCAAGGCGGTGCGCGACGGCACCGCCTTCGATACCTGGACCTCGGGCGCCATCATCATCGGCTATGCCATTCCCGGCTTCCTTTTCGCCGTGCTGCTGCTGGTGCTGTTCGCGGGCGGCAGCTTCTGGCAGATCTTCCCCTCCCGCGGGCTGGTGTCCTCCGGCTGGTCGCAGATGAGCCTCTGGGGCAAGATCGTCGACTATCTGTGGCATATCGTGCTGCCGGTGGCCTCGCTGGCGATCTCCTCCTTCGCCACCCTGACCCTGCTGACCAAGAACAGCTTCCTCGACGAGATCAACAAGCAATATGTGATGACCGCCCGCGCCAAGGGCCTGACCGAGCATCGGGTACTCTATGGCCATGTGTTCCGCAACGCCATGCTGATCGTGATCGCCGGCTTCCCGGCGCTGATCCTCAAGGTGTTCTTCACCGGCGCGCTGCTGATCGAGACCGTGTTCTCGCTGGACGGCATGGGCCAGATGGCCTTCAAGGCGGTGCAGGAGCGTGACTATCCGGTGGTGTTCGGCACCCTGTTCATCTTCGGCCTGCTGGGTCTGGTGGTGAACCTGATCTCGGACCTGATGTATGTGCTGACCGACCCGCGCATCGACTTTGAAAAGAGGGCCGGTTGATGCGGCTCTCGCCCCTGAACGCGCGCCGGCTGCGCAATTTCCGCCGCAACCGCCGGGCGCTGTGGTCGCTGGTGATCTTCCTGCTGCTGTTCGTTGCCTCGCTGTTTGCCGAGGTGATCGCCAATGACCGGCCGATTCTGGTCAAGTATCGCGGCGATTTGTATTTCCCGGCCTATCGCTTCTATACCGACACCACCTTCGGCGGCGATCTGGGTACGCGGGCGCTCTATGCCCAGCCCGACATGGAATGCCTGATCGTCACCGGCGGCCACGAAGACTGCCTGTGGGAGGACCCCGAGCCGATCATGGCGGAGGCCCGCGCCTCCGGCACCGTGAACGGCGAGGCGGTGGAGCGCGGCTGGATGCTGTGGCCGCCGATCCCGTTCAGCTATCACACCATCAACAATGTCGGCACCGCGCCTTCGGCCCCGGACGGCACCCACTGGCTGGGTACCGACAGCTTCTCGCGCGATGTGGTGGCGCGGATCATCTACGGCTTCCGGGTCTCGGTGGGCTTTGCGCTGATCGTGTCGGTGTTCGGCTCGCTGCTCGGCATCGCCGCCGGCGCCGTGCAGGGCTATTTCGGCGGCCGCACCGATCTGGTGTTCCAGCGGCTGCTGGAGATCTGGGGGGCGATGCCGGGCCTCTACATCATCATCATTCTGTCGGCGATCCTCGGGCGCAGCTTCTGGCTGCTGGTCGGCATCACCATCCTGCTGGGCTGGCCGGCCTTGGTGGGGGTGGTCAGGGCCGAATTCCTGCGCGCCCGGAACTTTGAATATGTCCGTGCCGCCCGCGCGCTGGGGGTGCG
>JBEBVF010000126.1:0-8057 GCA_040392885.1 Paracoccus sp. (in: a-proteobacteria) | reverse complement strand
TCCCCGCCGAAGCTGCATCGCCCCCCAAAACCGCAGGGGCTTGAATTCACCCCCGAATCGCCTCTAGGCTCCGGCCATCGACCGAGTGGCAACTAGGGTTCCGGGCTGCGCGCCGCTGGACCGAGCGTTGCGGAAACCGCGAGGGGCGCACATCCCCGCGGCTGCACCCAAGGGAGAAAAGCCCAGGGGAGGAGACGTCGAGATCGACCGTCGCCAGAGGCGCAGGGAGGATTTCGATGACGCTGACCACGATCCTGATGGTCGTTGCCGCCGCCTTCATTCATGCAAGCTGGAACCTGATGGCCAAGCGCGCCGCCGGCGTCGGCCCGGCCTTCGTCATGGCCTATTCGCTGGTGTCCTGCCTGGCCTACGGGCCCTGGGTGGTCTGGCTGCTGGTGCAGGGGCATATCGACTGGACCGGGCAGGCCGTCGGCATCGTGTTGCTGTCGGGCGGGATTCATCTGGCCTACAACCTCTGCCTGCAACGCGGCTATCAGGTCGCCGACCTGTCGGTGGTCTATCCGATCGCGCGCGGCACCGGGCCGATGCTGTCCACCATCGGCGCCTTCCTGATCCTGCGCGAGACCCCCACGATCTCCGGCATCGCCGGGCTGCTGCTGGTGGTCTCGGGCATCCTGCTGATCGCCACGCAAGGCAGCCTCGCCGCCTTCCGCCGCCCCGAAAGCCATGCCGGCATCCGCTGGGGCGGGGCCACCGGCGGGCTGATCGCCTGCTATACGGTCACCGACGCCTTCGCGGTCAAGGCCCTGGGCATCACCCCGGTGGTGCTGGACTGGATCACCAATGTCCTGCGCCTCGTGCTGCTGCTGCCGCTGTTCCTGCGCAACCCGCGCCGGTCGCTGGCGGTCATGCGCGGGCATTGGGGGCTGGCCACGGCCATCGGCGTGATGTCGCCCCTGGGCTATATCCTCGTGCTGGGCGCGATGAGCCGGGGCGCGCCGCTCAGCATCGTGGCGCCGATGCGGGAGATGTCGATGATGGTCGGCACGCTCTTGGGCATGCTGGTGCTGAAGGAGGTGGTGGGCCGCTGGCGGCTGGTCGGCTGCGCGGTGCTGATCGCCGGGGTGATCCTGCTGTCCTCGTCCTGACCCTTGCCGCGATTGCCCGGAGCCGGGATCGGCCGATGGCGCCCGGCGCCCCTGCCCCCCCATCCGGAGGCGCGGGCCGGTTCCGTCCTAGCCCATGCGCTCCGACGCATAGCCGCCGGGACTGGCGGGGAACACCACCGTGCGATGGCCGTTCAGGAACACCCGGTGATGGATATGGGCATGCACCGCGCGGGCCAGCACCAGCGCCTCGACATCGCGGCCGAGGCTGACGTAATCGGCCGGCGACTGGGCATGGGTGACGCGCACGGTCTCCTGCTCGATGATCGGGCCCTCGTCCAGATCGGCGGTGACGTAATGCGCCGTCGCCCCGATCAGCTTGACCCCGCGCGCATAGGCCTGCTGATACGGCCCCGCCCCCTTGAAGCTGGGCAGGAAGGAATGGTGGATGTTGATGATCCGCCCCGACATTTCCGCACAGAGCCGGTCCGACAGCACCTGCATGTAGCGCGCCAGCACCACCAGTTCGGCGCCGCTCTCGTGGACGATCTCCATCAGCCGCGCCTCGGCCTGCGGCTTGGTCGCCGCGGTGACCGGGACGTGATGGAAGGGAATGTCGTGGCTGGAGACCAGCTTCTGATAGGTCAGGTGGTTGGAGACCACCGCCACGATGTCGACGGGCAGCGCGCCGATGCGCCAGCGATAGAGCAGGTCGTTGAGGCAATGGCCGAAATTCGACACCATCAGCAGCACCCGCGCCCGCGCCCCAGCATCGTGGATGGCCCAGTCCATGCCGAATTCCCCGGCCACCTGCGCGAATTCCGCCCGCAGCGCCGCGCCCTCGCGGCCGAGCTGCGAGGAAAAGCTGACCCGCATGAAGAAGCGGCCGTTCTCCGGATCGTCGAACTGGGCGCTGTCGGTGATGTTGCAGCCGCGTTCGGCCAGGAAGCCGGCGATGGCCGCCACAATGCCGCGGCGGGTGGCGCAGGTGACGGTCAGCACGAAATCCAGCTCGCCCCCCACGGGCGCGCCCTCAGATCTGCTTTTCGGGCATGGTGACCACCAGCCCGTCCAGCGCATCCGAGACCTTGAGCTGGCAGGTCAGGCGCGAGCGCACCGGGTCCGGCTCGTAGGCAAAGTCCAGCATGTCCTCCTCCATCGGGTCCCTCGGCGGCAGCCGGTCCACCCAGTCCGGGGCGACATAGACATGGCAGGTCGAACAGGCGCAGGCGCCGCCGCAATCGGCGTCGATGCCGGGGATGCCGTTGTCGCGGGCGCCTTCCATCACGGTCATGCCGTTGGCGACCTCGACCACATGGGCGGTCCCGTCATGTTCGATATAGGTGATCCTGGCCATCGCACGCCTCCTGCATTGACGGCGAGATAAGCGACGGGGCGGGAATTGAAAAGCCCGGCGCCGCAAAAGCACACCCCCGGCGCAGGGGCCGGGGGTGCGGGGGGAAAGGCCGCGGCTGCGGCGGGGTCAGTTCCGGGCCAGCAGGTCGGTGATCCGGCGCACGGCGACACGGCGGTTCTCGCGCACGTCGCCCTCGACCGGGACCTTCAGGAAACGCTCGCCATAGCCCTGCACGACCAGGTTCTCCGGCGGCACCCCGAAATATTCGGTCAGCGCCAGCGCCAGCGATTCGGCGCGCCGGTCCGAGAGCGCCAGGTTCATCGCATCCGCGCCGACGGTATCGGTATAGCCCTCGACCAGGAACACCTCGCCGGGATTGGCGCGGACGTAATCGGCGATCACCTTGCCCAGCGCCGCCAGTTGCCGGGCCTGATCGGGCCGGATCGCCGCCGAGCCGGTGTCGAAGGTGATGGCGTCGATATTGACCGGTGCCACCAGCGCCCGCACCCCGGCGATGTCGCGGATCTGGCCGAGGGTAAAGCGGCGCGACTGGTTGGCCGCCGCCTCCAGCGCCGCGCGCAGCGCCGCCTCGTCGTTCAGCGAGGGCGGCGGCAGCGGGCGGGCCGGCGGCGGCAGTTCGGTGACCGTCACCGGCTCGACCGGGGTGGTGTCGTCGATCAGCTTGACCTCGCTGCCATCGGGATGGATCAGGGTGCGGCGCAGCACCCGCAGATTGGCATCGCGGATGGTGACCACGCGCGAGCCGTCCTCCCGGGTGACGATGATGCGCGACGACCCGTCCTCGAAATTCTGCGTCTGCACCTGGGCGCCGGGCTGGAACATCAGCGCGCTGTCATCCTTCAGCACCTGCTGCGAGCCGTCCTGGCGGGTGATGACCACGCGGTCGCCGGAATTCAGCGCCACCTGACCATTGTCGCCCACGGCCTGCCCCACGGCATAGCCGGCCAGCCCGGCGAGCAGTGCGCGCGCCAGGTCGCGGTCCCGGTCCGAGCCGGAGCCGGTGGCCTCCTGGGTGCTGCGCGTGGCCTCGGCAACCGAGGTGGCGAAATCCTCGGCCGAGGAGCGGGCGCCGCCCTCGGTCACGGTGATCGCCTCGCCGGCATCGGCGGTGGCGGCGTCATCGGCCACCTCCAGCGCGGCGGCCACCGGCGCCTCGGCCTCGGCGGCGCGCTGGGCGGCCTCGTCGGGCTGTTCGACACGGGCCTCGGGCGGGGTCTCCGCCTCGGCCGCAGTGCCGCCACCCTCACCGGCCAGCCGGCGGGCCAGTTCCTCGGCATCCGGCGCATCGCCGGCGGCGGTCTCACCCGCTTCGGTGGCGGTATCGGTGCTGTCGGTCGCCGCCGGGGCTTCGGTGGTGGCGGTGTCGTCTTCGGCGGCCGGGGCGGCGTCGGCGGCAGCCTCGGCCTCGTCTTCGGTGGCGGGGGCAGCGTCGGCGGGCGCAGCCTCGGCGGTGGTTTCGGCGGGCCTGGCCGCGCCTTCGCCGCCGGTGTTCACCTCATCGGCTTGCGGGGCCTCGTCGGCCGTCGCTGGGGCCGGTGCGCCGCCGCCCTCGCCGGTCAGGCGCCGGGCCAGCTCCTCCGCATCCGGGGTGGCCTCGGCAGGCGCGGCCTCCGCCGCGGGGGCTTCCGTCCCGGCGGCCGGCGCGGCTTCGGGCGCGGTTTCCGCTTCGGGCGCGGCTTCGGCTTCAGCCGCCGGCGCCGCGTCGGCCTCCGGTGCCGCTTCCGCTGCTTCCTCAGGCGCCACTTCCGTCTCGGGCGCCACCTCGGCATTAGCCGTCGGTGCCGCCTCCGCTTCCGGCGCCGCTTCGGCCTCCGCAGGCGGCGCCTCCGCTTCCGGCGCCGCCTCCACCGCGCGCTGGGCGGCGCGGGGGGCCAGCAGGATGCTGTCATCCTCGCCCAGCACCACGGCGATGCCCTCCGGCGTCACCAGCGGCGTGCCCGGCGGACAGGGCTGCGCGGCGCTGGGGTCCGAGCAGGTCAGCCCGGCCACGCTCAGCCCGCCGGCCAGTTCACGCGCCAGCTTGGCCGCGCGCGAGGGCTGCTCGGCCTCCATCGCGGCGCGATGGGCCTCGATCTCGTCCTGGGGAATGCGCTCCTGCGCGCCGCCGATCTGCGGGGCGGCGACCGCAATCATGGCGGCAAGCGCCGTGCTCTGGCGGAAGGTTCGGGACATGGCTTCGTTCCTCGACTGATCGGCTTACCGGCAACCAACCCGCCCCGCCGCGCATCGTTCCGGGCGGCTTGCGCAATCGTGATCGGGGCGGCAACATCCTGTTGCACCTTGGCCCGGTGCAGCCTATCCAAAGACCGCACCTGACCCGGAGGAAACCCCGATGACCGATCGCCCCAAGCTCAAGGCAAAAGACGCCCCCGACCTGAACCGCTTCAACTGGGAAGACCCTTTCCTTCTGGAGGAGCAGCTGACCGAGGAGGAGCGCATGCTGCGCGACGCCGCGCGCAGCTATGCCCAGGACAAGCTGATGCCGCGCGTCATCGACGCCTATGCCAATGAACAGACCGACCCCGCGATCTTCCGCGAGATGGGCGAGATGGGCCTGCTGGGCGTCACCGTGCCGGAGGAATATGGCGGGCTGGGCGCCTCCTATGTCGCCTATGGCCTGATCGCGCGCGAGGTCGAACGGGTGGATTCGGGCTATCGTTCGATGATGTCGGTGCAATCCTCGCTGGTGATGTATCCGATCTATGCCTACGGGACCGAGGAACAGCGCCAGAAATACCTGCCGAAACTGGCCACCGGCGAATGGATCGGCTGCTTCGGCCTGACCGAGCCCGATGCCGGCTCCGATCCGGGCGGCATGAAGACCACGGCCAAAAAGACCGCCAACGGCTATGTGCTGAACGGCTCGAAGATGTGGATCTCGAACAGCCCGATCGCCGATGTGTTCATCGTCTGGGCGAAATCCGATGCGCATGGCGGCAAGATCAAGGGCTTCGTCCTCGACAAGGGCGCCAAGGGGCTGTCGGCGCCGAAGATCGAGGGCAAGCTGTCCCTGCGCGCCTCGATCACCGGCGAGATCGTGCTGCAGGATGTCGAGGTCGGCGAGGATGCGCTGCTGCCGCATGTCGAGGGGCTGAAAGGTCCGTTCGGCTGCCTCAACCGGGCCCGCTACGGCATCTCCTGGGGCGTGCTGGGCGCGGCCGAGTTCTGCATGCATGCCGCGCGGCAATACGGTCTGGACCGTCACCAGTTCAAGCGGCCGCTGGCCGCCACCCAGCTCTATCAGCTCAAGCTGGCCAACATGGAGACCGAGATCGCGCTCGGCCTGCAGGGCAGCCTGCGCGTCGGCCGGCTGCTGGACGAGGCCAAGGCCGCGCCGGAGATGATCTCGATCATGAAGCGCAACAACTGCGGCAAGGCGCTCGACATCGCCCGCATCGCCCGTGACATGCATGGCGGCAACGGCATCTCGACCGAGTTCCACGTCATGCGCGTGGCCACCAACCTGGAAACGGTGAACACCTACGAGGGCACCCATGACGTGCATGCGCTGATCCTCGGCCGGGCGATCACCGGGTTGCAGGCCTTCGCCTGAACCGGCGCCCATGGTGACGAAAGGCCCCGCCCCCGCGCGGGGCCTTTTCCGTTACAGCATCCGTCCGGGATCGAGCCGGTCCTGCAACCGCCAGGCCGCCGCGCGGGCAAAGTCGCGCAGCAGCCGGGCGCGGCGCGCGGCGGGCAGCCTCTGCGCCTCGGGCAGGTGCAGCACCTCGGCATCATGGGCATTGGCGACGATCAGCCCCGCCCCCGCCGGCAGCAGGTCGCGCGGAAAGCCCGCATCCACCGCCCAGAAATAGCGGTCGCAGAACGCCAGATAGCCCTGCCACTTGCGGTCGGTCAGGAAATCGGCGCGGCAGGACTTGCATTCGACGATCCAGACCTCGCCCTTGCCGGTCACCGCCATCACGTCGACGCGCAGCCCGCGCTCGGGGACGAACTCGGTCAGCGCGGCATGGCCCATGGCCCGCATCAGGCGCATGGTGCCGCGCGCCAGCTGCTGGCCGGGCAGGATCGGCAGGGGATTGTCCATGCGCCGACCATGAACGGATTGCGAACACCGCGCAAGCCCCGCCACCCCCTTGCAGGGCGGCGGCACCGCCCCTATCTTGTGCTGTGGCGGGCTTCTGCTCTTCCCGTGATCGGCATCTTTTCCAGTGGCCGATAATCTTTCCGACGGGAGCTGGCTCTCGCGGGGTTGTGGCCTCGTGATCTGGCACCCACCTGACCAGTCAGGCTCTCGGGAAACACACGCCGGCACGGTTGCTGCGGTTCCCGCCACCCGCATCCCCCCTTCCTCGCTACAGGACCAGCCCCATCCAGGCCGGCAGCGTCACCGCCGCGATCAGCGTCGATTGCGCGATCAGCGTCGCGGTGCGCGTGGTATCGGCGCCGAAGGCCCGTGCCAGCACCACCCCGGCGGTGGCGGTGGGCAGCGCCGCGAAGGTCACCAGCACCGCGCGCTGCATCGGGTCCATGTCCAGCGCCCAGGCCAGGGCCAGCGCCACCAGCGGCAGCGCCGCCAGCTTGACGGCAAGGATCGCCACCCCCTCGCGCGTCGGCACCAGCAGCCCGCGCCAGTTCAGCGCCGCCCCCACCGAAAGCAGCGCCACCGGGATCGAGGCCATGCCGACCCGCGACAGCGACGCCTCGATCACCGCCGGCACCCGCCAGCCCAGCAGCGCCACCGTCAGCCCGGCCAGCGAGGCCAGCAGGAACGGGTTGCGCGCCACGCCCAGCAGCGCCCGGCCGGCGCTGTGGCCGCCGCCCCGCGCCAGCGCCAGCACCGCCAGCGCGTTGGAGAGCGGCACGCTGATGCCGATGACCACCGCCATCGAGACCGAGGCCGCCTCGGGCAGCGCCGCCAGCGCGACGAAGCCCAGCGCGGTGTTGAAGCGCCAGGCGGTCTGCCATTGCGCGGCGAAATCCAGCCGGGTGCCGCGCGCCAGCGGCCAGGCCAGCCCGCCCAGCACCAGCCCGGCCGCCAGCACCCCGGCCGCGCCGAGGCCCATGGTCGCCAGCGCATCCGGCGGCAGCGCCCGGCGCGAGGTCGAGACGAAGAGCAGCGCCGGAAACAGCGCCACATAGTTCAGCCGGTCGATGCCCGACCAGGCCGCGCGCGGCACCAGCCCGGTCAGCAATCCGCCCAGCAGGATCAGCAGGAAATCGGGGGCCAGCGCCCAGAAGATCGTCGCCATGCCGCTTTCTTGCGCCTTGGCGCTGGCTTGCCAAGCCCCGCCATGCCCACGCCCGCCGCAGCCCGGCAAAATCACCGGAATCGGCTCATGGGGGTGGCATCGGAGGCCCAAATCTGGCAGGTGGTGACAGACACCCGCCGCTAACAGGTTTGTTCCATGTCCTACCAAGATATTCTGTCCGCCGCCGGCCTCACCGCCGCCGAACTGACCGGGGGCGACCTGCCCGTCCATTCGCCGATCGACGGCGCCGAGATTGCCCGCGTCTACCAGACCAAGGCCGCGGACATGCCGGCGATCATCGCCCGCGCCAACGAGGCCTTCCAGAAATGGCGCACCGTGCCGGCCCCCCGCCGGGGCGAGCTGGTGCGCCTGCTGGGCGAGGAGCTGCGCGCCGCCAAG
>JBEBVF010000125.1:0-8215 GCA_040392885.1 Paracoccus sp. (in: a-proteobacteria) | reverse complement strand
AGCATACCGGCCTGAAGAAGGCCGAGCGCCATGCCCGCATCTACGAGCTGATGGATCAGGTCGGCCTGAACCGCGCCTTTGCCAACCGCTATCCACACGAGTTCTCCGGCGGCCAGCGCCAGCGCATCGGCATCGCCCGCGCGCTGGCGCTGAACCCGAAATTCATCGTCTGCGACGAGCCGATCGCCGCGCTCGACGTGTCCATCCAGGCGCAGGTGGTCAACCTGCTGGAGGAATTGCAGGACCGGCTGGGCCTGACCTATCTGTTCATCAGCCACGACCTGTCGATGGTGCGCCACATCGCCGACCGGGTGGCGGTGATGTATCTGGGCAAGATCGTGGAACTGGCCGACCGCGACGACCTCTATGCGCGCCCGATGCACCCCTATACCCAGGCGCTGCTCTCGGCGGTGCCCGAGCCGGACCCGGACCTCGAATCCAGCCGGCGCCGCGTGGTGCTGCAGGGCGACGTGCCCTCGCCCGCCAACCCGCCCCAGGGCTGCAATTTCTGCACCCGCTGCCCCAAGGTCATGCCGATCTGCCGCGAGGTGGAGCCGGAATTCCGCCCGCACGGGCCGGAGGGGCGGCTGGTCGCCTGCCATCTCTATAACGATACGGCCGCGGGGGCGCCCCCCGACAGCGCCGGAAAAGAACATCAACGGGAGGTAATATCCACATGAAAATCAAGACGATCCTGCTGGGAGCGGCGGCCACCCTCGCCTTCGCGCCCACCGCCTTCGCCCAGCGCGGCGCGGACGGGCAGGTCAACCTGCTCTACTGGCAGGCGCCCTCGACGCTGAACCCCTATCTGTCCTCGGGCAACAAGGACGTCCATGCCGCCTCGGTGGTGCTGGAGCCGCTGATCTCCTTCAACGCCGATGGCGAGATGGTGCCGCGGCTGGCGGCGGAACTGCCGACGCTGGACAATGGCGGCATTTCCGAAGACCTGAAGACCGTCACCTGGAAGCTGAAGGAGGGCCTGAAATGGTCCGATGGCAGCCCGATGACCTCGGCGGACGTGAAATTCACCGCCGATTACTGCATGCATCCGGAAGGCGGCTGCGCGCAGGCCGCGCGCTTCGAGGGCATCGAGAGCATCGAGACCCCCGACGAGCTGACCGTGGTCATCCACTTCACCGATCCGCGCCCAAACCCGTTCACGGCATTTTCCGGCAGCCAGTCGCCGATCCTGCAGAAGGCCCAGTTCGAGCCCTGCCTCGGCACCGCGGCCTCGGCCTGCACCGAGGCGAATTTCGGCCCGATCGGCACCGGCGCCTTCCGCGTCAGCTCGTTCAAGACCAATGACGTGGTGATGTACGAGGCCAACCCGGAATATCGCGACCCCGAACTGCCGCATTTCCAGACCGTGATGCTGAAGGGCGGCGGCGATGCCGCGGCCGCGGCGCGCGCCGTGCTGGAGACCGGCGAATTCGACTATGGCTGGAACCTGCAACTGGCGCCGGAGGTGCTGGCCAGCATGGCCGCGGCCGGCAAGGGCGAGCTGCTGGTGGGCTTCGGCACCCTGGTCGAGCGGATCGAGATCAACGCCACCGACCCGTCGCCCTCGCTGCCCGAGGGCGAGCGTTCGACCGTCAAGCACCCGCACCCGATCCTGGGCGACCTGCGCGTGCGCCAGGCGCTGTCCATGGCCATCGACCGCGACCTGCTGACCGAGATCGGCTATGGCGAGACCGGCCAGCCGACCTGCAACTACGTGCCGGCGCCGGCCGCCTTCGCCTCGGACAATACCGACTGCCTCAAGCAGGACATCGAGGGCGCCAAGGCGCTGCTGGAGGAGGCCGGCTGGACCCTGGGCGGCGACGGCGTGCGCACCAAGGACGGCATGCGGCTGTCGCTGGTCTATCAGACCTCGGTCAACGCGGTGCGCCAGGACTTCCAGGCGCTGGTCAAGCAGTGGTGGCAGGAGATCGGCGTCGAGACCGAGCTGAAGGCCATCGACGCCAGCGTCTATTTCGGCGGCGATGCCGGCTCGCCCGACACGTTCCAGAAATTCTATGCCGACGTGGAGATGTATGCCAACAACTTCGACGGCACCGACCCGGAACCCTACCTGGCGCAGCGCACCTGCGAGAAGATCCCCGGCCCCGACAACCAGTGGCAGGGCGAGAACATCAACCGCTTCTGCAACGAGGAATACGACGCGCTGATCGCCGAGCTGGGCGCCACCGCCGACCTGGCCAAGCGGGCCGAGCTGGCCAAGCGGGCCAATGACATCCTGACCAAGGAAACCGTGTCGATGATCCCGCTGGTCTATCGCGGCGACGTGTCGGCGCGCTCGCTGGCCGTGGAAGGCATCGGCAAGATGAACAGCTGGGACAGCGAGCTGTGGAACATCGCCGAATGGCACCGCGCAAAATAAGCAAATAAGCCAAAGGGCTGCCCCGGCCACCGGGGCAGCCTCCGCGCAGCAGGGAGGAAACCGCGCATGACCTACAGATTGTTCCTGTCGGGGGCTGCCGTCGCCGCACTGACCGCCGCCAGCCCGGCGCTGGCCGAACGTGGCGCCGATGGCCAGCTCAACGTGTTCTACTGGCAGGCGCCCTCGACGCTGAACCCCTATCTGTCCTCGGGCAACAAGGACGTCCATGCCGCCTCGGTGGTGCTGGAGCCGCTGGCCGGCATCGATTCCAAGGGCAACCTCATCCCCATGCTGGCCAGCGAGGTGCCCTCACCCGAGAATGGCGGCATCTCGGAGGACATGAAGACCGTCACCTGGAAGCTGCGCGAGGGCGTGGTCTGGTCGGACGGCACCCCGTTCACCTCGGCCGATGTCAAGTTCACCGCCGATTACTGCATGCACCCGGAGGGCGGCTGCGCCCAGCTGGCCCGGTTCGAGGGCATCGAGAGCATCGAGACCCCCGACGATCTGACCGTGATCGTGCATTACACCCAGCCGCGGCCCTACCCGTTCACCGCCTTCACCGGCTCGGAATCGCCGATCATCCAGAAGGCCCAGCTCGAGGGCTGCATCGGCGCCCAGGCCTCGGCCTGCACCGAGCAGAACTTCGCCCCCATCGGCACCGGCGGCTTCACGGTCGCCTCCTTCAAGACCAATGACGTGGTGACCTACGAGGCGAACGGCAACTATCGCGACCCCGAACTGCCGCATTTCCAGACCGTGCTGCTGAAGGGCGGCGGCGATTCCGCTTCGGCGGCGCGCTCGGTGCTGGAAACCGGCGAGTTCGACTATGCCTGGAACATCCAGCTGGCGCCCGAGGTGCTGGCCAGCATGGCCGGCGCCGGCAAGGGCGACGTGCTGACCGGCTACGGCACCGCGCTGGAGCATATTGTGCTGAACACCACCGATCCCAGCCCGTCGCTGCCCGAGGGCGAGCGCGCCACCATCAAGCATCCGCACCCGATCCTGGGCGATTTCAAGGTCCGCAAGGCGCTGTCCATGGCCATCGACCGCCAGCTTCTGGACGAGATCGGCTATGGCGAGACCGGCAAGCCGACCTGCAACTACATCAACGCCCCCGAGATCTTCGCCTCGGACAATACCGAATGCCTCACCCAGGACATCGAGGGCGCCAAAGCACTGCTGGAGGAGGCCGGCTGGACGGTCGGGCCCGACGGCGTGCGGACCAAGGACGGCATGCGGCTGAGCCTGCTCTACCAGACCTCGGTCAATGCGGTGCGCCAGGACTTCCAGGCGCTGATCAAGCAGTGGTGGCAGGAGATCGGCGTCGAGACCGAGCTGAAGGCCATCGACGCCAGCGTCTATTTCGGCGGCGATGCCGGATCGCCCGACACCTACCAGAAATTCTATGCCGACGTGGAGATGTATACCAGCACCTATGACGGCATCGACCCCGAGACCTCGCTGGCGCAGCGCACCTGCGGCAAGATCCCCTCGCCCGAGAAACAGTGGCAGGGCGAGAACATGGGCCGCTTCTGCAGCGAGGAATACGACGCGCTGGTCAGGGAGCTGGGCAATACCGCCGACCTGGCCGAGCGTGGTCGCATCGCCATCCGGCTCAACGACATGCTGACCCGCGACAGCATGCACATCCTGCCGCTGATCTATCGCTCCAGCGTCTCGGTCAAGTCCAAGACCCTCGACATCGTCGAGGATCTGAACGCCTGGAACAGCGAGATGTGGAACATCGCCGAATGGCGCCGGCTGCAATGACCCGCCTCCGGTCCGGCCCATTCCGGGCCGGACCGCCGCTTTCCCCCGCGCCCGGAGGATCGGGATGCTGAACTACACCCTGCGCCGGCTGTTGCTGGCCGTGCCCACGCTGCTGATGATCTCGCTGGTGATCTTCCTCGTGCTGGAGGCATCGCCCGGCAACCCGCTGGGCGAGATCCCCCTGACCATCCCGCCGGAGGTGCAGGCCAAGATGCGGGCCGCCCTCGGTCTCGACGACCCCTGGTATGTGCGCTACGTGCTGTGGCTGCGCCAGTTCTTCTGGGTCGAGCCCCTGCACTGGATCGACCAGAGCTTCGGCACCGCCTACAGCGCCGGCATGCAGCGCATCGTCAGCTTCCAGTCGCGCAGCCCGGTCTTCGACGTGATCGCCCAGCGGCTGCCGCAGACGCTGACCGTGGTCGGCCTGTCCTATTTCCTCGGCGTGTCCATCGCCATCCCGATCGGCATCATCTCGGCCTACCGGCAATATTCCTGGATCGACCAGCTCGGCACCTTCATCTCGATGATCGGCTTCTCGCTGCCGACCTTCTTCACCGGCGTGGTGTTCATCATCGTGTTCGGGGTCTATCTGAACTGGTTCCCCACCGTCTACGACACCACGCTGGTGGTGCGCGACTGGGCCAGCTTCAAGGCGCAGGTGCGGCAGATGACGCTGCCGGCGCTGGTGCTGGCGCTCTACAATGCCGCGCTGATCAGCCGCTACATGCGGGCCTCGATGCTGGACAATCTCGGCCAGGACTATGTGCGCACCGCCCGCGCCAAGGGCATGACCGAATTCGTGGTGGTGATGAAGCACGTGCTGCGCAACTCGCTGATCCCGGTGGTCACGGTGATCGCCCTCGGCCTGCCCTCGATCTTCGGCGGCGCCATCATCACCGAGCAGGTGTTCAAGGTGAACGGGCTGGGGCAACTGCTGATCATGTCGATCCACGCCAACGACATGCCGATGACCATGACCCTGACCTTCATCTTCGCCATCCTCATCGTCATCTTCACCCTGATCGCCGACGTGCTCTACGGCGTTCTCGACCCGCGGATCCGCTATGACTGAACCCACCAGCCCGAAGGAGGCCGAGGCGCTGGCCGCCCGCCATCAGATCGACATGACCGAGCAGATCGCCGAGACCGCCAGCAATGCCGCCACCCCGGCGGGCAGCCTGCTGCCTCCCGACCATCCGGTGCATACGGTGGCGCCGCGCAGCCACTGGCGCGATGTCTGGTCGCAGTTCCGCGCCCATACCGGCGCCATGGTGGCGCTGGCGGTGTTCGTGGTGATGGTGCTGTTCGTGATCGCCGGTCCCTATCTGTGGAACGTCGATCCCGGCTATGCCGACATCCGCGCGCGCAATGGCGGTTTTTCGGCCGCGCATCCGCTGGGCACCGACCAGCTCGGCCGCGACACGCTGGCGCGGCTGATGGCCGGCGGGCGGATCACCCTTTCCGTGGGGCTGACCGCGATGCTGATCGCCATCACGCTCGGCTCGCTGATCGGGGTGCTGGCGGGCTATTTCAAGCGGCTGGACGCGCCGCTGTCACGGGTGATCGAGCTGTTCCTGGCGCTGCCGCTGCTGCCGCTGCTGCTGCTGGTGGTGCAGCTGTTTCGCGAACCGCTGTCGCAGCGCTTCGGCACCGGCACCGGCATCTTCATCCTGATCGTGACGGTGATCGGCGCCACCTCGTGGATGCAGGCGGCGCGGATCGTGCGCGGCGAGGTGCTGGGCGTGAAGGAGCGCGAATTCGTCCTCGCCGCCCGCTCGATCGGCACGCCGGCGCGGCGCATCGTCACCCGCCACGTCCTGCCCAACGTGCTGTCGCCGATCATGGTCTCGGCCACGCTGGGCATCGCCACGGCGATCATCACCGAATCGGCGCTGTCCTTCCTCGGCCTCGGTTTTCCGCCGGATTTCCCGACCTGGGGCCGGCTGGTCAACGATGCGGTGGATTCGATGCAGCTCTACCCGTCGCGGGTGATCCTGCCCGGCATCATGATCTCCATCACCGTGCTGGCGGTGAACTATATCGGCGACGGGTTGCGCGACGCGCTGGACCCGCGCATCCGCGGGCGGTGAGATCCCTGCCGGCAGGGGGCACCCCCCTGCCGCTCACCCCGCCTTGCGGTCGCGGAAGGCCGCGGCCATCAGCGCACGGGTGTAGTCGGTGGCGGGGGCGGCGAACAGCTGGTCAGCCGGTCCCTGCTCGACCACCTCACCGGCGCGCATGACCATGATCTTGTGGCTCATCGCCCGCACCACGCGCAGGTCGTGGCTGATGAACAGGAAGGCCAGCCCGTAATCGCGCTGGAGCCGGCGCAGCAGCTCCACGATCTGCACCTGCACGGTCATGTCCAGCGCCGAGGTCGGCTCGTCCAGCACCACCACCTTGGGCCGCAGCACCATGGCGCGGGCGATGGCGATGCGCTGGCGCTGGCCGCCGGAAAACTCGTGCGGATAGCGGTCCATCACCGCCGGGTCGAGGCCGACCTCGGCCATGATCCCGGCGACGATCTCCTTGCGGTCGCGGCCCGGCTCGATGCCGTGGACGCCCAGGCCCTCGGCAATGATCTGCTCGACCGTCATCCGCGGCGACAGGCTGCCATAGGGGTCCTGAAAGACGATCTGCATGTCGCGGCGCAGGTCGCGCAGCCGCCCGCCGCCCCATTGCGAGATGTCCTGGCCCAGAAACACGATCGGCCCGCTCGATTCGATCAGCCGCATGATCGCCAGCGCCAGCGTGGTCTTGCCCGAGCCGCTTTCGCCGACGATGCCCAGCGTCTCGCCGGCGCGCACCGACAGGCTGGCGCCGTTCACCGCCTTGATATGGCCGACGGTGCGGCGCAACAGCCCGCGCTTGACCGGGAACCAGACCTTGAGGTCGGTGGTCGAGACGATCTCCGGCGCGTCGGCGGGCAGCGGCCGGGCGGTGCCGGCGGGCTCGGCCGCCAGCAGCTTGCGGGTATAGGGATGCTGAGGATCGGAGAAGATCGCCTCGACCGGGCCGGATTCCACGATCTCGCCATTCTGCATCACGCAGACCCGGTCGGCAATGCGGCGCACGATGCCGAGGTCGTGGCTGATGAACAGCAGCGACAGCCCCTCGCGCGCCTTCAGATCGGCCAGCAGGTCGAGGATCTGCGCCTGGATGGTCACGTCCAGCGCCGTGGTCGGCTCGTCCGCGACCAGCAGTTCCGGGCCATTGGCCAGCGCCATGGCGATCATCACCCGCTGGCGCTGGCCGCCCGAAAGCTGGTGCGGGAAATCGGCCAGCCGGGTCTCCGGGTCGCGGATGCCGACGCGGTCGAGCAGGTCGATGATCGCCGCCCGCGCGCCCGGCCCCTTGATGCCGCGGTGCAGCGCCAGGCTCTCGCCGATCTGGCGCTCGATGCTGTGCAGCGGGTTGAGGCTGGTCATCGGCTCCTGAAAGATGAAGCTGATGTCGTTGCCGCGAATCCGGCGCAGCGCCTTTTCCGGCGCGCCGACCAGTTCCCTGCCCTGCCAGCGGACCGAGCCGCTCACCTGCGCCGCCTCGCCCAGCAGGCCGACGGTGGAGAGCGCGGTGACCGACTTGCCCGAGCCCGACTCGCCGACAAGGGCCACGGTCTCGCCCCGGTTGACGGTAAAGCTGACGCCATCCACCGCCGGCGCACCGTCGCCAAAGCGGATGGTCAGGCCGGAAACCTCAAGCAGCGCGCTCATCGGAAGGTCTTTCGCGGGTCGAAGGCATCGCGGACGCCCTCGAAGATGAACACCAGCAGCGACAGCATGACGGCGAAGGTAAAGAAGGCCGACAGGCCCAGCCAAGGCGCCGAGGTATGCTCCTTGCCCTGAAGGGCCAACTCGCCCAGCGAGGGCCAGCTCTGCGGCAGGCCATAGCCGAGATAGTCCAGTGCGGCGAGTTCGGAGATCGCCCCGGTGACGATGAAGGGCAGCATGGTCAACGTCGCCACCATGGCATTGGGCAGGATGTGGCGGAACATGATGACGCGATCGCGCACCCCCAGCGCGCGGGCGGCACGGACATATTCAAAGTTCCGGGCGCGCAGGA
>JBEBVF010000124.1:0-8233 GCA_040392885.1 Paracoccus sp. (in: a-proteobacteria) | reverse complement strand
TGGACGTCGCGGACCTCGAAACCGGCGCGCTCGCGGGTCAGACCGCCCGGGCCAAGCGCCGACAGGCGGCGCTTGTGCGTCACCTCGGAAAGCGGGTTGGTCTGGTCCATGAACTGCGAAAGCTGGCTGGAGCCGAAGAACTCGCGCACCGCCGCCGCCGCCGGCTTGGCGTTGATCAGGTCCTGCGGCATCACGGTGTCGATCTCGACGCTGGACATGCGCTCCTTGATGGCGCGCTCCATGCGCAGCAGGCCGATGCGATACTGGTTCTCCATCAGCTCGCCGACCGAGCGCACCCGGCGGTTGCCGAGGTGGTCGATGTCGTCGATCTCGCCCTTGCCGTCGCGCAGTTCCACCAGCCCGCGGATACAGGCGATGATGTCCTCGCGGCGCAGGGTGCGCTGGGTGTCCGGCGCATCCAGGTCGAGGCGCATGTTCATCTTGACCCGGCCCACGGCCGAGAGGTCATAGCGCTCGCTGTCGAAGAACAGCGTCTCGAACAGGGCCGAGGCGGCCTCGACGGTCGGCGGCTCGCCCGGGCGCATGACGCGATAGATGTCCATCAGGGCACCGTCGCGGTTCATGTTCTTGTCGGCGGCCATGGTGTTGCGGATATAGGGGCCGACATTGACATGGTCGATGTCCAGCACCGGCACGTCGGTGATGCCATTGTCCAGCAGCACCTTCAGCAGCCCGCCCGACAGATCGCCATCCTTGTCATAGGTGGCGGTGATCTCGTCGCCGGCCTCGGCATAGATCAGGCCGGTTTCCTCGTTGATGATGTCCTTGGCGACGAAGCGGCCCTCGATCTGGCTGAACGGCACCAGCAGTTCGGTGACGGCGCCTTCCTCGATCAGCTTCTTGACCTGGCGCGGCGTCACCTTGTCGCCGGCCTTGGTGATGATCTCGCCGGTGGCGGCATCGACCAGGTCGAAGGTCGGGCGGGTGCCGCGCACGCGCTCGGGGAAAAACTGGGTGACCCAGCCCTGCGGCGCGCCCTTGGCGCCGGTCTTCAGGCGATATTGCACGGTGTCGTAGAAGGCATCCATGATGCCTTCCTGGTCCAGACCCAGCGCGTAAAGCAGCGTCGTCACCGGCAGCTTGCGGCGGCGGTCGATGCGCGCAAACACCAGGTCCTTGGCGTCGAACTCGAAATCCAGCCAGGAGCCGCGATAGGGAATGATCCGGCAGGCGAACAGCAGCTTGCCCGAGGAATGGGTCTTGCCGCGGTCATGGTCGAAGAACACGCCGGGCGAGCGGTGCATCTGGCTGACGACGACGCGCTCGGTCCCGTTCACGATGAAGGTGCCGTTCTGGGTCATCAGGGGCATGTCGCCCATGTAGACGTCCTGCTCCTTGATGTCCTTGACCGACTTGGCGCCGGTGGCCTCGTCGACATCGAACACGATCAGGCGCAGCGTGACCTTCAGCGGCGCGGCATAGGTCATGTCGCGCTGCTGGCACTCGTCCACGTCGTATTTGGGGCGCTCGAGTTCGTATTTCACGAATTCCAGCGTGGCGGTCTCGTTGAAGTCCTTGATCGGGAACACCGACTGGAAGACGCCCTGGATGCCCTCGCCATCCTGGTGCCCCTCGCCCTCGCCCGACCGCAGATAGAGGTCGTAGGAGGATTTCTGAACCTCGATGAGGTTCGGCATCTCGAGAACTTCGCGGATATTGCCATAATAGCGCCGGATGCGCTTCTGGCCGACATGGGATTGCGCCATGAAATGACTAGCCTTTCGTCTAGGCGCGCGGTTCGTCGGGGCCCGCCCGCGCGTCGTCCGAAAAAAGGGCCGCCGGTTCCATTCGTGGCGCGCGTCCCACCGCACACCTCCCGAACCGGCGAACATGCCCTGAAAGAGGGCCCGCGACTCGGGCCATCCATCAGGACAGGTTCGGCAGGGGACGGCATGTGCCGCCCCCTGCCCGTCTTGTCAAGCCCGCGCCGCGAGGCGCACGGGATTATTTCAGCTCGACCTTGGCGCCAGCCGCTTCCAGCTTGCCCTTGATCTCTTCGGCTTCGGCCTTGGCCGCGCCTTCCTTGACCTTGCCGCCGGCCTCGACCAGATCCTTGGCCTCTTTCAGGCCCAGGCCGGTGATGGCGCGCACTTCCTTGATCACGTTGATCTTGTTGGCGCCAGCTTCGGTCAGGACGACGTCGAATTCGGTCTTTTCCTCGACGGCTTCGGCGGCAGCGGCCGGGCCGGCAACCATCACGGCACCGCCGGCGGCGGGCTCGATGCCATACTCATCCTTCAGGATGGTCTTCAGTTCCTGGGCTTCCAGCAGGGTCAGGCCCACGATTTCTTCGGCGAGTTTCTTCAGATCAGCCATTTTTCCGTTCTTTCATAAAGGTGTCCGACGTCGGGTTTTCAAGGCCACGACGGGATGCATTGCCTCAGGCAGCCTCACGCTCCTCGAGCGTGGTGAGGATGCCCGCGATGTTGGAAGCAGGTGCGCCGATCGCGCCCGCGATATTGGCAGCCGGGGCCCCGATGCAGGACACGATCTGAGCGATGAGCTCCTCACGCGACGGCATCTGGGCGACGGCGGCCACACCGGCCGGGTCGAGGGCCGTGTCACCCATGGCGCCGCCGAGGATCTGGAACTTGTCGTTCCCCTTGGCGAACTTGTCCGCGACCTTGGCGGCAGCCACCGGGTCCTCGGAATAGGTGAGCACGGTCATCCCCGTCAGATAGGAAGCCACGCTTTCGCAGGGCTTCCCTTGCAGGGCGATCTTGGCGAGCCTGTTCTTCGCAACGCGGACAGCGCCCCCGACTTCGCGCATCTGCGCGCGCAGGGCCTGCATTTCGGCAACCGTCATCCCCTCGTAGCGGGCAACCACCACGACGCCAGAGGCTTCAAAGATCTGGCCGAGTTCCTCGACCACTTGCTCTTTTTGCGCTCTATCCACGGTTCACTCCACGTTGGGGGTTTCCCCCCGGCTCACTTGTCCCCTGCCGCGAGGTCGCGGCACGGGGTCGGGTCCGTCTGGGATGGGGCGAGGCGACAGACCCCGTAGCAGCCCGGAGGGCGCGCGGGAAAATGGCAACTCGGTCTCCATCTCGGGAAGGACTTAGCGGGGTTGGTCCTTCGACCGCGCCCTGCCCTCCGTCTCGGACAGAACCGGCCCGGGCGCCGAATCGGAGCCTTGGCCGGAGATGGCCAGATAGACCGGGCGGCGCCGGGTGGCAAGCCCTAAAGCCAGGCCTTGGCGGCGTCGTAGACCTCGCCCCCGTCGCGCCGGCCGATGGCGATGACCAGGATGACCATGACACCCTCCTCGACCCGGTAGACCAGCCGGCATCCCGACTGTCGCAGCTTGATCTTGTAGCAGTCCCGCATGCCGCGCAGGGCGACCTTGGGCACCCGCGGCGCCCCGGCCCACTCCTTCAGCTTGGCACGAAGCTGGTCGCGGATGCCGGGGCCAGCTTGCGCCATGCGCGCAAGGCCCACTCGTCGAAATCGACCTCATATCTCATCGAGGTTCACGCGGATTCGCGGGGCAGGATCGGCCTCGCGTTCGCGCACGATCCGGGCCAGTTCCAGATCCTCGATCATCTCGCGCATTTCCTCGTAGATCCCGGGCGGGACCATATAGGCCATGACCTTGTTGTGGTTCAGCACCGCCACCGGCTGCCCGGCCGACGCCGCGAAGACCGCGGAAGGGTTCTTCTTGAGGTCGGACACGCTGATCGCCACATCCGCCTCGATTCTCTGAATGCCTATGGCCAAATTTCCCACTGAAATCCGGTTCAAACATAGACCACAATTCCGAGCCGGCAAGCACCACGCCACCGGACGAAAAAAGGGCGGCGCCCTGCGGCGCCGCCCCGATTTCCGACTATGAACCGGCCCGGCTTACGCCTGGGTGGCCGAGGTCAGGTCCACCGACACGCCCGGACCCATGGTCGAGCTGATCGAGACCTTCTTCATGTAGGTGCCCTTGGCCCCCGACGGCTTGGCGCGGCCGACGGCCTCGACGAAGGCGCGCAGGTTCTCGGCCAGCTTGCCGTCCTCGAAGGACGCCTTGCCGATGCCGGCATGCACGACGCCCGCCTTCTCGGCCTTGAACTGGACCTCGCCGCCCTTGGCAGCCTCGACGGCGGCCTTCACGTCCATGGTCACCGTGCCGACCTTGGGGTTCGGCATCAGGTTGCGCGGGCCGAGGATCTTGCCCAGACGGCCGACGATCGGCATCATGTCCGGCGTCGCGATGCAGCGGTCGAAGTCGATCTGCCCGCCCTGGATGGCCTCCATCAGGTCCTCGGCGCCGACGACCTCGGCACCCGCCGCCCGGGCCTCGTCGGCCTTGGCGCCGCGCGCGAACACCGCCACGCGCATGTGCTTGCCGGTGCCGTTCGGCAGCCGGACCACGCCGCGGACCATCTGGTCGGCATGGCGCGGATCGACACCCAGATTCATCGCGATCTCGACGGTCTCGTCGAATTTCGCACTGGCATTGGCCTTGATCAGAGCGATCGCTTCCTCGACGGGAAGATTGGCCTTGCCTTCGAAAGCCGCGCGGGCGGCCTTGCTGCGCTTACCCAGTTTCGCCATGGTCTCAGCCCTTCACTTCGATGCCGACCGAGCGCGCCGAGCCCAGGATGATCTGCATGGCCGCGTCGATGTCGTTGGCCGACAAGTCCTTCATCTTGATCTCGGCGATCTCGCGGACCTGCTTGGCGGTGACGGTGCCGGCCGGCGCACGGCCGGGCTTCTCGGCGCCGCGGGCGCGGTTGCGCTTGCCCTGCGGCTTCAGGCCGGCGGCCTGCTTGAGCAGGTAGGACGCGGGCGGGGTCTTGGTCTCGAAGGTGAAGCTCTTGTCCTGGTAATAGGTGATGATCACCGGGACGGGCGAGCCCTTCACCATCTCCTGCGTGCGGGCGTTGAACGCCTTGCAGAATTCCATGATGTTGATGCCGCGCTGACCCAGGGCAGGGCCGACCGGCGGCGAAGGCGTGGCTTCGCCCGCCTTGATCTGCAGCTTGAGCTGCCCGACTACTTTCTTGGCCATCTGGCCTCTCCTTTTCTCATCACGCCCCCGCCCGTCATTGGGCTGCCGGGGGCCGACTTAGTGGTGCGGCGGTCGCCCGCCTCCCACGACATCACCTCAGATCGCCTTGGAGACCTGGGTGAATTCCAGTTCGACCGGCGTCGGCCGGCCAAAGATCGACACGGTGACCTTGATGCGCTGGCTGGCCTCGTCGACTTCCTCGACCATGCCGCCGAAGCCCTCGAACGGGCCGTCGGTCACCTTCACCTGCTCGCCCACGTCGAAGCGGATCAGGTTCCGCGGCGCCGCCGGCGTGCCTTCGCCGGTGCGGTTCAGCATCATGTTGACCTCGTCGTCGCGCATCGGCATCGGCTTGCCCTGCGCGCCGAGGAACCCGGTGACGCGGTTGATCGAGTTCACCAGGTGATAGCTGCGGTCGTTCATCTCCATATGCACCAGCACATAGCCGGGCATGAAGCGGCGCTCGGAGGTCACCTTCTTGCCGCGCCGGATCTCGATCACTTCCTCGGTCGGGACCAGGACCTCGTCGATCTGCTCTTCCATGCCCTTCTCGGCCACAGCTTGCCGGATCGCCTCGGCGACCTTCTTCTCGAAGTTCGACAGGACGCTGACCGAATACCAACGCTTTGCCATATCTCGATCTGACCCCTGTTTTGGCCGGTTGCGCGGAAAATTCGGCGCGGATGGAACGGTTATGCCCGAATGACGCGTGCCGGCGCACAGCGAATCGATGCGCACCGCGCCGGGCAGGTCGGGCGGGCTTATAGCCCGGCGGCGGCGAATTCAAGCCCCGGCGCGCCCGGCGGGCGCGCAAGGCGCGGCGTCAGACCAGTTGCAGCAGCAGACCGTAGCCGACGCGGATGACGAAATCGACCAGGGCAAAGAACGACGCCAGCACGGCCGTGAAGATCACCACCATGATCGAGGTGGTCACGACCTCGCGCCGCGTGGGCCATGCGATCTTGCCGACCTCGGCACGAACCTGGCTGATGAATTGAAGCGGGTTGGTCATCTGTCCCTCGGTGGTCTCACGCCGGTCAGATAGCTTGCGCGGCGTCGCGTTGCAAGGCCCGTGCCCGCAAAGGTCGCCCCGGGCGCCCCCGGCCCCGCGCCCCTGCCCCACCAGCGGCTGGCCAGACGCGGCGCTCGGCGGAATCCCCGACGCATGGATCGGGGGGAGGATCTGGCCGTGGCGCAGGATTGCGGCCGGATCACGGCCAGCGGCACTTCCGGCAGGCAGATCGGTATGGCCGGCGTTCCGGGCGATGACGCGGTGGCGCTCGATGCCAAGGACGGCAGCACGAGCGCGGGCGAGGGGCCGCCTCAAGGCTGTCGCCGCTGAACCCAGACGACGCGGCAGCGGTCGGGGCGGCGATGGCCGGGCGCGGCAGCCCGCGCATCACCGGGCGCGATCCCGGCTATCGGCAGATGAGCGCGCAGATTCCCCTTCGCCGCCGGGCTGGCGAGGGACGGATCTAGGCCGCCTGTCTCTGCCCCCGCGCCAAGGCTGCCGCCGGGACCGCCGGGACTATGACCTGCGGCATGACCAGGCAGTTGCCGACCCGCAAGGGCTTTGAACAGGCCGTCAGGCCCGCCTTCGAGCGCGGCTATCGCGGCTGAATCCACACCGGCGCGAGCCGCAGAAATAACCGGCCCGGCGGGAAAGATTCGCAAAGGAACGGCCACCCATGACGACCACCGCGCCGCCGTCCGCCCGGCGCCGGCGCAATGACCGGCAAGCCGCGGCCCCTCCCCTTCGCCCGGCGCGGGCGTTACGTCACGTCAGCCGCTTGCCCCTCATCGGCGGTGGACAGCCGAAAACATCGGGTTATAGGCTGGCAGCGTGACATCGGGCCGCCTGCGTGACGCGCCGGCCCCCAAGCGGAGGAAATTCATGTCAACGCAACCCAAGCTCGACCGTCGCGCCTTCCTGAGCCGCGCCACGGTCGGGGGCGCCGCCGCCGCGGCCGGGGCCGGCCTCGCCGCCCCCGCCCTCGCCCAGGAGAATCCGGCCATCACCTGGCGGCTGCCGACCTCGTTCCCGAAATCGCTCGACATCCTCTACAGCTCCGCCGGCGAATTCGCCAAGCGCGTCAGCGAGGCCACCGACGGCAAGTTCCAGATCCAGCCCTTCGCGGCGGGCGAGATCGTGCCCGGCCTCGCCGCCATCGACGCGGCCGCCGACGGCACCGTGCAGGCGGGCTGGTCGGTCTCCTATTACAACTGGGGCAAGGACCCGGCCTATGCGCCGGTGACCGCGGTGCCGTTCAGCCTGTCGGCGCGGGCGCAGGCGGCCTATCTCTATCACGGCGGCGGGCTGGACCTGTTCAACGAATTCTTCGCCACCCAGAACCTGTTCTACCTGCCGGCGGGCAATACCGGCGTGCAGATGGGCGGCTGGTACCGTAAGGAGATCAACACCGTCGATGACCTCAAGGGCCTGAAGATGCGCGTCTCCGGCATTGCCGGGCGTGTGCTGGAGAAGCTGGGCGTGGTGCCCCAGCAGCTGGCCGCCGGCGACATCTATCCGGCGCTGGAAAAGGGCACGCTGGATGCGGCCGAGTTCGTCGGCCCGGCCGACGACCTGCAACTGGGCTTCCAGAAGGTGGCGCCCTATTACTACTATCCCGGCTTCTGGGAGGGCGGGCCGTCGATCGGCATCTTCGTCAACAAGGGCGAATGGGAGGCGCTGCCCGACAAGTACAAGTCGATCCTGCGCACCGTCGCCCAGTCGATCGACATCAACATGCTGTCGGCCTATGACTACCGGAACCCCTCGGCCCTGAAGGAGCTGGTGGCGACCGGCGCGCAACTGCGTCCGTTCAGCGCCGAGATCCTCACCGCCGGCTTTGATGCCGCCATGGAGGTCTATGCCGAGATCAGCGCCGAGAACGA
Source organism: Paracoccus sp. (in: a-proteobacteria) (assembly GCA_040392885.1). Taxonomy (GTDB): domain Bacteria; phylum Pseudomonadota; class Alphaproteobacteria; order Rhodobacterales; family Rhodobacteraceae; genus Paracoccus. The sequence continues at coordinate 318 of JBEBVF010000124.1, read as the reverse complement.
ATGGTTCAAGCGCATGATCGAGCATCAGCTCCAGTTCCGCGACGACTGGTATCTCTATAACCAGACGGCAGAGTCGAGCTATGATGGCTTCATGATGTATCTGCAAAGCCAGGGAAAACTGAAACCCCAAGGCTGACGCTTCCAGACCCCCGCGCCCCGCGCGGGGGTTTTTTCAATATAAGGGCGGCCCGCCTGCGCCCCTGCGGGGCTTGACGGCCCGGCGCTGCCGCCCGGCCTTGCGCCGATACGCGACGGTGGCGTGGGTTTCGGGCAGGGAAGGCCGCCTGTTGGCGGCCATTTCGTGCGCGCGGTGCGCGC
>JBEBVF010000123.1:0-8334 GCA_040392885.1 Paracoccus sp. (in: a-proteobacteria) | reverse complement strand
TTATCCACGCCCGGAGACCCAAGGGAGTCGGAGGGGGTGGGTAAGTCGGGCCACCCGCGCCGCGCCCCTGGGCAAAAGGGCCGGAAGGGGCCATCGCGCCCCGCCCGACCCGCCGGTCCCGGACCGGCGCCGGTCCCCCGCCTCGGCACCGCTCCGACCCCGCCCACGGCGCACGGAACCCCGCAGCCACCCCCGGCCGCCAGCACCGCCGCGAGGCCCGCACCCCCGCTCCGCACGGCCGTTTGACGCAATAGTGTTGCGAAGGCGGTTGTCTTTCCCCCGCCATCCTTGGCAATAGGCGCCTTGGAGTCACAGGCCGACGAGGGACAGTCGCGATGGATCTTGATTTTTCGCTGACCGCGCTTTTCCTGCGCGCACCGATCGTGGTCAAGCTGGTGATGGTCCTGCTGCTGGCGGCCTCGGTCTGGGCCTGGGCGGTGATCGTCGCCAAGCTGCTGGCCTTCACCCGCACCCGCCGCGCCAATGCCCGCTTCGACCGCGCCTTCTGGTCCGGCGAGCCGCTGGAGGATGTCTTCGACAGCATCGGCGAGCGTCCCTCCGGCGCTGCCGAGCGCGTCTTCGCCGCCGGCATGGGCGAATGGCGGCGCAGCCTGCGCGACGATGGCGGGCTGATCCCCGGGCTGGTGCAGCGGGTGGATCGCGCCATGAACGTCGCCATCGCCCGCGAGGAGGCCCGGCTGATGCGCGGGCTGACCCTGCTGGGCTCGATCGGCGCGGTGGCACCCTTTGTCGGGCTGTTCGGCACCGTCTGGGGGATCATGCGCAGCTTCGAGGACATCGCGCTGGCCCAGGACACCTCGCTGACCGTGGTCGCCCCCGGCATCGCCGAGGCGCTGATGGCCACGGCGCTCGGCCTGCTGGCCGCGATTCCGGCGGTGATCTTCTACAACAAGCTCGGCGCCGACGCGAACAAGCTGCTGGCCGGCCTGGAAGGCTTTGCCGACGAATTCGCCACCATCCTGTCGCGCCAGACGGACGAGGACTGAGATGGCCGCCGGCTCTCACAGCAGGCGCCGCCGCGGCCGCCGGGCCGTGCGGCCGATGGCCGAGATCAACGTCACCCCCTTCGTGGACGTGATGCTGGTGCTGTTGGTCATCTTCATGGTCGCCGCGCCCATGCTGACCGTGGGCGTGCCGCTGGACCTGCCCGACACCGCCGCCGATGCCGTCCCCACCGAGCAGGAGGAGCCGCTGACGCTTTCCATCCCCGCCGAGGGGCCGATGGTGCTGATGACCGCGGAAATCGCCGATGACGAGTTGATCGCCCGCCTGACCGCGGTGGCCGAGCAGCGGCAGTCGCGCCGGGTCTATCTGCGCGGCGACAGCGCCCTGGCCTATGGCCGGATGATGCAGGTGATGGGGGCGCTGAACGCCGCCGGCTTCAACGACCTGATCCTGGTCACCGATGCGGGCGGGCCGCGTTTCGACGCGCCGGCCGCGGCTGCGGCCGACTGACGGGCCGGGGGCACGGGCGGCATGGATCGCGAGCAACGCATCGGCGCATGGGTCTCGGGCGTCGCGCATAGCGCGGTGATCCTGTGGGCGCTGCTGGCCGGGGCGCTGTTCCGCGCCAACGAGCAGAAGCCGATCGAGACCGTGCAGGTCGGCACCATGTCCGAATCGGATTTCCAGTCCATGGCCGCCGCCGCGCGCGGGCCGGGCCCGGTGGCCGAGGGCGCCATGCGGCCGCCGCCGGCGCTGCCGCCGGCCCAGCCCCCGGCCTCCGGCGAGGCCGCGCCGCAGGTGCCCGATGCCGTGCCGCCCGCACCGGCACCCGGCACAGCGCCGGAGACGGCCGCGGCGCCGCCGCCGCTTTCCGGTCCCGGCCCCGCGCCCGAGGCCCCGGCGATCCCGGAGGCGCCGCTGTCGCCGCTGGCGCTGCCGCAATCGCGCCTCCCCATCGCCCGCCCCGACGGGCTGGTCGAGGCCGCCCGCGCCCGCGCCGAGGCGGTCCGCGCCCAGGCCGCCGAGGAGGCGCGCCTTGCCGCGCTGGCCGCCGAGCGCGAGGCCGAACGGCAGGCCGAGGCCCGCCGCGCGCAGGAGGCGGCGCAGGCCGAGCGCGAGGCCGAGGTCGAGGCCGAGGCACAGCGCCAGGCAGCCGCCGAAGCCGAGGCCGAACGCGCCGCGCAAGCCGCGGCGGAGGCGGAAGCCCAACGACAGGCCGAAGCCGAGGCCGAGGTGGCACGTCAGGCCGAAGCCGCGCGCCAGGCCCGCGAACGCGCCGAGGCGGAGGCGGCCGAACAGGCCCGCCAGCAGGCCGAGGCCGAGGCGGCCCGCGAGGAAGCCGCGCGCCGCGAGGCGCAGCGGCTGGAACAGGAGCGCCAGCAGCAGGCCGCGCTGGAGGAACAGCGCCGCCGCGAGGAGGAGGCCCGGCAGGAGCAGGCCCGCCTCGAGGAGGAGCAGCGCCTGGAGGCCGAGCGCCTCGAAGCCGAACGTCTGGAGGCCGAGGCCGAACAGGAACGCCAGCGCGAGCTGGAGCGGCTGGCCGAGGAGGCCCGCCGGCTGGAGGAGGAGCAGGCCACCATCCCCTCGCCGATCCCCGATGCTACGCCTCAGGACGAGCCGCAGAACCAGGACGAGCTGTCGCGCGCCCTGGCCGAGGCGCTGGCCGCCGCCGATCCCGAGGCCGAGGGCGAGTTCACCGATCCCGACGCGCTGGCCGATCCCGACCTGCCGCGCGGCCCCCGCGCCTCCGGCGTGCCGGATGACGAGCTGACCCACAGCCTCGACAGCGCCCGCACCACCGAGGCCGAGGCGATCCCGCACGACGACCTGACCTCGACGCTGGACACGGCGCTGGCCGACACCCCCGACGCGCCCGCGGCGCGCGAGGCGGCCAATTCCGACGCGCCGGTGCTGACCAGTTCCGAGCTGGGCGTGCTGATGACCCATATCGGGGAATGCTGGAACCTCAACATGCTGTCGCTGGACGCGCAGGATACGGTGATCTCGGTCGAGGTGCGGCTGGACCGCGGCGGCGTGCCGCTGGACGACAGCCTGCGGCTGGTGGACTGGTATGGCGGCAGCGAGGCGGCGGCGCAGAACGCCTTCGACGTGGCCAGCCGCGCCATCCGCAGTTGCGGCGCCGAGGGCCTCGACCTGCCGGCCGACAAATACGACCGCTGGAAGCGCCTGATCCTCGATTTCGATCCCCGCCTGATGGCCGAACGCGCCGGCGGCTGACGCGAGGGCCGCCTTCTCCGAACCTGTCACCAAGGACCGCAAGATGCTCCGCCCCACCCCGCTGCTCGCCTTGCCGCTGCTTGCCGCCCTTGCCGCGCCGGCCTGGGCGCAGCAGGACATGGAACCGGGGCCGGAGGATGTCGCGTTGGACGGGCCGGGCCCGGACCTGACGGTCGAGACCGAGGACGGTACCCTGCGGGTCGAGATCACCCGCGGCATCATCGAGCCCACCGACATCGCCCTGGCCGGCTTTCACGACGAGGGCGGCGCCGGGCCGCTGGCGGCCCAGATCCAGGCGGTGATCGGCGAGGACCTGACCGGCACCGGCCTGTTCCACGCCATTCCCCCCGCCGCGCATCTGGAGGACCGCGCCAGCTTCGACGCGCCGGTGCGCTGGCAGAGCTGGCGGGCGATCCATGCCGAGGCGCTGGTCACCGGCGCGGTGTCGCGCGCCGCCGGGCAGGTGACGCTGAAATTCCGCCTGCATGACGTGGTGGAGGGCGAGCCGCTGGGCGCCGGCATCCGCCTCGACGGCGCCGAGGGCGACTGGCGGCGGCTGGCGCACAAGGCGGCCGACCAGATCTATACCCGGCTGACCGGCGAAGGCCCCTATCTGGACAGCCGCATCGTGCTGGTGGCCGAGGACGGCCCCAGCGAGGCCCGCCGCAAGCGGCTGGCGATCATCGACCAAGACGGCGCCGGCTTTCAGTATCTCAGCGACGGGCGCGACCTGGTGCTGTCGCCCAAACTGGCGCCGGACGGGCGGCGGCTGGTGTTCACCTCGTTCTCGAACGGGGTGCCACGGGTGGCGGTGCTGGACCTCGACAGCGGCCGCACCCAGATCATGCAATCCACCCCCGGCACCATGAGCTTTGCGCCGAACTGGTCGCCGGACGGCCGCTGGATCGCCTATTCGCAGGAGGAGGGCGGCGCCACCAACCTGTGGTTGATGGATGCCGCCAGCGGCGCGGCGCGGCCGCTGACCCGCGGGCCGTCGATCGACACCTCGCCGGATTTCTCGCCGGACGGGCGGCGGATCGTGTTCGAATCCGACCGCTCCGGGCAGACCCAGCTCTATGTGCTGTCGCTGGACGAGGGCGGCGCCGCCGGCCTGCCGGAGGCGCGGCGGATCAGCTTTGGCGCCGGCAGCTACGGCACCCCGGCCTGGTCGCCGCGCGGCGACCTGATCGCCTTCACCCGCAGCGACGAGGCCGCGGCGGCCGAGGGCGCGCCGCCGGCCTCCGGCCTGCGCATCGGGGTGATGCGGCCCGACGGCAACGGCGAGCGCCTGCTAACCGCCGCCCATCTTGACGAGGGGCCGAGCTGGTCGCCCAATGGACGGGTGATCGCCTTTGCGCGACGCGCGGTGGATGGAACCGAATCCGGTGCGCTGCATTCGATTGACGTGACGGGCCGCAACCTGCGGCGCATTCAGGTGAGCGGCGCGGTATCGGACCCGGATTGGGGACCGCTGCGCCCGTAAGGCGCAACAGACGGGGGACGGGAATGAGGGCAGACCAGGCGGCGCGGATCGGCCGGACGGGGCCGGGGCGGATGGCGGCGCTGGGGCTGGTGCTGGCACTGGCCGGCTGCGGCATGGCCCCCGACGGCGTGACCAGCGGCGGGGTCTCGGACCCCTATGCCGACCTGCCCGGCGGCGGCGCCCGCTATACCGGCACGCTGGGCGCCGACGGCACCGGCATCCTGCCCGGCACCGCCACCCAGGAGGGCTTTGCCGCCAGCGCCGGCGACACCCTGCAATTCGCCGAGGGCCAGGTGGCGCTGTCGGATGCAGCGCGGCAGGTGGTCGCCGCCCAGGCCCGCTGGCTGATCCAGAATCGCGGCTTTGCCGCCCTCATCGAGGGTCATGCCGACGAGCAGGGCACCCGCGAATACAATCTCGCCCTCGGCGCGCGCCGGGCCGCCGCCGTCCAGGAATACCTGATCGCCAGCGGCGTCGAAGCCGGGCGTCTCAGCACCGTCAGCTATGGCAAGGAACGGCCGCTCGCCGGCTGTGCCGAGGCCGATTGCGCCGCCCGCAACCGCCGGGTGGTGGTGCGGGTGGCACCGGGGTCCGGGGCGTGAGCCGACGGCTCCCGCTCGTGGCCATGGCGCTGATGCTGGCGCAGCCGGCGGCGGCGCAGCAGGCCGTGCCCGGCATCACCGGCACAGGTGCCGGGGCCGCCCCGGTCCAGTCCCCCGTGCTGCCCCCCGCGGACCCCGCCCCCGTCCGGTCACAGCAGCCGGCCGCCCTGCCCAACATCGCCGACCTTCGCGCCGATCTGGACGCGGTGGCCGCCGATCTCCAGGGGCTGCGGGCGGCGCTGCGGGTCTCGGGCGCGGCTGGCTATGCCGGTGCCGGCGGCCCCGACGCCATCGCCCGCATGGACCAGATGGAGGCGACGCTGCGCCGCCTGACCGGCGAGGTCGAGCAGGCCCGCAACCGCATCGAGGCCGTCACCCGCGACAGCGCCGCGCGGCTGGACGAGATCGAGTTCCGCCTCTGCCAGCTGGAGGAGGGTTGCGACCTCGGCGCGCTGGCCGATGGCGACGGCCTCGGCGGGCCGCTGGACATCGACCTGTCGGCCGGCACCGTCGAGGCGGCGCCCGCGACGCCGGTCGCGCCCGCCACCCCGGCCTCGGCGGCCGAACAGGCCGAGTTCGAGGCCGCGCTGGCGCTGGCGCAGGCCGGCGACCATGCCGCCGCCGCCGCGGCCTTCGCCGCCGTGGCGCGCGACCATGCCGGCGGGCCGCTGTTCGCCGAGGCACGGTTCTTCGAGGGCCGCTCGCAACTGGCGCTGGGCGACCGCCGCGCCGCGGCCCGCGCCTTCACCGATGTCTTCGCCGCCGATCCCGCCGGCCCGCGCGCGCCCGAGGCGCTGCTGGCGGTGGCGCGGATCATGGCCGAGGACGGCCAGACCCGCCCGGCCTGCCAGTTCCTGGGCGAGGTGATCCTGCGCCATGCCGAGTCGCCCGCGACCGCCGATGCGACGCAGCTCTACGACCGGCTGTCCTGCGAGACCGAGCTGGACCTGGCACCCGAGCCATAGGGTGACCGCGCCGCCCTCCATGGCCTTGCCGGGCGGGAACCCGACCGACCTGGCCGCCACGGTCGCCGCGACGCTGGACCGGCTGGCGGGCGATGTCCCGGCGTTGGGCATCGCGCTGTCGGGCGGGGGCGATTCGATGGCACTGTTGCATCTGGCGGCCCCTTGGGCGCGGGCGCGGGGGGTGCGGCTCGCCGCCGCCATCGTCGATCACGGCCTGCGCCCCGAAGCCGCCGGCGAGGCCCGCCTGGCCGCGCAAGCCGCCGAATCGCTGGGGGTCCCGGCGCAGGTGCTGACCTGGCGCACGCAGCCGCGGACCGGCAACCTGATGCAGGCCGCCCGCCAGGCCCGCGCCGCGCTGATCGCCGATTGGGCGCGGGCGCAGGGCATGCCTGCCGTGGCGCTTGGCCATACCCGCGACGACCTGGCCGAGACGCTGCTGATGCGGCTTTCGCGCGGCGCCGGGCTGGACGGGCTGGCGGCCATGGCCGAGGCCCGCGACGAGGACGGAATCCGCTGGCTGCGGCCGCTGCTGGATTGCGGGCGGGCCGAGCTGCGCGACTGGCTGGCCGGCCGCGGCATCCGCTGGGCCGACGACCCCAGCAACGACAACCCTGATTACGACCGAGCCCGCATCCGCGCCGCCATGGCCGCGCTGGGGCTGGAACCGGCGCAGCTCGCCCGCTCGGCCCGCAATCTCGCGCAGGCGCGCGACGCGCTGATCCCGGCGGTGCTGGCGCTGACCGAGGCCGCCCGCGCCGAGGGCGGCGCGCTGTGGCTGCCGCTGCCGCCGCTGGCGGCGGCGCCGGGCGAGTTGCGCCGCCGCCTGCTGGTCGCCGCGCTGGCCTGGATCACCGGCGCCACGCATCCGCCGCGCCAGTCGGGGCTGGACGCGGCCTGGGCGGCGATCGGCACCGGCCAGCGCACCACCCTGGCCGGCGCCCTGCTGACCCCGCGCGGCGGCCTGCTGCATCTGGAGCGCGAACCGGCCGCCGCCGCCCGCGCCACGCCCCTGACCGGGGCCGGCATCTGGGACCGGCGCTTTGCCGTCGCCGCCCCGGCCGCCGGCCAGCATGTCGCCGCCCGCCCCGGCGGGGCCGAGCCATGGCTGTGGCGCGGTGCCACCCCGCTCGGCCCCGCCCCGGCCACGCCGCTGCGCGACCTCTCCGATCTGCGGCGGATGCTGTCGGCGCCGAGAGTGGCGGAGGAGTGACGCGCCGAAAGCGGCGAGGACGTGACCCTCGGGCGGTGCCCCGATCCGCCCGCAACGCCGCAACGCCGTGCCGAAGTATCCCGCATCGGCACCATGGCGCCCCCCTTGCGCGACATCGCGACGCTGCGCGGGGCGGTTTGCGCGCGCACAATGGCGGATTCGTGACCGCCCGGCGCCGCATCCGGCCCAAACCATGCAATGGCGCATTGAACCCGGCGGGCGGGGCGCCTATTTCTTGCCGCAACATCTGATCTTCTCTTCGACCGGAGGACGCGCCCTTGGGCAATACCAGAAACATCGCCTTTTGGGTCGTGCTGTTCCTGATGCTGCTGGCCCTGGTCAACATGTTCGGCGGCACCGCCGGCACCGGCGGGCCGCAGATCGACTATTCCGACTTCGTGCAGCGGGTCGAGAACAACCAGGTCCAGTCCGTCGTCATCAATGGCGAGGATATCAGCCTCACCACCAAATCGAACGAGCGCTTCACCACCGTGCGGCCGCTGGGCGAGGAGATCACCCCGGCCCTGCTGCAACATGATGTCGATGTCCGCGTCGAGCGCCAGAAGCAGTCGGGCCTGATGTCGATGCTGTCGCTCTGGCTGCCCTTCATTCTGCTGATCGGCGTGTGGATCTTCTTCATGAACCGCATGCAGGGCGGCGGCCGCGGCGGCGCCATGGGCTTCGGCAAGAGCCGCGCCAAGCTGCTGACCGAAAAGCACGGGCGCGTCACCTTCGACGACGTGGCCGGCATCGACGAGGCCAAGGAGGAGTTGGAGGAGATCGTCGAGTTCCTCAGGAACCCGCAGAAATTCAGCCGCCTCGGCGGCAAGATCCCGAAAGGCGCGCTGCTGGTCGGCCCGCCCGGCACCG
>JBEBVF010000122.1:0-8691 GCA_040392885.1 Paracoccus sp. (in: a-proteobacteria) | reverse complement strand
GGGTGCGTGCTCGCACGCACCGCCCCGCCGCGCCCTAAAACCCGTCGCGTAGCGCCCGGCGCAGGATGCGGGCCAGCTTTTCCGCGCCGAGGGGCGCCATGGCCTTGGTATGGGCGTGGCTCAGTGCCTCCTGCGACAGGCCGGCGCCCATATTGGTGATGACCGACAGCGCCGCCACCCGCAGCCCGAGGAACCGCGCCAGGATCACCTCCGGCACCGTGGACATGCCGACGGCATCGGCACCCAGCAGCCTTGCGGCGCGGATCTCGGCCGGGGTCTCGAAACTGGGGCCGGAGAACCAGCAATAGACCCCTTCGGGCAGCGCCACCCCCTCCACCGCCGCCGCCCGCGCCAGCGCCGCCCGCATCCCCGGGTCGTAGGCATCGGCCATGGCAGTGAACCGCGCCTCCGACGCCTCGCCGATCAGCGGGTTGCGCCCGGTCAGGTTGATGTGGTCGGCGATCGCCATTACCGAGCCCGGCCCCATGTCCTCGCGGCAGGAGCCGGCGGCATTGGTCAGGATCAGTTGCGGGCAGCCGAGGTCGCGCAGCGTCTCCAGCGCCGGGCGCATCACGTCGGCGCGGCCCTCCTCGTAGTAATGTGCGCGCCCGGCCAGCACCGCGACGCGGCGCCCCTCCAGCGCGCCGACGACCAGTTTCGGCACATGGCCCGACACGCCGGCAGCAGGAAAGCCGTCCAGATCGGCATAGGGGATCGCCACTCCGTCCACCGCCTCCGCGAGCCCGGCGAGGCCCGAGCCGAGGATCAGCGCCGCCTCCGGCGCCTCCGACCCCGCGCGGGCGCGGATCAGCTCAGCGTTCCTTGACATAGGGCTCTCCTCCGGCGCGGGGCGGGATGGCGCGACCGACGAAGCCCGCCAGGATCACCACCGTCAGGATATAGGGCAGGGCATTCATGAAGGCCGAGGGTAGCACCACCACGCCCAGGTCGAGGTTCGGCCAGCGGTTGGCCAGCGCCTCGAACAGCGCGAACAGGAAGGTGGCGCCCAGCGCCCACCACGGCCGCCACTTGGCAAAGATCAGCGCCGCCAGCGCGATGAAGCCGCGCCCGGCGATCATGTTGGCGACAAAGCCGGCGCCCAGCCCGGTGGCCATATAGCTGCCGGCCACGCCGCATAGCGCGCCGCAGATCAGCACCGCGGCATGGCGCAGCCCGTTCACCGACACACCGGCGGTATCGACCGAGGCCGGATTCTCGCCCACCGCCCGCAGCCGCAGCCCGAAACGGGTGCGATAGAGCAGCCACCAGGTCGCCGGCACGCAGGCCAGCGCCAGATAGACCAGGATGTTGTGGCCCGAGACCACCTCGGCATAGAGCGGGCCGAGCACCGGCACCGGGCGCAGCGTTTCCACCCCCGGCAGGGTCAGCGGATTGAAGCGGCCGGCGCCGCTCAGCGAGGGCGTGCGGCCGCCCAGCCCGAACCAGGCCTGTCCCACCAGCACCGTCAGCCCGGCGGCCAGCATGTTGATCGCCACCCCGGCGATCAGCTGGTTGCCGCGGAAGGTGATCGAGGCGACGCCATGCACCAGCGCCATCGCCATCGAGCCGCCGATCCCCGCCGCCAGCCCCAGCCAGGCATTGCCGGTGACCGCCGCCACCGCCGCCGAGGTGAAGGCGGCAATCAGCATCTTGCCCTCCAACCCGATGTCGAACACGCCCGAACGCTCGGAATAGAGCCCGGCCAGGCAGGCCAGCAGCAGCGGCACCATCAGCCGCACCGAACTGTCGAGGATCTGGAGTGCGGTGTTGAAATCCATCGCTCAGCCCTCGGTCCCGGGCAGGCGCGCCCGCGCGCGGCGGGCGAAATACCGGCCGATCGGCACCCGCAGCATGTTGTCCAGCGCGCCGGTGAACAACACCACCAGCGCCTGGATGACGGTGATCAGCTCGCGCGGGATGTTGGTCCACAGCGCCAGCTCCAGTCCGCCCTGATAGAGGAAGCCGAACAGCAGCGCCGCCAGCACCACGCCCACCGGATGATTGCGGCCCATCAGCGCCACGGCGATGCCGATGAAGCCGGCCTGGTCGGTGGCGTTCAGGATCAGCCGGCCATGCCCGCCCATGGTGTTGTTGACCGCCATCATCCCGGCCAGCGCGCCCGAGATCAGCATGGTGACGACGATGATCCAGGTCGGGCTGATGCCGGCATAGCGGATTGCCGGCTCGGAGCGGCCGAAGGCCCGCATCTTGTAGCCGAGGCGTGTGCGCCACAGGATCGCCCAGACCGCCGCGGCGGCGGCCAGCGCCACCAGCAGCATGATATTGGCGGGTGTGTCCTGCGCCCAGTCGATGCCGATGGCGCGCAGCATGTTGCCCAGCTGCGGCAGCCGCGTTTCCGGCGGGAAATTGGCCGAAGCCGGGTCCATCGTCCCCACCGGCCGCAGCCGGTCCACCACCCAGATCAGCAGCGAGGCGGCGATCAGGTTGAACATGATGGTGGTGATGACGATATGGCTGCCCCGCCGCGCCTGAAGCCAGGCCGGGATCAGCGCCCAGAGTGCGCCGAACGCCGCCGCGCCCAGGATCGCCGCCAGCATCGCCGCCAGCCAGTGGCCCAGCGGCAGATAGAGCAGCGCCAGCGCCACGCCGAGGCCGCCCAGCGTCGCCTGACCCTCGCCGCCGATGTTGAACAGCCCCGCATGGTAGGCGATGGCGACGCACAACCCGGTGAAGATGAAGTTGGTGGTGAAGAACAGCGTGTAATCCCAGCCATAGCTGGTGCCCAGCGCGCCCGAGACCATGACCATCAGCGCCTCGACCGGGTTGCCGCCGATGGCAAGGATCACCAGCGCCGAGATGCCGAAGGCCAGCCCCACCAGAATCAGCGGGATCAGCACCATATCCACCCATTTCGGCATGGTCTGCATCAGTCCGCCGCCCCCGCCATCATCATCCCCAATTCGCGCACATCGGTCTCCTCCGGGCGGCGGCTGCCCATCAGCGCGCCGCCGCAGATCACCGCGATCCGGTCCGAAAGCGCCATGATCTCGTCCAGCTCGACCGAGACCAGCAGGATCGCGCAGCCCGCGTCGCGCAGGGCGATCAGCCGCTTGTGGATGAATTCGATGGCGCCGATATCCACCCCGCGCGTCGGCTGGCCGACCAGCAGCACCGCCGGGTTGCGCTCGATCTCGCGCGCGACCACGATCTTCTGCTGGTTGCCGCCGGAAAAGCTGCGCGCCGGCAGTTCGATATTGGCCGGGCGCAGGTCATAGCGTTCGGCCTTGGCGCGGGCATCGCTGCGGATGGCGGTGCGGTCCATCAGCGGTCCGTCGCAATATTCCGGCGCATCCTGATAGCCGAAGACCATGTCCTCCCAGGCCGAGAAATCCATGATCAGCCCCTCGGTCTGGCGGTCCTCGGGGATATGGGCGATGCCGGCCTGCCGGCGCGCGGCGCCGTCGCCGCCGCGCCCGCCCAAGGGCAGGTCGCGCCCGTTCAGGGTCAGCCGGCCGCCGAGGCGGGCGCCCGCGGGCGGATAGCCGCCGAGGATCTGCAACAGCTCGGTCTGGCCGTTGCCACTGACCCCGGCGAGGCCGAGGATCTCGCCGGCGCGCAACTCCAGCGAGATGCCGGAGAGCCGGGCGACGCCGGCCTCGTCGGTCAGGGTCAGGTCATGGGCGGCCAGCACCACCGGGCCGGGGCGGGCTGGGGTCTTTTCCACCCGCAGCAGCACCTTGCGCCCGACCATGGCCTCGGCCAGCGCCTCGCGCGTGGTGTCGCGGGTGCGGAAATGCGCCACCATCTCGCCGCGGCGCATCACCGAGACGTTGTCGGTGATCGCCATGATCTCGCGCAGCTTGTGGGTGATGAGGATGATGGTCTTGCCCTCGGCCCGCAGCCCTTCGAGGATGCGAAACAGGTGGTCGGCCTCGGAGGGCGTCAGCACGCCGGTGGGTTCGTCCAGGATCAGGATGTCGGCGCGGCGATACAGCGCCTTGAGGATCTCCACCCGCTGCTGGTGGCCGACCGAGAGGTCCTCGACCAGCGCATCGGCCTCGACCGCGAGGCCGTATTCCTGCGACAGATGCGCCAGCTCGCGCCGGGCGCGGGCCAGCGAGGGGCGCAGCAGCCGGCCGTCCTCGGCGCCGAGGATGACGTTCTCCAGCACGGTGAAATTCTGCACCAGCTTGAAATGCTGGAAGACCATGCCGATGCCGGCGCGGATCGCGGCCTGGCTGTCGGTGATCTCGATGGGCTGGCCATTGATGCGGATCTCGCCGGAATCGGGGCGATAGAAGCCGTAGAGGATCGACATCAGCGTGGATTTTCCGGCGCCGTTCTCGCCGACGATGCCGTGGATGGTGCCGCGCGGCACCGTCAGGTCGATGCCGCGATTCGCCTGCACCGGCCCGAAGGCCTTGGAAATGCCGCGCAATTCGATGGCGGGCGGCGCACCGCCCGCCGATTCATGCGCCGCCGCCGGGGCGGAGGCCGCCCCGGTGCCGTTCGCGGCGGCCGGGACCATCACTCCACCGGGCAACTGTTGTCGACGGTATAGTCATGCACGGTGATCGAGCCGTCGGTGATGCCGGCGGTGGCGGTCTCGACCGCGGCCAGAATCTCCGGGGTCATCAGATCCTTGTTGTTGTCGTCCACCGCCAGCCCCACGCCGTCGGCGGCGAGGTCCATGACCCGCACGCCCGGCTCCAGCGCCTCGCCGGCCTTGAACGCCTCATAGACCGACACGTCCACGCGCTTGATCATCGAGGTCAGCACCTGGCCGGGATGCAGGTGGTTCTGGTTGCTGTCCACGCCGATGGACAGGATGCCCATGTCGGCGGCGGCCTGCAGCACGCCGATGCCGGTGCCGCCGGCGGCGGCATAGATCACGTCGGCGCCTTGCGACTGTTGGGCCTTGGCCAGCTCGCCGCCGCGCACCGGGTCATTCCAGGCCGCCGGGGTGGTGCCGGTCATGTTCTGGATCACCACCGCGTCGGGATTGGCGGCCTTGACCCCCTGCACATAGCCGCAGCCGAACTTGCGGATCAGCGGGATATCCATACCGCCGATGAAGCCCACGGTGCCGGTCTTGGAGGCCATGGCGGCGGCGATGCCGGCCAGATAGCTGCCCTGATCCTCGGCAAAGACCACGGATTGCACATTGGGCTGGTCGACCACGGCGTCGATGATGACGAAGCGGGTGTCCGGGAAGGCGGGCGCGATCTTGGTCAGCACGTCGCCGAAGGCAAAGCCGGTCATCACGATCGGATTGGCACCGGACTGCGCCAGCCGGCGCAGCGCCTGTTCGCGCTGGGCCTCGGACTGCATCTCCAACTCCTTGTAGGTGCCGCCGGTCTCCTCGGCCCAGCGCTGGGCGCCGGCATAGGCGGCCTCGTTGAAGGATTTGTCGAACTTGCCGCCGAGGTCGAAAATCAGCGCCGGCTCGGCCAGTGCGGCGACGCCCGACAGGGCCAGAGCCACCGCCCCCGAGGACAGAAAACGTGCAAAACTCATGGAACTCCCCATTGTGCTCCCAGGGCAGGGTGGCCGCCCCCTCCGATGCGGCGATTAGGGCAAAGCACCGGCGATGGGTCAAGGGGTTGCGTGGCGGCGTGACGCAAGGGTGAGGTCAGCCCGCGACCAGATCCTTGCGCAGGATCAGCGCCGCGACGGGCCCGTAATAGCGCGGCCGCCGGCCCACCGGATGCCAGCCGGCCCCGGCATAGAGCGCGCGGGCGGCGGCATTGTCCTCGGCCACCTCCAGGTAGGCGGCGGTGGCGGCGCGGGCGGCCGCCTCGGCGTCGAAACGCGCCAGCAGCGCGCGGGCCAGGCCCCGGCGGCGGGCCGCTGGCGCCACGGCCAGGGTCAGCAGCTCTGCCTCGCCCGCCACCACGCGCCCGGCCAAAAAGCCCTCCGGCATCGCGATCAGGAAGGTCGCGGGATCGGACAGCAGGTCGCGAAACCCGGTGGCCGGCCAGGGCGCGGGATGGGTGGTGAAGCAGGCGGCATGCAGCGCGGCCAGCGCCTCGGGGTCGCTCATTGCGCCAGAATCCGCGGTGGCGGATCGGCCGGGGGCGCGGCATCGGCGGGGCGCAGATAGATCGGCGCCGGGCGCGGCAGCGGCGCCAACGACAGGCGGCGGGCGGCGATGCGGGCCACGGCCTCGGCCAGCGGCACAGCCGGCGCCCGCACCGGCGGGCCGGCGGGCAGGGCGTCGGGTGCGCCCTGCGCGGGCAGGTCCGGGGTGGCGGGCAGGTCGTCGGTGGCAAAATCCTGCCAGAACACTGTGCCGGCGCGGGCCGGCAGGACCACCCGGCAGGGCCGGGGCAGCGAGAGGGCGGCGGCCTCGCAGGCGCCGACGCCGATGGCCGGCACGCCCAGCGACAGCGCCAGCCCGCGAGCCGCGGCCACGGCGATGCGGATGCCGGTGAAATTGCCCGGCCCCACCCCCACGCCCACGGCATCGAGGTCGCGCCAGCCCAGCCCCGCCTGCGCCAGAAGTGATTCGATCAGCGGCATGAGCCGCTCGGCCTGGCCGCGCGGCATCTCCTCCTGCACGGCCGCCAGCAGCGCGCCGCCGCGGATCACCGCCGCCGCGCACCAGGGGCCGGAGCAGTCGAAACCGAGGACGGCCGCTGCCTCGTCAGGCAACCGGGCGCACCTCGCTGACCTCGGGGATATAGTGGCGCAGCAGGTTCTCGATGCCCATCTTCAGCGTCAGCGTCGAGGACGGGCAGCCCGAGCAGGCGCCCTTCATGTTCAGGTAGACCACGCCGCGGTCGAAGCCGTGGAAGGTGATGTCGCCGCCATCCTGCGCCACCGCCGGCCGGACACGGGTATCCAGCAATTCCTTGATCTGGCCGATGATTTCGGCATCCTCGCCCTCGCCATGCGCGGCATGGCCATCCTCGACCAGGCCGGTCAGCACCGGCTCGCCGGACTGGAAATGCTCCATGATGGCGCCGAGGATCGCCGGCTTGATGCGGTCCCAGTCGGCATCGGCGGCCTTGGTCACGGTGATGAAGTCATGGCCCAGGAACACGCCGCTCACGCCCACAACGGCGAAGACCCGGCGCGCCAGCGGCGAGCCGATGCCGTCCTCGGGACGGGCGTAATCGGCGGTGCCGGAGGCCATCACCTGCTGGCCGGGCAGGAATTTCAGCGTGGCCGGGTTCGGGGTGGTTTCGGTCTGGATGAACATGCGCGCCTCCGGGATGCTGGCATGGATATGGTCCCGCGCCCGCCCGCGGTCAAGGTTGCGCCCCTGCGGCATGGCTGCGCAAGCGCCCCGGGCCCCGCGGCAGGGGGCCGTGCGCTAGCTGATCGCGTCCAGCCGCTCGGTCGACAGCGCCGAGGGCACCAGGGTCAGCGCACAGGGCAGGGCGCCGACATCGCGCATCAGCCGCTTGGCGACCGGACTCGGCTCGCCGGCGATGCCCAAGATGACGATGGCCACCTCGGCATCCCCGGCGACGAAATCCAGCAGCTCGGCGGCCGGGTCGCCCTCGCGGATCACCAGCTCGGCGGCCACCTGCACCCGGTCGCGCATCCATTTCGCATAGACCTCGTAATGCACCTCGATCTGCTCGCGGGCCTCGGCGCGCATCACCTCGGCGACGCCGATGCCATGGGCGATGTCGGCGGCGCTGATCACCGCCAGAACCGTCACCGTCGCGCCACCCTTCGCGGCGCGCTGGGCGGCGAAACGGATCGCCGCCACGCTTTCCTGAGTGTCTTCCAGCAAGACTAGGAATTTGGTCATTTTCCGCCTATCGGTTGCCTCTCAGCCCGGCCAGACTGGCGCATCGCCGCCGATCGCACAAGCGGGCGGCAATATTCAACCATCGCGTGTGGAACCCGGCTTGCCAAGCGGCATTACTTTTCCGAGCCTGCATGGACGAGCAGGCGCCCCGGATCACAGCGGCCGGGATTGGCAGAAGGCAGGGCAACCGGTGTCGGTCGAACAGGATTGGAACCGCCTCCGGGCGGAGCATGTGCCGCACCCGCTCGGGCGGCCGGTGGTGTGGCCGGGGGCGGTCCGGCGTGTCGCGGCCGGTCATGCCGAGCAGGAGGCGATGCCGCCGGGCAAGCGCGCCTTCGACATTGTTTTCTCGCTGATTCTTCTGGTGCCGCTGGGCGTGGTGATGGCCGTGGTGGCGGCCGTGCTTCTGGTGGCGCAGGGCCGGCCGGTGCTGTTCGTGCAATGGCGCATGTGCTCGCCCACGCGGGCGTTTCCGCTGATCAAGTTCCGCACCATGGTCGAGGCCGAGACCGAGTTCGGCGTTACCGGCGCCGACCAGCACTGGCGAATCACCCCGCTGGGGCATTTCCTGCGCCGCACCCGGCTGGACGAGCTGCCGCAGCTGCTCAACATCCTGCGCGGCCACATGAGCTTTGTCGGCCCGCGCCCGCCCATGCCCGAACTGGTGCAGGCGGCCCCGGAGGTCTTTGCCCAGGTGCTGCGCAGCCGGCCGGGGGTGACCGGGCTGGCGACGCTGATCTATCACCGCCACGAATACCGCATCCTGCGCGAATGCCGCACCGCGCAGGAGACCCGCGACACCTATCTGCGCCGCTGCCTGCCGGCCAAGGCGCGCATTGACCTGATCTATCAGCAATACCGGACGCTGTGGCTGGACCTGTGGATCATCGCCAGCACCCTGCATACCGTGGTGCTGCACCCCGAGCGGCCGTTCCGGCGCAGCTATCGGCTGCTGCGGCCCGCGG
>JBEBVF010000121.1:0-8855 GCA_040392885.1 Paracoccus sp. (in: a-proteobacteria) | reverse complement strand
TGGCGGCGATCACCACCATCGACAGCGACAGCATGATGGTCTGGTTCAGCCCGGCGAGGATCTGCGGCCGGGCCGAGGGCAGCTCGACCCTCCACAGCAATTGCCAGGGCGAGGCGCCGAAGGCCCGCCCGGCCTCGATCAGCGCCGGCGGCGTCTGGCTGATGCCCAGCCAGGTCAGCCGGATCGGCGCCGGCAGCACGAAGATCACCGTGGCGAACAGCCCGGCCACGGTGCCGAGGCCGAACAGCATCACCCCCGGCACCAGATAGACGAAGCTGGGCAGGGTCTGCATCAGGTCGAGGACCGGCCGCATCACCGCATAGAAGCGCGGCACATGCGCGGCCAGGATGCCCAGCGGGATGCCGATGGCCATGCAGGCCAGGCAGGCCACCGCCACCAGCGCCAGCGACTGCATGGTCTGCTGCCAGTAGCCGAGGTTGAGGATGAACAGATAGCCCAGCCCGACCACCAGCATGGCGCGCAGGCTGCGCCGGAACAGGCCGGTCAGCCCGACCGCCAGGGCGATGATCAGGAAGGGATGCGGCAGCTCGAAGCCGCGCTGGACCTGATCGACGGCGCCGGCCACGGCATTGGCGGCGCCGTCGATGGCCCAGGCGGCATGCGTGGTCAGCCAGTCGAAACCATCGTCGAACCAGCGGGCGACGGGGATCTTGTGCCCGCTGATCCACAGCGCGGGGTCGGAAAGGCCGGCCATTGCGCCGGTCAGTTCGCCAGGGCCGCTTGCACCGCCGCGACCGCATCGCCGCCGTCGCGGGTGGTCACGCCGTCCAGCCAGGCGGTGGCCACCTCGGGATGCGCCTTCAGCCAGGTCCGCGCCGCCGCGTCGGGCGCTTGCCCCTCGTCGAGGATGGCGCCCATGATCTGGTTCTCCATCTCCAGCGAGAATTGCAGGTTGTTCAGGAAGCGGCCCAGATTGGGGCATTCCTCGACCAGACCGTGGCGGGTGACGGTGCGCACCTCGGCCCCGCCCAGATTCGGCCCGAACAGCGCGTCGCCGCCGGTCAGGTAGGTGAGCTTGTAGTTGCTGTTCATCGGATGCGGCTCCCAGCCGAGGAACACGATCGGCTTGTCCTGGCGGGTGGCGCGGCCGACCTGGGCCAGCATGCCCTGTTCGGAGCTTTCGACGATCTCGAAGGTGCCGGTGCCGAACTGGTCCTCGGCCACCATGCCCAGCAGGGTGCGGTTGCCGTCATTGCCCGGCTCGATGCCGTAGATCTTGCCGTCCAGCGCCTCCTGATGCGCGGCGAGGTCGGCAAAATCCCTGATGCCCAGCGCCGCGCCGGCCTCGTTGGTGGCCAGGGTATATTTGGCGCCGGTCAGGTTCACGCCGAGGACGTCGACGGTGCCGGCGGTCTGGTAGGGGGTGATCTCGGTGGTCATGGTCGGCAGCCACAGGCCGAGGAACACGTCGACCTCGCCGGTGGAGAGGCCCGCGAAGGTGATCGGCAGCGCCAGCACCTGCGCCTCGGTCTGATAGCCCAGCGCCTCCAGAACCGCGCGGGTCGAGGCGGTGGTGGCGGTGATGTCGGTCCAGCCGGGTTCGGAGAACCGCACCTTGCCGCAGGCTTCCGGTTCGGCGGCGACCGCCTGCGAGGCCAGCAGCGCGGCCCCCAGCATGGTCGGGACAAGACGGACAGGGCGCATCGCTATTCCTTTGCTGTGCCGCAACCGCGGGGCGGCCGGCTTCGTGGTGGCGCAGGAAAGCGCGACGGCCCGCAATTTGCAACCCCGTTGGCGCCGCGCCGGGGCAATCAGCCGGCGGCGGTCTCGATCTCGGCGACGATGCGGGCCACGGCCTCGGCCATACGGGCCGGGTCCTCGGCCTCGGCCATGACCCGAATCAGCGGCTCGGTGCCGGACTTGCGGATCAGCACCCGGCCCTGCCCGGCCAGATCGGCCTCGGCGGCGCGGATGGCCGCCTGCACCGCATCGGCGCCCAGCGGGTCGGCGCCCTGTGCGAAGCGCACGTTCTGCAGCATCTGCGGCACCGGCCGGAACTGGGCAGTGACCTCGGAGGCGCGCAGCCCGGTCTCGGCCATGGCCGCCATGACCTGCAACCCGGCCAGCAGCCCGTCGCCGGTGGTGGCGTAATCGGTCATCACGATATGGCCCGACTGCTCGCCGCCCAGGTTGTAGCCGCCGGCCCGCATCCGCTCGACCACATAGCGGTCGCCGACCGCTGTGCGCTCCAGCCGCAGGCCCAGCCCGTCCATGAACCGCTCCAGCCCCAGATTGGACATGACGGTGGCCACCAGCGCGCCGCCGCGCAGACGGCCGCTCTCGGCCCAGCGCCGGGCCAGCAGCGCCATGATCTGGTCGCCATCGGCGACGGTGCCGGTCTCGTCCACCACCATCACCCGGTCGGCATCGCCGTCGAGGCTGATGCCGATATCGGCGCCATGCTCGCGCACCGCCTGCTGGCAGGCCGCGACATGGGTCGAGCCGACGCCCTCGTTGATGTTGAGCCCGTCCGGCTCGACGCCCAGCGGGATCACCTCGGCGCCCAGCTCCCACAGCGCCTGCGGCGCGGCGCGATAGGCGGCGCCGTTGGCGCAGTCCACCACCACCTTGAGGCCGTTCAGCCGCAGCCCCGGCGTCAGCGTAGTCTTGGCATATTCGACATAGCGCCCCGGCCCGTCGCCGATCCGCTTGGCGCGGCCGATATTCTGCGGCGCCGCCAGCCGCACCTCGCCCTCCAGGATGGCCTCGATCTCGGCCTCGGCCTCGTCCGACAGCTTGAAACCGTCGGGGCCGAAGAACTTGATGCCGTTATCGGCGGCCGGGTTGTGGCTGGCCGATATCATGATGCCGAGGTCGGCGCGCATCGAGCGGGTCAGAAAGCCCACCGCCGGCGTCGGCACCGGCCCCAGCAGCAGCACGTTCATGCCGGTCGAGCACAGGCCGGCGGTCAGCGCATTCTCGATCATGTAGCCCGACAGGCGGGTATCCTTGCCGATCACCACCCGATGGCCGTTGCTGCCGTCGCTGCGGAAATAGCGCCCGGCGGCGGCGCCGACGCGCAGGGCCACCTCGGCGGTCATCGGATGGGTATTGGCGCGGCCGCGAATGCCGTCGGTGCCGAAATATTTCCTGCTCATGCCTGCTCTTTTCGATTGTCGGGGGCGCCTGCCGCCTGCCACAGCGCCAGCGACTGCGCGGCCCCCGCAACATCATGGACACGATGCATCTGCACCCCCTGCGCGGTTGCGGCAAGGGTCAGCGCCTGGGTTCCCGGCTCGCGCGCGTCGGTGGGCAATCCGCCGCCGATCTCGCCGATGAAGCGCTTGCGCGACACGCCCAGCAGCAGCCCGCAGCCCAGGCCGTGCAGGATCGACAGCCGTTGCAGCAGCGCCAGGTTATGGGTGGTGTTCTTGCCGAAGCCGATGCCGGGATCGAGCATGATTCGCGACCGCGGCACCCCGGCCGCCTCGGCGCGCAGCAGCCGCTCGGCCAGCGCGTCGAACACCTCCAGCACCACGTCCTCGTAGCGCGGGTCGCGCTGCATGGTCTCCGGCAGGCCCCGGGAATGCATGATGACCAGGCCGGCGCCGGCCTCGGCCACCGCCCCCGCCATCTCCGGATCGAAATCGAGGCCGGAGACATCGTTGACGATCCGCGCCCCCGCCGCCAGCGCCGCCCGCGCCACCGCCGCCTTGCGGGTGTCGACCGAGACCACGGCGCCCTCCGCCGCGAGCGCGGTGATGGTGGGCAGGATGCGGGCGATCTCCTCCTCCGCCGGCACCTCGCGGGCACCGGGCCGGGTGGATTCGCCGCCCACGTCGATCACCGCCGCCCCGGCAGCGCGCAGCGCCCGCGCCTGGGCCAGCGCGCCCTCGCCTTGCCAGCGGCCGCCATCGGTAAAGCTGTCGGGGGTCAGGTTCAGCACCCCCATCAGGGTCGGCCGTGACAGCTCCACCCCCATGAAGGCCGCCCGCGGCGCCGACCAGGCCGAGCGCCATTCCACCGGCACCCGTGCCAGCGGCACCACCTCGGCGCCGCTGTCGCGGCCCAGCCGCTCGGCGGCGGCGATGCGGCACCAGCCCCCGGCCAGCCGCGGCCCCTGATGCCCCGTCAACGGGCGGTAATAGTCGTCCATGCCGATGCGGCCCCCCTGCTGTCTGCGCTGTCGGCGGCAATCATGCACCGCGCGCCGCCGCCAGGCCAGAGCCGCGGCGTTGAGGGCTTTATAACCCCCCGGCTTTGCGCCAGAATGGCGGCGATCGGCCGCAGCCGCAGGGAGAGCGCGATGAAACTAGTCACCTTCCGCCATGATATCGAATCGGCCTCGCGGCTGGGGGCGATCTGGGACGATCTGGTGGTGGATCTGGGCGCCCTGGGCGAGGCCTCGGACATGCCGATGCCGGACCGGATGCTGGACCTCATCGACCTCGGCCCGGCGGCGCTGGAGGCAGCGCAGGAATGGTTCGACGATTTCGAGGGCGAGTTCCCCCTCGGCACCGCCTTCCCGCTGGAGGACGTGACGCTGCTGGCGCCGATCCCGCGGCCGCGCAAGAACATCTTCTGCATCGGCCTCAACTATCTGGACCACATCGCCGAGACCGGGGCCGAGCGGCCGGAGGAGCCGGTGGTGTTCTCCAAGCCGCCGACCGCGGTGATCGGGCCGGGCGACCCGATCTGCCACAATGCCGCCATCACCGCCCGGCTCGACTGGGAGGTCGAGCTGGCGGTGATCATGGGCCGCCGCGCCTGCCGGGTGGCGGCGCGGGACGCGCTGGATTACATCTTCGGCTATTCGGTGCTGATCGACGTGTCGGCCCGCGACCGCCAGACCGGGCAATGGCTGTTCTCCAAGGGCCAGGACAGCTATGCGCCCTTCGGCCCCTGCATCGTCACCGCCAACGAGATCGGCGACCCGCAGCGCCTCGCCGTCTGGCTGGAGGTGAACGGCACCGAGAAGCAGCGCTCGAACACCGACAACATGCTGTTCGACGTGGCCAGCCTGGTCGCCCGCCTGTCCGAGGGCATCACGCTGGAGGCCGGCGACATCATCGCCACCGGTACGCCAGAGGGCGTCGGCATGGGCCGCAAGCCGCCGGAATACCTGTGGCCCGGCGATACGGTGACCGCCTGCGTCGAGGGCATCGGCTGCCTGACGCATCCGGTCATCGACACCACGCCCACCGGCGCGGCCCGGCGCGGCAGCCGGCCCTCGTGAGGTTCGATTTTACCGCCCTGGCCGGGCCGGAGCGCTATCGGCTGCTGACCGCCACCGTCACGCCGCGACCCATCGCCTGGGTGGTGACGCGCAACGAGGACGGCAGCAGCAACATCGCGCCGTTCAGCTTCTTCAACGTCATGGGCCACAGCCCGCCGATGCTGGTTCTGGGCCTGATGACGGATGCGGCGCGCGGGCTGAAGGATACCGCCCGCAACATCCTGGCCCGCGGCGCCTTTACCGTGAATCTGGTGCCGGAGGCGCTGGCCGAGGCGATGAACCTGACCTCGATCGACGCGCCCTATGGCGTCGAGGAGGCGGCGCTGGCCGGGCTGGAGCTGGTGCCGGGGCGGGCGGTAGCGGTGCCGCGCCTTGCCGCCGCGCCGGTGGCGTTCGAGTGCCGGCTGCATCTGGCGCTGACGCCGGGACCGGCGCAGACCATCGTGCTGGGCGAGGTGCTGGCGGCCGAGATCGCCGATCATGCGGTGCTGGACGCACAGCGCTGCCATATCGACACCGCTGCCCTGCACACCATCGGCCGCATGGGCGGCGCCGGCAGCTATGCCCGCACCGGCGACACCTTCACCATGGCGCGCCCGGTCTGGGCGGAACGGACCTAGCGGTATTCGTTCAGCCGCGCGACATAACGCGCCAGGGTGTCGATTTCCAGGTTGATGCGGTCGCCCGGCGCGACCTCGCCCCAGTTGGTCACCTGCCGCGTATGCGGGATCAAGTTGACGCCGAACACATCGCCCTCGACCTCGTTCACGGTCAGCGAGGTGCCGTTCAGCGTCACCGAACCCTTCTCGGCGATGAAGCGGGCCAGTTCGCCGGGCGCGCGAAAGCGCACGCGCAGCGAATCGCCCTCGGCCTCGCAGCCCACCACCTCGGCCACGCCGTCGACATGGCCCAGCACGATATGCCCGCCCAGCTCGTCCCCCAGCCGCAGCGCGCGCTCCAGGTTCAGGCGCTTGCCCTCGGGCCAGCCATTCGCCGGGATATTGGTGCGGGCGATGGTCTCGGCCGAGACCTCGACATCGAACCAGCTGCCGCCGGCATCGCGGCCCTTGGCGATCACGGTCAGGCAGACGCCGTCGCAGGCGATGGAGGCGCCGATCTCGACCCCGTCCATGTCATAGTTGCAGCCGATGCGGGCGCGCAGGTCGCCCTGCATGCGCACCGCGCGCACATGCCCGATGTCGGTGATGATGCCGGTGAACATGGCCGAACCTCCTGCTGCCGGTTGCCGCTTTCGTCTATGCCCCGCCGCGCGCGGGTTCAAGCCTCGGGGTTTTATTGCGCCCGGCGGCGGTTTGCCGATGACAGGCCGGCGAAATCCGTTAAGTTCAAGACATTGAAACCCCGACGATCCGGTTCCCGATGGACGCCAGCGCGCGCGTGTTCCTGATGCTGCAAGGCCCGCACGGGCCGTTCTTCGACCGCTTGGCCCGCCAGCTGCGCGCGGCCGGGGCGGCGGTGTGGCGCGTCGGCTTCAATGCCGGCGACGAATTCTTCTGGTCCGACCGGGGGCGCTTCATCCGCCATACCGGCACCGCCGGCGACTGGCCGGCGCATCTGGACGATCTGATCGCCCGGCTGGGCGTCACCGATATCGTGCTTTACGGCGATGTGCGCCCGGTCCATGCCGCGGCGCGCCGGGCGGCCGAGGCGCGCGGGCTGGTGCTGCATGTGTTCGAGGAAGGCTATCTGCGCCCCTACTGGGTGACCTATGAGCGCGGCGGTGCCAACGGGCATTCCGAACTGATGGCGATCACCCAGGAGCGGATGGAGGCGGCGCTGCGCGGCGGCGGCGCCGGCGAGATCCGCCGGCCGCCCACGCGCTGGGGCGACCTGCGCCAGCACAAGTTCTATGGCGCGCTCTATCACGCCATGGTGCTGGGCCGGAACCGCGCCTATCCCGGCTGGCGCAGCCATCGCAACATCACCGTGCGGCAGGAATTCCGGCTGAACCTGCGCAGCCTGCTGATGCAGCCGGGCTATGCGGCGCTGCGTTTTCTGGCCGAGGCCCGCATCCGCCGCGCCGGCTTTCCCTATGCGCTGGTGCTGATGCAGCTGGAGCATGATTCCAGCTTTCAGGCGCATTCGCCCTATGCCACCACCGGCGAGTTCATCCGCGAGGTGCTGGACGCCTTTGCCCGGGGCGCCCCGCGCCACCACCATATCGTGTTCAAGGCCCACCCGCTGGAGGACGGCCGCGCCAATGCCGCCGCCATCATCCGCGACGAGGCCGCCCGGCTGGGCCTGTCGGGGCGGGTGCATTACGTGCGCGGCGGCAAGCTGTCGCGGTTGCTGGCCTATGCCCGGGCGGCGGTGACGGTGAACTCGACCTCGGCGCATCAGGCGCTGTGGCGCGGGCTGCCGGTGCGGGCCACAGGACGGGCGGTCTATGCCAAGCCCGGCATCACCTCCGAGCAGCCGCTGGCCGCATTCTTCCACGACCCGCAGCGCCCCGACCCGCAGGCCTACCGGGTGTTCCGCGACTATCTGCTGGAGACCTCGCAGCTGCCCGGCGGCTTTTATGCCACCATGGCGCGGGCGCATGTGCTGCGGCTGGTGGTGGACCTGATGCTGGCGCCCGAGGGTCCCTATGCGGCGCTGGACCACGGGCCCGGCCTCTACCGCCTGCGCCCCGGCGACGAGGGCTGATGGGGGGGCCGACAGGGGGGCCACAGCCCCCCGTTCCGGTTCCTCAGGCCTGGATCTCGACGCCCAGATGGCGGGCGACGGCAAAGATGTCCTTGTCGCCGCGGCCGCACATGTTCATCACGATCAGGTGGTCGGCCGGCAACTCCGGCGCGATCTTGGCGACATGGGCCAGCGCGTGGCAGGGCTCCAGCGCCGGGATGATGCCCTCGGTCTGGCAGCAGAGCTGGAAGGCCGCCAGCGCCTCGGCATCGGTGGCATAGACGTAATGCGCGCGGCCGATATCATTCAGCCAGGCATGTTCCGGGCCGATGCCGGGATAGTCGAGGCCGGCGCTGATCGAATGCCCCTCCAGGATCTGGCCGTCGGCATCCTGAAGCAGATAGGTGCGGTTGCCGTGCAGCACGCCCGGGCGGCCGCCCGACAGGCTGGCGCAATGCTCGACTCGGTCATCTACGCCCTTGCCGCCGGCCTCGACCCCGATGATGCGCACCGAGGCGTCGTCGAGGAACGGGTGGAACAGCCCCATGGCGTTCGAGCCGCCGCCGATCGCGGCGACGATGGTATCGGGCAGCCGGCCCTCGCGCTCCAGCATCTGCGCCTTGGTCTCGCGGCCGATGATCGACTGGAAATCGCGCACCATCGACGGGTAGGGATGCGGGCCGGCGACGGTGCCGATGCAATAGAAGGTATCGGCGACATTGGTCACCCAGTCGCGCAGCGCGTCGTTCATCGCGTCCTTCAGCGTGCCGCGGCCCGAGGTGACCGGGATCACCTCGGCGCCCAGCAGGCGCATGCGGAACACGTTGGGCGCCTGCCGCTCGACATCGGTCTTGCCCATGTAGACCACGCATTTCAGGCCGAAGCGCGCGCAGACGGTGGCGGTGGCGACGCCGTGCTGGCCGGCGCCGGTCTCGGCGATGATGCGGGTCTTGCCCATGCGCCGCGCCAGCAGGATCTGGCCCAGCACGTTGTTGATCTTGTGGCTGCCGGT
>JBEBVF010000120.1:0-8942 GCA_040392885.1 Paracoccus sp. (in: a-proteobacteria) | reverse complement strand
TGCCCTTCCCGGCGATCAACGTCAACGATTCCGTCACCAAGTCGAAATTCGACAATAAGTATGGCTGCAAGGAATCGCTGGTCGACGGCATCCGCCGCGCCACCGACGTGATGATGGCCGGCAAGGTCGCCGTGGTCTGCGGATATGGCGACGTGGGCAAGGGCAGCGCCGCCAGCCTGCGCGGCGCCGGCGCCCGCGTGAAGGTGACCGAGGTCGACCCGATCTGTGCCCTGCAGGCCGCCATGGACGGGTTCGAGGTCGTACTGCTGGAGGATGTGGTGGACAGCGCCGACATCTTCGTCACCACCACCGGCAACCGCGACGTGATCCGCATCGAGCATATGCGGGCGATGAAGGACATGGCCATCGTCGGCAATATCGGCCATTTCGACAACGAGATCCAGGTCGCCAACCTGCGCAACCTGAAATGGACCAATATCAAGGACCAGGTGGACATGATCGAGATGCCCTCGGGCAATCGCATCATCCTGCTGTCGCAGGGGCGCCTGCTGAACCTCGGCAACGCCACCGGGCACCCGAGCTTCGTGATGTCGGCCAGCTTCACCAACCAGGTTCTGGCCCAGATCGAGCTGTGGACCCGCGGCGACGACTATCAACCCGGCGTCTACATCCTGCCCAAGGCGCTGGACGAGAAGGTGGCGCGGCTGCATCTGGACAAGATCGGCGTCAAGCTGACGCAGCTTTCCCCAGAACAGGCCGCCTATATCGGCGTGACCCCGGAAGGCCCGTTCAAGTCCGACCACTACCGCTACTGAGATGGCCCGCCGCACCCCGCGCCCGCGCAGCGCCTATGCCGATTTCATCGCCGTTCCGCTGCGCTGGAACGACAATGACCAGTATGGCCATGTCTATCAGGGCATCTATGCCGAACTGTTCGACTGCGCGATGAACGACTGGCTGCTGCGCGGGGGGCTGCTGAACCTGACCGGGGGCGAGCCCTGCATCGTGGTGGCAGAAAACGGCTTCAGCTATTTCCGCGAGGTGCGCTATCCCGACCGGCTGGAGGTGGGGCTGCGCATCGACCGCATCGGCGGCGCCTCCTGCACGCTCGGCCTCGGCATGTTCCGCGCGGGCGAGGAGGCGGAATGCGCGCAGGCGTATTTCGTGGTGGTCAACGTCAGCGCCGAGGGCCACCAGCCGAAGCCCTGGGCGGAGGATCACCGCGCCCTGTGGCAGACGCTGGCGAGGGATTAGGCGGCAATTGCCGGGCGGAACGGCCGGCAATTGCCTCATGGGCCCGCCACGGGCCGGTCGACGCCACCGCCGGGCCATGGGCCGAAGCCCCGGGCGAACGCATATCACCCGCTGTGGGCGACGGGTCAGGCCATGGCTGCCGGCCTTCCTGGCCGACAATATTTCTTGATGATGCGCCCGCTCATCCGGCCGCGCGCGCCATGACGGATCAGGCCGCGATCAGCCGCTGGCCGTCATGGCCGGCAATAGTGGCCTCGATCACACTGCCCTCGGGCTGGTCGGCGGCAAAGGCGACCTCGGCGAACTGGTCGGTGCGGCCCAGACGCGGGCCCTCGGTCAGCACCCGCAGCCCGCGCCCGACCTGTGCCGCCAGATGATCGGCCAGCACCGCCTCGCCCACCGCGCGCAGCCGCGCCGCGCGCGCGCGGATCACCGTGCCGGGCAGTTGCGGCATCCGCGCCGCCGGCGTGCCCTGGCGCGCCGAATAGGGGAACACGTGCAGGAAGGTTAGCCCGCAATCGGCCACCAGCCTGACGGAATTCTCGAAGGCCGCCTCGGTTTCGGTGGGAAAGCCGGCGATGATGTCGGCGCCGAAGGCGATGTCGGGGCGCAGCCGCCGCGCCTCCTCGCAAAAGGCGATGGCGTCGTCGCGCAGGTGGCGGCGCTTCATCCGCTTCAGGATCAGGTTGTCGCCGTGTTGCAGCGACAGGTGCAGATGCGGCATCAGCCGCGGCTCGGTGGCGATGGCCTCCATCAGCTCCGGGTCCACCTCGATACTGTCGATCGAGGAAATCCGCAGCCGCGGCAGGTCGGTCAGCTTGAGGATGCGCCGCACCAGATTGCCCAGTTTCGGCGCCCCCGGCAGATCGGCACCCCAGGAGGTCAGGTCGACGCCAGTCAGCACCACCTCGTTGAATCCGCGCTCGCGCAACCGCTTGATCTGGTCCACGACCACGCCCGCCGGAACGCTGCGGGAATTGCCGCGGCCATAGGGGATGATGCAGAAGGTGCAGCGGTGATCGCAGCCGTTCTGCACCTGCACATAGGCGCGATGGCGGCCGAATCCGTCGATCAGATGGCCCGCCGTCTCGCGCACCGACATGATGTCGTCGACCAGGATGCGCGGCGTCCCGGTCGCCCAGTCCGGCGCAGCCAGCGCCGCCCAGGTCGCGGGCTGCATCTTCTCGCTGTTGCCGACCACCCGCGTCACCTCGGGCATGGCGGCGAAACGTTCCGGCTCGATCTGCGCGGCACAGCCGGTGACGATGATCGGCGCGCCGGGATGCTCGCGCGCCAGCCGGCGGATGTCCTGGCGGGCCTTGCGCACCGCCTCGGCCGTGACGGCGCAGGTGTTGACGATCACCGCGCCCGAAAGGCCGGCGGCCTCGGCCATCTCGCGCATCGCCTCGGATTCATAGGCGTTCAGGCGGCAGCCGTGATTGGACAGGATCGGCGCGTCACTCATCGGCCAGCCATTCCGGGCGCAGCACGCCATCGGCGACATGGGCGGTGGGGCCTTCCATCCACACCCCGTCCTCGCGCCAGTCGATGACCAGATCGCCGCCGGCCAGATGCACGGTCACCCGCCGGTCGGTCAGCCCGCGCCGCGCCGCCGCCACCGCGGCCGCGCAGGAGCAGGAGCCGGAGGCCAGCGTCGGCCCCACGCCGCGCTCCCAGATGAAGGCCCGGATGGCGTCGCGCGACAGCACCTGCACGATCTCGACATTGGCCCGCTGCGGATAGAGCGCGTGATGCTCATGCGCGCGGCCGATGGCTTGGGGGTCGGCGGCGTCGAGGTCGGGCACGAAAAATGTCAGATGCGGGTTGCCCATGCCAGTGGCCACGGCATCGCCGTCCAGCGGCAGGTGCAGGGTGTCCACATCCTCGGCCAGCGGAATCCGGCGCCAGTCCAGCACCGGCTGGCCCATGTTGACGCGGGTAAGACCGCCGCCGGCATCCTCGGCCAGGAGCAGCGCATGGTCGCTGCGCAGGGTCAGGCGGTCCTTGCCGCTCTCGCGCATCAGCCAGCGGGCCACGCAGCGGGTGGCATTGCCGCAGGCCTCGGCGCGCGAGCCGTCGGCATTGTAGAAGGTCACCCGCGCATCGGCCTCGTCCGAGGGGGCGATGGTGGCGAGTTGGTCGAAGCCGATGCCGAAATGCCGGTCGGCGATTCGCCGCACCAGCGCCGGCGCCGGCGGCGCGCTGCCGTCACGCAGGTCGAGGACCACGAAATCATTGCCCAGCCCGTGCATTTTCATGAAGGGCAAGGGGCTGCGGGATTCGGTCATGGCGGCGGCTTTCGCAGGAGGCGGCACGGAGGGAACGCGAGGATGCAGGTGCGGACGCGGCTGGCGGGACCGGGCGGGCGTCCATGTCCCGTCCATACAGGGTCTCGCCATCCGATGCCAGTGCCGTGCATTTTTCCGCTTGACCCCATCCGGTGCGATGCCTAAGGAAGCGCCCTGTGACGGGTCGCAAGGCGCGCCGCAACGGTGGGGGCGGGTAGCTCAGTGGTAGAGCAACTGACTTTTAATCAGTGGGTCGAGGGTTCGATCCCCTCCCCGCTCACCATGCCGACCGTGTCCTGACGACGCATGCAGCCCCGCCCATCCGGCGGGGTTTTGCGTTGGCGCGGGCACGGTGACGCGGCCCCCGCGGAACCGGAGCCGCGGCCTCATGCGTTGACCTGCCTCCAGCAAGGAGGAGAGAGTGACATGAGCATCGCCCGCGTGACCGAGATTTCCGCCGCCTCGGCAACCAGCTTCGAGGATGCCATCAAGCAGGGCATCAAGCGCGCCCACGAGACCCTGCGCAACGTCAAGGGCGCCTGGGTCAAGGAACAGTCGGTGGATTGCGACAACGGCCAGATCACCGGCTATCGCGTCAACATGATGGTGACCTTCGTCCTGGACGACTGACGGGAAGCGGGTCGGACAGCGCGCCTCCGGCGCCGCGGCCCGACCCCCGCAACGATCCCGAAGCCCGCGCCGGATGAAAGCCTCCCGGCGCGGGAGGCCGGCGATCTTGCCGTCATTGAGAAGCGTTCTGGATCAATAGCCTGCACAGAACGGGAAATCCGTGGCGAGTCATGGCTCGGTCATGCCGGGCCGAGATCCCCGGCGCCGGCCTCCAACTTCCCTTCCGACCGAAAAGATTTATCTGGACCAATATCTTGCGGGAAATTGGGAATCCCATTGGCGCCAGCCCTCGCCCGGTCGCGTCAGGGCCGAGACCCATGGCGCGGGCGTCCGCCATCCTTGCCGATCTAGAAAATTTCGCTGGATCAAAACCTTGTGCGAGACCGGAAATTCCGTTGGTGCCCGCCCTTGCTCGGTCGCGCCGGGCCAAGACCCCGGCGCGGGCATCCGGCACCTTTGACGACCTCGAAAGCCGTTTCGGGTCAACAGCCCGTGCGAGACAGGAATTTTTCTTCGCGAAAGTCAGTGCCCGGTCGCGCCTGCCTGACACTCACAGCGGTCCCGGAAGTCGGGCCGGAGCGATCGCAGCACCGGGCGGACGTTCCGGCGCCTTTCCGCCCCCCAGCCGAAAGCCGCGCCCGGACCAGCGGCCCGCGCGGGGGCGGGGGATTCCGCCCGCGCCCGGCGGGGGCGGCATGGCATCTGCCGCGCGCCGCCGTTATGATCGCGCGCAAATGCCGAGAGGACGCGCCATGACCGACACCCCCGAGATCGCCGAGCTGAGCTTCGAGCAGGCCATGCAGGAGCTGGAGCGCGTGGTCAGCCTGCTGGAGCGCGGCGAGGCCAGCCTGGAGGATTCGATCCGCCTTTATGACCGTGGTGCCCGGCTGCGCGAGCATTGCGAGCGCCGGCTGAAGGATGCCGAGGAGCGGGTCGAGAAGATCACCCTCGCCAATGGCCAGCCCGCCGGCACCACCCCGGCCGAGGGCCTCTGACCATGCTGGAGACCCGGCTGGCCGCGACCCGCGCCACGGTCGAGGCCGCGTTGGCGGCTGCGCTCGACCGGCTGCCGGAGGGCGAGCTGCGCGACGCCATGCGCTATGCCTGCACCGGCGGCAAGCGGCTGCGCGCCTTTCTGGTGCTGGAATCGGCCCGGCTGCACGGGGTCGAGGCCGCCGCCGCCCCCGTCGCCGCCGCGGTCGAGGCGCTGCATGCCTATAGCCTGGTGCATGACGACCTGCCGGCCATGGATGACGACGACCTGCGCCGCGGCCTGCCGACCACCCATATCCGCTTTTCCGAGGCCACCGCGATCCTCGCCGGCGATGCGCTGCAGAGCCTCGCCTTCCAGCTGCTGACCGACCCGGCCATCGGCGAGGCCGAGGCGCGGCTGCGGCTGGTCGCCGCCTTCGCCCGCGCCGTGGGGGCCGAGGGCATGGTGCTGGGCCAGGCGCTGGACATCGCCGCCGAGACCGCGGCCGAGCCGCTGGACCTCGCCGCCGTCACCCGGCTGCAGGCCGGCAAGACCGGCGCCCTGATCGGCTTTTCCGCCAGCGCCGGGGCGCTGATCGCCGGCGACGACCCCGCCGCGCTGGCGGCCTATGCCGCCGATCTGGGCCTGGCCTTCCAGATCGCCGACGACATCCTCGACGTGACCGGCGACGTGGCGGTAACCGGCAAGCGCACCGGCAAGGATGCCGAGGCCGGCAAGGCCACCTTCGTGTCCCTGCTCGGCCTCGACGGCGCCCGCGCCGAAGCCGCCCGCCTGGCCGCCCGCGCGCAATCGGTGCTGGCTCCCTACGGTGCCGAGGCGCATAACTTGCGGGAACTGGCCCGCTTCGTTATCGAGCGCGAAACCTGAAATCCTGATGAGCCAAGGGGGTTCCATGACCCTGCCCAGCCCGCCCTCCTCCCCCGCGCCGGCCCCGCGCCCGCAGACGCCGATGCTCGACCGGGTGAACAGCCCGGCCGACCTCAAGGCGCTGAGCGACCGCGAACTGGCGCAGCTGGCGCACGAGCTGCGGGCCGAGACGATCAGCGCGGTCTCGGTCACCGGCGGCCATCTGGGCGCCGGGCTGGGCGTGGTGGAGCTGACGGTGGCCCTGCATGCGGTGTTCGATGCGCCGCGCGACAAGATCATCTGGGACGTAGGCCACCAGTGCTATCCGCACAAGATCCTGACCGGGCGCCGCGACCGCATCCGCAGCCTGCGCATGGAGGGGGGGCTGTCGGGCTTCACCAAGCGGTCGGAAAGCCCCTATGACCCGTTCGGCGCCGGCCATTCCAGCACCTCGATCAGCGCGGCGGTGGGCTTTACCATGGCGCGCGAGCTGGGCGGCGATCCCGGCGACGCCATCGCGGTGATCGGCGACGGCGCCATGTCGGCCGGCATGGCCTTCGAGGCGCTGAACAATGCCGGCGACCTCGGCAAGCGGCTGTTCGTGGTGCTCAACGACAACGAGATGTCGATCGCGCCGCCGACCGGCGCCTTCTCGCGCTATCTGACCCGGCTCTATTCCGAAGGCCCGTTCCATGAGCTGAAGGCCGTCGCCAAGGGCGCTGTCGGCCTGCTGCCCACGCCCCTGCAGGAGGGGGCCAGACGCGCCCGCGACATGCTCAAGGGCCTGACCGTCGGCGGCACGCTGTTCGAGGAGCTGGGTTTTTCCTATATCGGCCCGGTCGACGGCCACGACCTCGACCAGCTCTTGCCGCTGCTGCGCACGCTGAAGGCGCGAGCCACCGGGCCGGTGCTGGTGCATGCGGTGACCCGGAAGGGCAAGGGCTATGCCCCGGCCGAGGGCGCCGCCGACAAGGGCCATGCCACGGCCAAGTTCGACGTGGTGACCGGCGTGCAGGCCAAGGCCAAGTCGAATGCCCCCAGCTATACCAGCATCTTCGCCCGCGCGCTGATCGACCAGGCCAGCCGCGACGACCGCATCGTGGCGGTGACCGCGGCGATGCCGGACGGTACCGGCCTGAACCTGTTCGCCGAGCGCTTCCCCCGCCGCTGCTTCGACGTGGGCATCGCCGAACAGCATGCGGTGACCTTTTCCGCCGGGCTGGCGGCGGGGGGGATGCGGCCGTTCTGCGCGCTCTATTCCACCTTCCTGCAGCGCGGCTACGACCAGGTGGTGCATGACGTGGCGATCCAGCGCCTGCCGGTGCGCTTTGCCATCGACCGCGCCGGTCTGGTCGGCGCGGACGGCGCCACCCATGCCGGCGCCTATGACATCGCCTTCCTGGCCAACCTGCCCGGCTTCGTGGTCATGGCCGCCGCCGACGAGGCCGAGCTGATGCACATGGTCGCCACCGCCGCGGCGCATGATTCCGGCCCGATCGCCTTCCGCTATCCGCGCGGCGAGGGCACCGGCATCGACCTGCCCGAGCGCGGCGAGGTGCTGGAGATCGGCAAGGGCCGCGTGATCGCCGAGGGTGCGCGCGTGGCGATCCTGTCCTTCGGTACCCGGCTGTCGGAGGCGATGGCGGCCCGCGAATCGCTGATGGCGCGCGGCATCACCCCCACGGTGGCCGATGCCCGCTTCGCCAAGCCGCTGGACCGCGAGCTGATCCTGCGGCTGGCGCGCACGCATGAGGTGCTGATCACCGTCGAGGAGGGCGCCGTCGGCGGCTTCGGCAGCCATGTCGCGCAATTGCTGGCCGAGGAGGGCGTCTTCGACGACGGGCTGCGATTCCGCCCGATGGTGCTGCCCGACATCTTCATCGACCAGGCCAGCCAGGAGGCGATGTATCGCACCGCCGCCCTGTCGGCGGCCGATATCGAGGCCAGGGCGCTGGACGCACTCGGCATCGCCCGGATCGAGGGGCGGCGGGCGTGAGCGAGTTGCCGAAATTCGAGGCCCTGATGCTGCCGATACTGCGTCTGATCGCCCAAGGCAGGCCAACCATCGCCGAGGGTCTGCCCTCTCTCCAGACCCTGTTTGGGCTGACGGACGCGCAAATGGCCGAACTGCTGCCCAGCGGCAAGCAGACGACCATCTCCAACCGCGCCCATTGGGCGCGCAACTACATGAAGCATGCCGGCCTGGTCGAACCCGTCAAGCGTGGCCACTACCGGATCACATCCGAAGGTCAGGCGCTCCTAGACAGTGGACCGACCCATATAGACAAAACGGTTCTGGAACAGTTTCCAGCCTATCGCGAGTGGCAAAAGCTGTCGCAGCCCGGCTTGGGCATCCATGTCGCGGCGGAGCCCGCCGAAGCCACCACCGAGACCCCGGAAGAGCGCATCGAGCATGCCTGGCACCAACTCGACTCCGCGCTCGTCGAGGAGTTGCTGGAAACCGTACGCACCCTCACTCCCACCCGGTTCGAGCAGTTGATCGTCGAATTGCTGCTCGCCATGGGCTATGGGGACGGTCGCGCCGAAATGGGCAGGGCCATCGGCAAGTCCGGTGATGGCGGCATCGACGGCGTGGTGAACGAGGACAAGCTGGGCCTCGATGCCGTTTATATCCAGGCAAAGCGTTACGCGGCCAACAACATTGTTGGCAGCCCGCACATGAACGCCTTCATCGGTGCGATGATAGGCCAGAACGCGACCAAGGGGGTTTTCGTCACCACGTCCAGCTTCACGCAGCCGGCGCGGGACTATCTCAAGGCGGTGAAGCAGCGGGTAGTGCTGATCGACGGCCAGCGCCTGGTAAGGCTGATGATCGACCATGGTGTCGGGGTCGTGGTCAAGAATACTTACGTGTTGCACAGGATCGACGAAAACTTCTTTACGGACGAGGCCTAGGCCATGACCGAAAACACCCACCCCTCCGCCCATCCCGACGATCCGCATTACAT
>JBEBVF010000119.1:0-8944 GCA_040392885.1 Paracoccus sp. (in: a-proteobacteria) | reverse complement strand
CGCTGCGCCATCGCCATGGCCTCGGCCGCCGCCGTGGCCTCGTCCAGCAGGCTGGCGTTGGCCACCGGCAGCCCGGTCAGGTCGGCCACCATGGTCTGGAAGTTCAGCAGCGCCTCCAGCCGGCCCTGCGCGATCTCGGGCTGATAGGGCGTGTAGGCCGTATACCAGGCCGGATTCTCCAGGATATTGCGCTGGATCGCCGGCGGGGTGACGGTGCCGTAATAGCCCTGCCCGATCAGGCTGGTCATCACCCTGTTCTTCGCCGCGACCTTGCGCATCCGCTCCAGCAGCTCGCGTTCGGTCAGCGGCGCCCAGTCCAGCGCCCGGTCCTGCCGGATCGAGGCGGGCACGGTCTGCTCGATCAGCGCGTCGAGGCTGGGGGCGCCGACGGCGCGCAGCATCTCGGCCATCTCGGCGGGGGTGGGGCCGATATGGCGCCGGTTGGCGAAATCGTCCGGGTTATAGCTGGTCGGCGTCCATTTGCTCATGGCTCAGGCCCTGTTCTCGGGATGGGTCAGAATGTTGACGAGGTTGCCCTCGGGATCGCGAAGAAAGAACCGGCGCACGCCCCAGTCCTCGTCCACGGGGCCGTGGACCGGCGGGCAGTCCAACGCCCGCGCCTGCGCCAGCACCGCGTCCAGATCGTCCACCTCGATGGACAGAACCGGCAGGTCGGTCCCCGCCCCGCCTTCGGAGGCGAGGCTGAGCTGCGTGTCCTGCGCCCCGCCCGCCAGCGTGACGATGAAGCCCAGGTCCATCGCCACATCCAGCCCCAGCAGGGAACGGTAGAAGCGCGCCAGCCCGGCCGGGTCGCGCGCCGCAAGGTTGGGGACGATGCGCAGGACGGCCATGCGGCGTCAGCCGATCATGGCGTTATAGGCGTCCTCGTCCATGAAGCCCGACAGGTCCACGCCGCCGGCGGGCTTGATGCGGAAGAACCAGGCGGCGGCCGGGTCGGCATTGACCTCGCCCGGCACGTCGGACAGCGCCTCGTGGACGGCGGTGATGGTGCCGGCCAGCGGCGCCACGATGTCCGAGGCGGCCTTGACCGATTCGATCACCACGATCTCCTCGCCGGCCTCGACCTCGCGGCCGACCTCGGGCAGTTCGACGAACACCACGTCGCCCAGTTGCTCGGCGGCATGGGCGGTGATGCCGACCACGACCTCATCGCCCTCGGCGCGCAGCCATTCGTGGTCTTCGGTATATTTCAGCATGGGTCAGGCTCCTCAGCGTTTATAGGAGGGGGTGACGAAAGGCAGGTCGACCACCGACAGGGCCACGCGCTTGCCGCGCAGCTCGGCCCAGATGGTGGCGCCGGGCGTGATGGCGGCGGGCAGCAGCGCCATGGCGATCGGGCCGCCCACGGTGGGGCCGAAGCCGCCCGAGGTCACGGTGCCGACGGGCGCGCCGCCGGTCTCGGCCTCGAACAGCGCCACGCCCTCGCGCACCGGGGCGCGGCCTTCGGGGCGCAGGCCCTGACGCTTGCGGGCGGGACCATCGGCCAGTTCGGCCAGCACCCGCCCGGCGCCCGGAAAGCCGCCCGCGCGGGCGCCGTCATTGCGGCGGATCTTCTGGATGGAAAAGCCCAGGCCGGCCTCGGCCGGCGTCACCGTCTCGTCCATGTCGTGACCATAGAGCGGCAGCCCCGCCTCCAGCCGCAGGCTGTCGCGGGCGCCGAGCCCGGCGGGCTGCACGCCGCGGGCCAGCAATTCGCGGGCGAAATCCACCGCCAGTTCCGCCGGCAGCGAGATTTCGAACCCGTCCTCGCCGGTATAGCCGGCCCGCGCCACCCACAGCGTGGCGCCGCGCCAGTCCATGTCGCGCGAATCCATGAAGCGCATCCCGGCCACCTCCGGCAGCAGCTCGGCCACGATGTCCGCCGCCTCCGGCCCCTGCACGGCGATCAGCGCGCGGTCGGGCTGCGGCGTCACGGTGATGCCCTGCGCCGCCAGCCGGCCCAGATGGGCGATGTCGTGATCGGCGCGGGCGGCGTTCACCACCAGATAGAGGTGGTCGCCCTTGTTGGCGATCATTAGGTCGTCCAGGATGCCGCCCTGGTCATTGGTGAACAGCCCGTAGCGCTGCCGCCCCTCCGGGATGCCGAGGATGTCGGCGGGGATCAGCGTCTCCAGCGCCGCGGCCGCGCCCTCGCCGCGCAGGATCACCTGGCCCATATGGCTGACATCGAAGAAGCTGGCCTTCTGGCGGGTGGCGTTGTGCTCGGCCATGACCCCGGCCGGATATTGCACCGGCATGGCCCAGCCGGCGAAATCCACCATGCGGGCCCCCAGCTCCAGGTGCAGGTCGTAAAGCGGTGTGCGTTTTCCGTCGGCCATGCGACCGTCTCCCCCCGTGGCAAGGCCCGCCCGCAGGCGCCTCGCGGCATCCCGTTTCGGGGCGCGTGGCGCCCCGGCGATGCCCCTTCTGTCCCTACCCGGTGCCGGGCGCCTGAGATCGCTATCCCTTCGGCGGGCGCGGGTCGCGCCACTCTCCAGAATTCTATGCGGGTCGGGGTCCTTTTGCCTGAGAGTTTACCGGGGCGGCTGCTCCTTCGGCCCTGGCCTGCGCCAGCGTCTCCCTCGATCCGAGGCCAGCGGTAGCCAATGCCCCCGCCGCTGGCAAGCCTGATGTTGCGGGCGGCGTCAGATTTCCGCCATGGCGGGCGGGCCGGAACGGCGGCGCCCGGCCGGTTTCACTCCGCCACGGCCGGGCCGATGCGCCCGCGCGCGCCGCCGGTCTGGGCGCGGTCCAGCAGCAGATGGTCGAGGATCACGCAGGCCGCCATCGCCTCGGCCACCGGCACGGCGCGGATGCCGACGCAGGGATCGTGGCGGCCCTTGGTGCGCAGCTCGATCTCGCGCCCCTGTTCGTCGATGGTGCGGCGCGGGGTCAGGATCGAGGAGGTGGGCTTGACCGAGAACCGGACCACGATGTCCTGCCCGGTGGAGATGCCGCCGAGGATGCCGCCGGCATGGTTGGACAGGAACAGCGGCTTGCCGTCATTGCCCATGCGAATCTCGTCGGCATTCTCGGTGCCGCGCAGCCGGGCGGCGGCCATGCCCTCGCCGATCTCGACCCCCTTGACGGCATTGATCGACATCATCGCCGCGGCCAGGTCGGTGTCCAGCTTGGCATAGACCGGGGCGCCGAGGCCGGGCGGGCAGTTCTGCACCAGCACTTCGACCACGGCGCCAACGGAATCATGGTCCTGCCGGATGGCGTCCAGATAGGCCTCCCAGTCCGGGGCGGCGACCGGATCGGGGCAGAACAGCGGGTTGCGGTCGATCTGGTCGAGGTCGATGCGGGCACGGTCGACCTGCCGGTCGCCGATCTGCACCAGATAGGCGGTGATGCGCAGCCCCGGCGCCAGCCCGGCCAGCACCGCGCGGGCCACGCCGCCCGCCGCCACCCGCGCCGCGGTTTCCCGCGCCGAGGAGCGGCCGCCGCCGCGATAATCCCGCAGCCCGTATTTCAGGTGATAGGCGATGTCGGCATGGCCGGGGCGAAAGCTGTGGGCGATCTCGCCGTAATCCTTGCTGCGCTGGTCGGTATTCTCGATCATCAGCTGGATCGGTGTGCCGGTGGTGCGGCCCTCGAACGTGCCCGAGAGGATGCGCACCGCATCGGCCTCGCGCCGCTGGGTGGTCAGCTTGGATTGGCCGGGGCGGCGGCGGTCGAGGTCGCGCTGGATATCGGCCTCGGACAGCGGGATGCGGGGCGGGGTGCCGTCCACGGTCGCGCCCAGCGCCGGCCCATGGCTTTCGCCCCAGGTGGTGACGCGAAACAGATGGCCAAAGCTGTTGAACGACATGTCCGCCCCCGCTGCTGCCCGCCCGCTTTAGCGGCGCCGGGGGGCAGGCTCAAGCGCCAAGGGCCGCCGGCCGGGATTTCCGCCCCGCCGGCCGCGGTGCAACCCCTCCGCTCAGCCCGGCAGGCGCTGGCGCACCAGTTCCAGCCAGTAGCGCAGCCCGGGCAGGATGGCGCGGTCGTCGAAATCATAGCCGGGATTGTGCAGCGCGGCGCTGTCGCCATTGCCCAGCCACATCAGCGCGCCGGGCCGCTTCTCCAGCATGTAGGAGAAATCCTCCGATCCCATCTCGGGCACGCAATCGCCGTCCACGGCGCCGGTGCCGATGGCCCGGGCGGCGGCCAGCGCCGCCTCGGTGGCGGCGGGATCGTTCACCGTGACCGGATAGCCGGGGCGCCAGTCCAGCTCGGCCTCCATGCCGAAGGTCGCGGCCACGCCGGCCACGATGTCGCGCAGATGTCGTTCGTTCTGCCGGCGGGTTTCCGGCTTCAGCGCCCGGATCGTGCCGCCCAGCCGTACCTCGGCCGGGATGACGTTCAGCGCCTCCGCGCTGCCGGCCGCGACCCAGGTGACCGAAACCACCGCCTGGTCCATGGGATCGGTGCGCCGCGCGGCAATGGATTGCAATGCCGCGACCAGCTGCGCCTGCGCCACCACCGGATCATTGGCCAGATGCGGCGCCGCCGCATGGCCGCCGCGTCCGCGCAGCGTGATCACGAAACGGTCGCCCGCCGCCAGCATCGGCCCCGGCCGCGAGGCGAAGGCCCCGACCGGCAGGCCGGGCTGGTTGTGCATCGCATAGACCTCGTCGACGCCGAAACGGTCGAGCAGCCCTTCCTCGATCATCACCCGGGCGCCGTGGCCGCCCTCCTCGGCGGGCTGGAAGCACAGCACGACGCGGCCGGAATGGGTGCGCTCGGCCGCCAGCTGCCGGGCGGCGGCCAGCAGCATCGCCGTATGCCCGTCATGGCCGCAGGCATGCATCCGGCCCGGATGTTTCGAGGCATGCGGCAGGTTGGTGCGCTCCTCCATCGGCAGGGCGTCCATGTCGGCGCGCAGCAGGATGGTGGGGCCGGGGCGGCCATTGCCCTCGATCACCGCGACGATGCCGGTCCTGGCGATACCGCGATGGGTCTGGCAGCCGAAAGCCTCCAGCTTTCCGGCGACGAAATCCGCCGTCTGTTCCAGATCGAACAGGATTTCCGGCATCTGGTGCAGCTGGCGCCGCCAGGCGCCGGCCTCGGTGGCGAGGGCTTGCAGATCGGTCATGCCTTGGTCTCCTCCGGGCGGCGGAAGGGCGAGCGGTCGGGGTCCGGGTCCGGCATCGCCGCCAGCAGCCCGCGCGTATAGTCGCTTTCCGGCTGCTCGAAGATGCGCTCCACCGGCCCCTGCTCGACGATGCGGCCGCGATAGATCACCGCCACCTCATCGCAGATATAGCGGATCACGCCAAGGTCGTGGCTGATGAAGAAATAGGTCAGGCCCAGCTGGTCCTGCAACCGTTGCAGCAGGTTCAGCACATCCGCCTGGACCGACACGTCCAAGGCCGAGGTCGGCTCGTCCAGGATCAGGAATTCCGGGTTCACCGCCAGCGCCCGCGCGATCCCCACCCGCTGCCGCTGCCCGCCGGAGAATTCATGCGGATAGCGGAACAGGTGCCCGGCGGTCAGGCCGACATTCTCCAGCAGTTCCAGCACCCGCTCGCTGCGCTGGCGGGCGGTCAGGGGGAACAGGTCGCGGTGGATCTCCAGCGGCTCGGCCACGATGTCGTGGATGGTCATGCGCGGGTCCAGCGAGGCATAGGGGTCCTGGAACACGATCTGCAACCGCGCCCGCAGCCGGCGCAGCGCCCGCGGGGCGAGGGCATGGATGTCCTGGCCGTCGAACAGGATGCGGCCGGAGGTCAGCGTCTCCAGCCGCAGGATGCAGCGGGTCAGTGTGGTCTTGCCGGAGCCGGATTCCCCCACCAGGCCGAAGCTGGCGCCCTTGCGCACGCTGAGGCTCACATCGTCCAGCGCGGTGAAGCCGCCGCGACCGGGTTTGCCGAACACCTTGGAGACATTGTGGATTTCAAGGCTCATGCGTCTTGTCCCGCCATGATGTCGCCGATGCCCCGCAGGGTGCCGCGCGCGGTATGCGCGGTCGGAATCGCCGCCAGCAGGGCGGCGGTATAGGGATGGGTCGGGTGTTTCAGCACCTCGCGCACCGGGCCGGTCTCCAGGATGCGGCCGCGATACATTACCGCGACATGGGTGCAGACCTGCGCCACCACGCCCAGATTGTGGGTAATCAGCAGCACGCCGATATGGCTCTCGGCCACCAGGTCGTGGATCAGCCGCAGGATCTGCGCCTGCACGGACACGTCCAGCGCCGTCGTCGG
The DNA here is from genome assembly GCA_040392885.1 of Paracoccus sp. (in: a-proteobacteria). Lineage (GTDB taxonomy): Bacteria > Pseudomonadota > Alphaproteobacteria > Rhodobacterales > Rhodobacteraceae > Paracoccus. The sequence goes on along the minus strand of JBEBVF010000119.1, from coordinate 2,753 downwards.
CTCGTCGGCGATCAGCAGATCGGGGCGGCCGATCATCGCCATGGCGATCAGCATGCGCTGGCGCATGCCGCCGGAGAACTGGTGCGGATAGGCGTCGATGCGGGTTTCGGGATCGGGAATGCCCACCTTGCCCAGCATCTCGACGGCCTTGGCCCGCGCCGCCGCGCGCCGCTGCCGCCGCGTGGCGCCCGCCGCCAGCCCCAGCACCGCCGGGTCGCTTTCCGCCGCATGCAGCGCCACGTCGATCAGCTGGGTGCTGATGCGGAAGGCCGGGTTCAGGTTCGTGGTCGGGTCCTGGAAGATCATGCCGATCTTGCGCCCGCGCAGCCGGCGCATGTCGCGTTCCGAGGCTTTCAGCAGGTCCTGCCCCTCGAACAGCACCTGCCCTTGCAGATAGCGGCCGATGCCCGGCGGGATCAGGCGCGAGACCGACAGCCCGGTCAGCGACTTGCCACTGCCGGTTTCGCCGACCATGCCCCAGATCTCGCCGCGCTCGATCCTCAGGTCGATGCCCTTCAAGATCGGCAGCTCGCCCTCGAAGCTGCGCATGGACAGATGCAGGTTGCGGATGTCGAGCAGCGCCATCGCCTATCTCCTCGCGCGCGGGTCGAGGACGTCGCGCAGCCCGTCGCCCAGCAGGTTGAAGGCCAGCACCGCCGTAAAGATCGCAAAGCCCGGGAACAGCGCCGTCCACCAGTAATCCGGCATGTAGCTGCGGGCGATGGACAGCAGCGTGCCCCATTCCGGCGTCGGCGGCTTGACCCCGATGCCGACGAAGCCCAGCGAGGCCACGGTCAGGATGGCAAAGCCCATGTCCAGCGAGGCCTTGACCACCACCGGCGAGACGATGTTGGGCAGGATGTGCCGGCCGAGGATGCGGGCGCTGCCGGCACCCAGCGCACGGGCGGCGGTGACGAACTGCTCCTCCTTCTTGACCATGACCTCGCCGCGGATCAGGCGGGCATAGGCCGGCCACCAGGTGATCGAGATGGCGATGATCATGTTGCCGATGCCCGAGCCCAGCGCGGCGGCCACCGCCATGGCCAGGATCAGGCTGGGGATGGTCAGCAGCAGGTCGGTCAGGCGCATCAGGGCCTCGTCCACCCAACCGCCGAAATAGCCGGCGACGGCGCCGACCGCGCCGCCCACGACGATCGAGATCGCCACCACCGCGAGGCCCGAGAACAGCGATACGCGCGAGCCGGCGACGACCAGCGAGAACATGTCCTGCCCCAGCGCATTGGTGCCGAACCAGTATTCGCGGCCCGGCGCGATGAAGCGCGCGGCGGTGTCGGTGGCGCCGGCGACATGCTCGGGATAGGGCACGATCCACGGCGCCAGCAGCGCGATGACGATCAGCGCCAGCACCAGCGCCAGGCCGACCACCGACAGCAGGCTTTGCCGGAAGCGATAGAAGGCGCGCGCCCACATCTCGCGCCGGGCCGAGGTGTCGCGCTTGGGAAGGGTGACGGCGCTCATGCCTGACGGACCTTCGGGTTGAAGACGCCGTAGAGCAGGTCGACGACCAGCATGGCGACAAGATAGATGATGGCGATGACCAGGGTGACGCCGATCACCGGCATGAAATCCTGGCTGAGGATGGCCTGGGTGGCGTAAAGGCCGAGGCCGGGCCAGTCGAACACGGTCTCGACCAGCACAGTGCCGCCCAGCAGCCAGCTGATATAGAGGCCGATGACCGTCAGGGTCGAGGTCATGGCGTTCTTCAGCACGTATTTGAACAGGATCAGCCGGTTCGAGAGGCCCAGCGCGCGCTCGGTCAGCACGTAATCCTGTTGCAGGACCTCGATGGTCGAGGCGCGCATCATGCGGATGATCGTGGCCAGCGGCGACAACGACATGGCCAGCGCCGGCAGCGTCAGGTATTGCAGCGACAGCCGCAACGCATACCAGTCGCCGGCCAGGACGGAATCGATGGTATAGAAGCCGGTGACCTCGGGCGGCGGCATCTCGATCAGCGGAAAGCGCCCCGACAGCGGCAGCAGGTTCAGCCAGCTGACGAAGAACAGCTGGAACAGCAGCGCCAGGAAGAATCGCGGCATGGCGATCCCGGCCAGCGACACGGTGCGGGTCAGATAGTCGAAGACGCCGTTGCGCCAGACGGCGGCGCCCAGCCCCAGCGGAATGCCCAGCACGATGGCGATGGTCAGCGCGGCGATGACCAGTTCCAGCGTCGCCGGCAGGAAGGTCATGATGTCCTCGAAGACCGGGCGGCGGGTAAAGATCGACACCCCCCAGTCGCCCTGCACCAGGCCGGTCAGATAGCTCCAGTATTGCACGGCGATGGGCCGGTCGAGGCCGAACTCGGCCCGCACGCTCTCGATCACCGCGGGCGTGGCGTTGGGTCCGGCCGCCAGCGCCACCGGGTCGCCCGGCAGCAGCCGCGAGATGGCGAAGATCAGCATGGTCAGGCCGATCAGCATCGGCAGGATCAGCAGCAGTCTTCGGATCACATAGCGGAACATGGATGCTCCCGAAGGTTGGGCCGGGCGGGACGCGCGGCGGAAGGCGGGGCGGGCACCCGGCGGCAGGGCCGGGCGCGGCGGGAGGCGCCGCCATCGGGGGCGGCGCCGGCTGGTGGCGGCCTCCGCAGGGCGGGGGCCGGGGGGACCGCGGCATGGCGACCCTGTGGCGGCGGCCCTCGGGCGGGCGGGCCGGCCGGCGGGGAGGCGGGCGCTGTCGCCGGGCCGCGACCCGGCGGCGTTTTCCGGGGCCGGCGGGCGGCTGGACCGCCG
>JBEBVF010000118.1:0-8961 GCA_040392885.1 Paracoccus sp. (in: a-proteobacteria) | reverse complement strand
GGCGGGTGGCGCGGGTGCGCCCCTGCATCATCCTGCCGTTTCGAGCCCGGCCCGGGCCGGTCGGGCGGCACCGGGGCCGCTGCATGTGACAGGGAGGCCGGCATGAGCGCCCGTCTCAACCGCCGCAGCCTGCTGGCCGGGTTTGGCGCCGCCTTGGCCCTGCCGGCCGCGGCGCAGGAGGCGCTGGACCCGCGGCTGGTCGCCGCCGCCGACCGTTTCGCGCTGGCGCATGTGCTGACCGGCGACGAGGAGGTCGACGCCATGGCCGAGGCCGGCCTGCGCGGCCTCTCCATGCAACTCACCGCCCGCACCACGGTCGAGCCGGGGCCGGTGGTGGGCATCGACCTCGACAGCGACGACATTTCCATGCTGTCGCTGCTCTACTGGCCGATCACCGCCACCCAGCCGCCGCCCTCGCCGGCCGCCTATCTGATGCTGGACCGCTGGCTGAGGAATGGCGGGTTGCTGGTCGTCGATACGGGCGATGCCGATGTGGCCGGGTTTTCCGGCGCCGATGCCGCGCCCGCGGCCGGGCAACTGCTGGCGCCGCTGTCGATCCCGCCGCTGGCGCCGATCCCGGCCGACCATGTGCTGACCCGCGCCTATTACCTGCTGGACGGCTTTCCCGGCCGCTTCGATGCCGGCACGGTCTGGGTCGAGGCTGCCCCCGCCGCCCCGGAGGGCCAGCCGCTGGGCGGGGCGCTGAACGATGGCGTGACCCCGGTGGTGATCGGCGGCAATGCCTGGGCCGATGCCTGGGCGGTGGACGAGAGCGGCTTTCCCCTGAACGCGCTGGGCGCCGGTTTCGAGGGCGAGCGCCAGCGCGAACTGGCCTATCGCTTCGGCATCAATCTGGTGATGCTGGCGCTGACCGGGAATTACAAGTCGGATCAGGTGCATGTGCAGACGATCCTCGACCGGCTCGGGGAAGGGGAGCCGCTGCCATGACCCTTGCACCTGTGTCTCTGGTGCCCCTCCGGGCTGAGGCGCCGCGTTCTGCCGGCCCCGCTTTCGGGCCCGGCATGAGGCGCCTTGCGGGCAGCGCGATGTGGCGGATGGCGGATGCCATGTGCCGCGACGACCAGTCTTGCGCCGCGAAGGCGGTTGCCACGGGTCTCGGTCCGGTCTCCCGAACCGGCCCGCGGGGCAAGGCGGCGCGGCGTGAGACCCTGGCTCTGGGGCGCGACCTGATCGGCCCGGCGGCAGGTGGGGAGGAACGATCCGCCCGCCTGGAACGGTCCTGCGCAGGGAAGACTGCGGATCCGGTTTCCCGGGTGGCCCGCGGCCATGGCGCGGCGCGGTCCGATGCGCTCGCATGCGGCATGATGCGCCCGGCAGGACACGACGCGGGCCGATCCGGTCGCACGGGCGGCGGCGGGGGGCGGTTGCCATGAGCCTCGGCCTTGCCCCTCTCGTGCCGCTCTGGCTGGTGGCGCTGGCCGCGCTGGTGGCGCTGCTGGTTGCCGGTTTCGCGCTCTGGCGCGGCATGGCGGGCTGGGCCCTGCGCGGGCTGGCGCTGGCGGCGCTGGCCGCGGCCTTGGCCGGGCCGCAGATGCTGCGCACCGAGCGGCAGGCGCTCGACGACATCGTGATCCTGCTCGACGACCGCAGCGCCAGCCAGGAACTCGGCACCCGCACCGCCCAGACCGATGCGGCGCTGGCGCGGCTGGAGGGGCAGCTCGCGGCCATGCCCGGGATGCAGCTGCGCCGGGTGACGCTGGGCGACGATCCCGACGGCACCCGCCTGGCCACGGCGCTGAACCGGGCCGTGGCCGCCGAGCCGGAGGGGCGGCTGGCGGGGGTGCTGCTGCTCTCGGACGGTCGGTTGCACGATGCGCCGGCCCTGCCTGCGGCGGTGCCGGCGCCGGTGCATCTGCTGCTTTCCGGCGCGGCCGGGGACTGGGACCGGCGGCTGGTGATCGAGGAGGCCCCCGGCTATGGCCTGATCGGCGAGCCGGTCGAGGTGCTGCTGCGCGTCGAGGACGAGGGCGCCGTGCCCGAGGCCCTCGCCGGCCGCCCGGCCATGCTGCATGTCGAGATCGACGGCGGCCCGGCCGGCAGCGCCGCCATCCCCCCCGGCCAGACCTTTGCGCTGACCGTGGTGCCGGCGCATGGCGGGCCGAACGTGGTCTCGCTGCGCCTCGACCCGCCGGAGGGGGAGCCGCCGCAACTGACCGACCGCAACGACGCCGCCGCGCTGACCGTGATGGGGGTGCGCGACCGGCTGAAGGTGCTGCTGGTCTCGGGCGAGCCGCATGCCGGGCTGCGCAGCTGGCGCAACCTGCTGAAATCCGACGCATCCGTCGACCTGATCCATTTCACCATCCTGCGCCCGCCGGAAAAGTTCGACGGGGTGCCGGCCGAGGAAATGGCGCTGATCGCCTTTCCGGTCGATGATCTGTTCACCCAGAAGATCGACGAGTTCGACCTGATCATCTTTGACCGCTACCGGGTGCGCGGCATCCTGCCGCCGGCCTATTTCGACAATATCCGCCGCTATGTGGAAAACGGCGGCGCGGTGCTGGTCTCCTCCGGTCCCGAGGCGGTGGGGGTCGAGGGGCTGGGCTTTACCGCACTGGGTCAGGCGCTGCCGGCGGTGCCGACCGGCGGGCTGATCGAGACGCCGTTCCGCCCCGAGATCAGCGATCTGGGGCGCCGCCATCCGGTGACCGCCGGCCTGCCTGGCGGCGAGGGCGAGCGGCCGCAATGGGGCCCGTGGCTGCGTCGGGTGGAGGCGCATGTCCGCGACGGCGCCGAGGTGGTGATGGAGGGCGAGGGCCAGCCGCTGCTTGTTCTGGACCGCTATGGCGAGGGCAGGGTGGCGCAGCTGCTCTCGGATCAGGTCTGGCTCTGGGGCCATGATTTCGAGGGCGGCGGCCCGCAGCGCGAGCTGCTGCGCCGCATCGCCCATTGGGCCATGGCTGAGCCGGAACTGGAGGAGGAGGCGCTGGAGGCCGAGGTCCTGCCCGGCGAGGCGGCGCCGATCCTGCGCATCACCCGCCGCAGCCTGGCGGAGACGGCGGGGCCGGTCACGGTGACGGCGCCGGATGGCAGCAGCCGCCAGCTCACGCTGCGCGAGGCCGGGCCGGGCCGCTTTGCCGCCGACATGCCGGCGCCCGAGGAAGGGCTCTACCGGCTGGAGCAGGGCGATCTGTCGCGGCTGGTCGCCGTCGGCCTGGCCGCGCCGCGCGAATTCGAGGCGCCCTTGGCCAGCGCCGATGCCCTGCGCCCGCTGGTCGAGGCCACCGGCGGCGGGGTGGTGCGGCTGGAGGAGGCGGTTCCCGACCTGCGCCGGGTGACCCCGGGGGCGGCGGCGCATGGCACGGCGCTGACCGGGCCGTGGCTGGGGCTGATGGCGCGCGGGGCGCAGACGGTGACCGGCCAGCGCGCGGCGCCTTTGCTGCCGGGCTGGGGCTGGCTGGCGCTGATCGCCGGGCTGGCGGTGGCGGCCTGGCTGACCGAGGGCGGGCGGCTGTCCCGGCTTCGCCGGCGGTGAGATGGCTCTCGCGGCGCCGGCTTTGCCCCGTTCCGCTCCCGCCGTCTCAACCCGGGCAATCGGTGGCTGGGCTGGTGATGCGCGGGGCGCAGAGGGTGACCGGGCAGCGCGGCGGCCTTGCTTCCGGGCTGGGGCTGATCGCCGGGCGGGCGGTGTCGGCCTGGCTGATCGAGGATGGGGGGCTGTCCCGGCCGCGCCGGCGGTGAGCCGGTCCCGCGGCGCCAGCCTTCCCCCGCTCCACCGTCGACGCCACCGCCGCGGGGCAATCCTGCATCCCGCCGCCGGCTTCGGCAGGGCGCGCTTGCCTTCACCCATGCCCTTCGCTACGCCTTCACCATGCAGACGACGGAGACCGAGATGGCCGACCCCACCGCGCCCAGCCACCGCCCGGCCGAGGCCGATCTGGCGCTGATCAAGCGCATCATCCCGCATCGCTACCCCTTCCTGCTGGTGGACAAGGTGCTGGACATCCTGCCCGACCAGTCCTGCACCGGCATCAAGATGGTCACCAGCAACGAGCCGCATTTCCAGGGCCATTTCCCGGAAAAGCCGGTGATGCCCGGGGTGCTGATCGTCGAGGCCATGGCCCAGACCGCCGCCGTGCTGGTCGGCATCAGCCGCGACCTGGCCGATACCAACACGCTCACCTATTTCATGGGCATCGACGCCTGCCGCTTTCGCCGCATGGTGGTGCCCGGCGACCTGCTGCGGCTGGAGGTCACCGTCAAGCGCCCCGGCGGCAAGGTGTGGAAATTCGAGGGCCGCGCCCTCGTCGACGGGCAACTGGCCTGCGAGGCGGCGTTCACCGCCATGATGGACATTCCGAAAGCCGATGGCTGACACCCTGATCCACCCCTCCGCCGTCATCGAGTCCGGCGCCGAACTGGGCGCGGGGGTCGAGGTCGGGCCGTTCTGCGTCGTCGGCGCCCAGGTTCGGCTGCATGACGGCGTGCGGCTGAAATCGCATGTCGTGCTGGCCGGCGAGACCGAGGTGGGCGAGGGGACGGTGATCTTTCCCTTCGCCTCGATCGGCGAGGTGCCGCAGGACCTGAAGTTCCGTGGCGAGCGCACCCGGCTGGTCATCGGCGCCCGCAACCGCATCCGCGAACATGTCACCATGAATCCCGGCACCGAGGGCGGTGGCGGCGTCACCGTGATCGGCGATGACGGGCTGTTCATGGCCGGCGCCCATGTCGCCCATGACTGCCGGCTGGGCGATAGGGTGATCCTGGTCAACCACGCTTCGGTGGCCGGGCATTGTGTGCTGGGCGACGACGTGATCGTCGGCGGGCTCTCCGGCGTGCATCAGTTCGTGCGCATCGGCCGCGGCGCCATGATCGGGGCCCTGTCGATGGTGACGGCGGATGTGATCCCCTTTGGCCTCGTGCAGGGGCCGCGGGCGACATTGCACGGGCTGAACCTGGTGGGGCTGAAGCGCCGCGGCGCCGCCCGGGCCGAGATCAACGCCCTGCGCGCCCTGCTGGCGCGGCTGGGCAGCGGTGGCTTTCGCGATTCCGCCCGCGCCCGCGCCGGCGAGGCGGATCTGGGCGCGATGGAGCGCGAGGTGCTGGATTTCATCCTCGGCCCCTCGGATCGCAGCTTCCTGACCCCGCATGACGGCCATGACGGCTGAGGGGCGCACGGCGCTGATCGCCGGGCAGGGGCGGCTGCCGCCGCTGATCGCCGCCCGGCTGGACGACCCGCTGGTCGCGGCACTGGAGGGGTTCGCGCCCGAGGGGCTGGCGGCCGAGCCGTTCCGGCTGGAGCGGCTGGTGCCGTTCATGGACCACCTGGCCGATCAGGGCGTCACCCGGGTCTGTTTTGCCGGCGCCGTCCGCCGCCCGCGGCTGGAGCCGGAGATGTTCGATCCGCGCACCGCCAGCTTCGTGCCGCGCATCCTGGCGGCGATGCAGTCGGGCGACGATGCGGCGCTGCGGGTGGTGCTGGCACTGTTCGAGGAGGCGGGCTTCCGCATCGTCCCGGCGACCGAGATCGCCCCGGAACTGCTGGTGCCGCCGGGCGTGCTGGCCGGCAACCCCACCGCCGCCGACCGCGAGGACGCGGCCCGCGCCGCCGCCATCGTCAATGCGCTGGGCGCGCAGGATCTGGGGCAGGGGGCGGTGGTGGCGCAAGGGCTGTGCCTGGCGGTCGAGACCCTGCCCGGCACCGATGCCATGCTGGATTTCGTCGCCCGCCATGCCGGCGCCCGCCCCAATCCCCGGGGCGCGCGCGGCGTGCTGTTCAAGGCGCCGAAACCGGGTCAGGACCGCCGCATCGACCTGCCGGCGCTGGGCCCGCACAGCGTCGAGGGCGCCGCCCGCGCCGGGCTGGCCGGCATCGCCTGGGAGGCCGGCGGCGTCATGCTGCTGGAAGCCGAGGCCGCCGTGGCCGCGGCGCGCGAGGCCGGGCTGTTCCTCTGGGCGCGGCCGGCGGATGACTGAGGCGCCGCGCAGGCTGTTCCTGGTCGCCGGCGAGGCTTCCGGCGACCGGCTGGGCGCGGCGCTGATGGCGGGGCTGGCCGAGCTGGCCCCCGGCACGCAATTCTCCGGCATCGGCGGCGAGGCCATGCAGGCGCAGGGGCTGGAGAGCCTGTTTCCCATGTCCGACCTGTCGGTGATGGGCCTGACCGAGGTTCTGGCCCGCTATCCGCTGCTGCGCCGGCGGTTGCACCAGACCGCGCGGGCGGTGGCCGAGGCGGCGCCGGATGCGCTGCTGACCATCGATTCCCCGGATTTCGGGCTGCGGGTGGCGCGGCTGGCCCGCGCCCGGCGCCCCGACCTGCCGGTGATCCATTACGTGGCGCCTTCGGTCTGGGCCTGGCGGCCGGGGCGGGCGGCGAAGATGGCGCAGGTGGTCGATCATGTGCTGGCGCTGCTGCCCTTCGAGCCGCCCTTGATGCGCGCCGCCGGCATGTCCTGCGATTTCGTCGGCCATCCGGTGGTGGCCGAGGTGCCGGCGAGCGAGGCCGAGGCCGACGCCTTCCGCGCCCGCCACGGGTTGAGCGGCCCGCTGCTGCTGGTGCTGCCTGGCTCGCGCCGGGGCGAGCTGGCGCGGCTGGGGCCGCGTTTCGCGCAGACGGTGCGGCTGGCGGCCAAAGCCGTGCCGGGGCTGCGCGCGGTGCTGCCGACCCTGCCGCATGTCGCGGCCGAGGCGCGCGAGATCGCGGCGCAGTTCGACGGGCTGGTGCTGCTGGACGCGGCGGAAAAGCGGGCGGCCTTCAGGGCGGCGGATGCGGCGCTGGCGGCCTCGGGCACGGTCAGCCTGGAACTGGCGGCGAACGACACGCCGATGGTGATCGGCTATGACATGGCGCCGCTGTCGCGGCTGCTGATCGGCGCGCTGCTGAAGGTGGAGACGGTGACGCTGGTCAATCTGGTCTCCGAGACCCGCGCCGTGCCGGAATTCCTCGGCCGCGCCTGCCGGCCGGAGGCGATGGCCTCGGCGCTCGTGCCGCTGCTGACCGATCCGCTTGCCACTGCCCCGCAGCGCGCGGCTATGGCCGAGACCATGCGCCGGCTGGGCAAGGGCGGCGAGCCGCCGGGGCTGCGCGCCGCGCGCTCGGTGGTCGGGGCGCTGGATCAGCGCCGGGCCGGGCGGCGAAGCATGATCCAGCCGCCGCCGAGTACCTGAGTGCCGTCATCGGCATAGAACACGCAGGCCTGGCCGGGGCTGACGCCCTCCTCGGCCTGCAACAGCTCCACCTCGGCCTCGTTCGGTCCCGTCGGGCGCAGGATCGCCGGCCGCGGCGGCCGGGTCGAGCGGATGCGCACCATCACCGGGCGCTCGGCCTCGGCCTGGAAGGCGCCCGGCCCGATCCAGTTGATGCCGCTGACCGGCACGATCCGGGTGGCCAGCGCCGATTTCGGGCCGACGACGACATGGCGCAGCTCGGGGTCGAGGCGCACGACATAGAGCGGCTCCTCCAGCCCGCCGATGCCGAGGCCGCGGCGCTGGCCGATGGTGTAATGGATCACGCCGGGATGGCTGCCCAGCACCCGGCCCTGCATGTCCACGATCTCGCCCGGCCGGTCGGATTCGGGGCGCAGCTTCTTGATCACGCTGGCATAATCGCCATTGGGCACGAAGCAGATGTCCTGGCTGTCGGGCTTGTCGGCGACCTTGAGCCCATAGCGCGCCGCCAGCGCCCGGGTCTCGGCCTTGGATTTCAGGTGTCCCAGCGGAAAGCGCAGGAAATCAAGCTGTTCGCGGGTGGTCGAGAACAGGAAATAGCTCTGGTCGCGCAGCGGATCGGCGGCCATGTGCAATTCCGGCCCCTGCGGCCCCAGCCGGCGCTGGATGTAATGCCCGGTCGCCATGCAATCCGCATCCAGATCGCGCGCCGTTTCCAGCAGATCGCGGAATTTCACCCGCTCGTTGCAGCGAATGCAGGGCACCGGCGTGGCGCCCGCCAGATAGGCATCGGCGAATTCGTCGATAACGCTTTGTTTGAACTTGTTTTCGTAATCCAGCACGTAATGCGGGATACCGACGGCCTCGGCCACGCGGCGCGCATCGTGGATGTCCTGGCCGGCGCAGCAGGCGCCCTTTTTCGCCAGCGCCGCGCCGTGGTCGTAGAGCTGCAGGGTCACCCCGATCACATCATAGCCTTCCTCGGCCAGCATCGCGGCCACGGCGGAACTGTCCACGCCGCCGGACATCGCCACCACCACCCGGGTCTGCGACGGCGGCTTGGCAAAGCCGAGGCTGTTGAAGGTGACGCTGTCGGGCATGATGCCTCCGCGGTTTCCGTAAATCTTGAGCCATTTTCCCGCCCCAGATGGGGGCGCGGGCCGGCGGCTTCAACCGGATGTTAAGGGCTGCATGGCAGAACCGGCCCTGCTGCGGTGAAGGAGAGGCACATGTTCCTGAAGAAGAGCGATGGTCCCCGCGTCGTCAGGCTGCCCGATGGCGGACTCATGTCGGTGGGCGACCTGCCGGATCGCAATACACGATGGGTCGCCAGCCGTAAAGCCGATGTGGTCCGCGCCGTCGGCGGCGGGCTGCTGACGCGCGAGGAGGCGCTGGCCCGCTACGGGCTGACCGAGGAGGAGCTGACCCTCTGGACCCGCTATTACGCCGCCGGCGGGGTCGGGCGGCTGAAGATTGCGGCCATCGCCGACAATCGCCAGCCCGATAAAATATGAATCGCCGCGGCCGCTTTGGCGGTAAGGATGCATTAACCTTTTCGCATTAGTGATTCGCAAAAGGTTCACGAATGGGGGACAACATGCGAATCCTGCTGGTGGAGGACGATCCCGCGACCGCGCGCAGCATCGAACTGATGCTGGGCAAGGCCAGTTACAACACCTATCGCACCGATATGGGCGAGGAGGGGATCGACCTTGCGAAACTTTATGATTACGACCTGATCCTGCTGGATCTGGACCTGCCCGACATGCATGGCATGGACGTGCTGCGCCAGATCCGCATGTCGCGCATCGACACGCCGATCCTGATCCTCACCG
>JBEBVF010000117.1:0-9085 GCA_040392885.1 Paracoccus sp. (in: a-proteobacteria) | reverse complement strand
CCCCCGCCGGGGCGAGCTGGTGCGCCTGCTGGGCGAGGAGCTGCGCGCCGCCAAGACCGAGCTGGGCGCGGTGGTGACGCTGGAGGCCGGCAAGATCACCTCCGAGGGCCTGGGCGAAGTCCAGGAGATGATCGACATCTGCGACCTGGCCGTGGGCCAGTCGCGCCAGCTCTACGGCCTGACCATCGCCTCCGAGCGTCCCGGCCACCGCATGACCGAGACCTGGCACCCGATGGGGCCCTGCGGCATCATCACCGCCTTCAACTTCCCGGTGGCGGTGTGGTGCTGGAACGCGGCGCTGGCGCTGGTCGCCGGCGATCCGGTGATCTGGAAGCCCTCGGAAAAGACCCCGCTGACCGCGCTGGCGACCATGAAGATCTTCGAGCGCGCGCTGAAGCGTTTCGGCGACGACGCGCCGGAGGGGCTGGCGCAGCTGGTCATCGGCGGCGCCGATATCGGCGCGGCGCTGGTCGAATCCAAGGGCGTGCCGATCCTGTCGGCCACGGGCTCGACCCGCATGGGTCTGGCGGTCGGCCCGAAGGTCGCCTCGCGCTGGGGCCGCTCGATCCTGGAACTGGGCGGCAACAACGCCATGATCGTGGCGCCTTCGGCCGACCTCGACATGGCGGTGCGCGCCATCGTGTTCTCGGCCGTCGGCACCGCCGGCCAGCGCTGTACCAGCCTGCGCCGCCTGATCGTCCACAACTCGATCAAGGACGATCTGGTGGCCAAGCTGGTCAAGGCCTACGGCTCGCTGAAGATCGGCGACCCGCGCGAGGAAGGCGTACTGATCGGCCCGCTGATCGACCAGGGCGCGCTGAAGGGCATGCAGGCCGCGCTGGCCGCCGCCCGCGAGCAGGGCGGCACGGTCCATGGCGGCGAGGTCGTCGAGGGCGTCAAGGGCGGCGCCTATGTCGCCCCGGCCATCGCGGTGATGCCGGCCCAGACCGAGGTGGTCAAGACCGAGACCTTCGCGCCGATCCTCTATGTGATGGGCTATGACGATTTCGAGGATGCGCTGCATCTGCAAAACGACGTGCCGCAGGGCCTGTCGTCGTGCATCTTCACCCTGAACATGCGCGAGGCCGAGACCTTCCTGTCGGCCGCCGGTTCGGATTGCGGCATCGCCAACGTCAATATCGGCCCCTCGGGCGCCGAGATCGGCGGCGCCTTCGGTGGCGAGAAGGAGACCGGCGGCGGCCGCGAGAGCGGCTCGGATGCCTGGAAATCCTACATGCGCCGCCAGACCAGCACGGTGAACTATTCCGCCGCGCTGCCGCTGGCCCAGGGCGTGCGCTTCGATTTCGACACCGAGGGCGACGAGCCGAAGCCGATGGCCTGACGGCCGACATCGGCAACGAAAGGAACGGCCGGCGCCCCATGCGGGTGCCGGCCGTTTGCCTTTGATGGCGCAAGCGGAGGCGGCCTCAGCCGATGCGGCGCCCCTCCGCGTCCAGCAGCACGGTGGCATCGGGCGCCACGGTCAGGGCGACGGCCTCGCCCTCGTGCAGCGGATTGCCGGCCAGCGCGATATTGGCGCGCACCACCGCCCCGCCCAGATCGACCTCGTAGACCGCATTGCTGCCCAGATAGGAGGTCGAGACGATGCGCCCCTCCAGCCGGTTCGGCGCCCCGGCCTCGGCCAGCACCAGCTTTTGCGGGCGCACCACCAGGCTGACCGCGGCACCCGGCGCCAGCGCATGCGGGGTGGCGACCGTCACCTCCTGGCCGATGGCCAGCGCCACGCTCGCCCGGCCGCCGGCGCAGGCGGTGACCGTGCCGTCCAGCAGATTGGCCTTGCCGAGGAAATCGGCGACGAAGCGCGTGGCCGGCGCGTCATAGACCGCCTGCGGAGTGCCGATCTGCTCGACCCTGCCGGCATTCATCACCACGATGCGGTCGGACATCGACAGCGCCTCCTCCTGGTCGTGGGTAACGAAGATGGCGGTGATGCCGGTCTCCTTCTGGATCTTCTTGATCTCGACCCGCATCTCCTCGCGCATATTGGCGTCCAGCGCCGAAAGCGGCTCGTCCATCAGCAGCACTTCCGGCTCGAAGATGATGGCGCGGGCCAGGGCGATGCGCTGCTGCTGGCCGCCGGACAGCTGCGAGGGCAGCTTCTTCTCGGTGCCGGGCAGGCGCACCATCTCCAGCGCGCGGGCGACCTTGCCGGCAATCTCCGCCTTGGGCACGTTGCGGTATTTCAGCCCGAAGGCCACGTTGTCGAACACCGTCTTGTGCGGAAACAGCGCATAGTTCTGGAACACCAGCCCGATATTGCGCTTGTAGATCGGCACGTCGTCGACCCGCCGCCCGCCGATGGAAATCTGGCCCTTCGTCACCTCGACCAGCCCGGCCAGCGAGCGCAGGATGGTGGTCTTGCCGCAGCCCGACGGCCCCAGCAGGGTAACGAAGCTGCCCTTGTCGATCGACAGCGAGAAATCCTGCACGGCAGTGAACTTGCCATAGGTGATCTCGATGTCGCGGAACTCGACCGCGCTGGCGCCCCCCGGCGCGCTGGCCGGGGGGCGGGCGGTCATGGTTGCATCCGGCTCAGGCACCTTTGGAGATCCTGTCCCATTGCTTGGCCCATTCGTCCTCGTGCTCGGCCCAGTAGACCGGGTCGGCGAAGGTGATCGACTCCATGGTGCCGGTCGGGTCGAAGGCCGGCAGCGCCTTGACCTTGTCGGTCAGCTCCACCTTGGTCGGGTCCAGCGAGGGCGGATAGGCCTGCCCTTCCGCGACTGCGATGGCGGTCTCCGGCTCCAGCATGAAGTTGATCAGCTCCTCGCATTCCGCCATGGGCGAGCCCTTGAGGACCAGCATGTCCTCCATCCAGCCATAGGAGGAGGGCGGATCGAAATAGCCGATCGGATGGCCCTGGGCCTGCAATTGCGCGATGCGGCCCGACCAGGCTTCGGTGACCACGATCTCGCCCTTGGACATCAGGTCCATCAGCTCGGCCCCCGAGGACCAGTATTTGCGCGCCAGGTCGCGGCCCTCGCGGACCTTGGCCCAGATCGCCTCGATATCCTCGATGTTGTTGGGGTCTTGGCCGGTCTGCAAGGCGCCGTACCAGACGCGGGTGGTCATGTCGTCGAAACCGCCGATCCGCCCCTTGTAGGCCGGGTTCAGCAGGATATTGGCGCCCTGCTCGCGGATCTCCTCCTCCGAGATGACATCCTTGTTATAGGCCAGGCCGGTGGTGCCGTAGTCATAGGGCACCGCCGAGAGTTTCGGGGTGATCTTGCGGAACGGCTCGATCATCGCCACGGCGACGTTCTGCAGGTTGGGGATATTGTCCTCGTTCAGCTCGGAATTATAGCCGCCGTTGACATATTTGATGTAGTAGTTGACCCCCGAGGAATGGATCACCTGAAAGTCGCCGGGGCGCGAGGTCTTGATCTTGGTGATTACCTCGTTCTCGTCGCCAAAGGTGCCCTGCACGACCTTGATGCCGGTCTTGGCGGTATAGGGCTGGAAGGCCAGCCGGTCGATGGCCTCCTGCACGGTGCCGCCCCAGCCGTCGAAGCGCACCTCCTTGACATCCTGGGCCAGCGCGCGGCCCGACCAGGGCAGATAGAGGCCGCCGGCGGTGGCCGCGGCGGCGGTCAGGGTCAGGAACTGGCGGCGGCCGATATCGCCGTTGCCATGGGCCTCGGTCAGCCGCTCCAGCTTTCTCGTCAGTGACAGTTTCAAGATAACCTCCCTTGTCTAACTTTCCTTGAGGCGCCGGCGCAGCCGCACGACGCCCTGAATCAGCAGCCCGCCGATCAGCGGGATGCCGACGGTCATCACCACCATGACCGTGCCCAGCGCATTGACCTCCGGGCTGATCGAGATCTTCAGCATGGCGAGGATCTGGGTCGGCATGGTCTCGACCCCGGCCGGACGCCAGAACAGGCTGGCCGAGGTGTTGTCGAAGGAAATGGTGAAGGACAGCAGGACGCTGGCCATCACCGCCGGGATCAGCAGCGGCAGCGTCACCGCGCGGAAGGTGGCGATGCGCGAGGCGCCCAGCGACAGCGCCGCCTCCTCGTAGGTGCGGCGGATGCCGACCAGCCGCGCCTGCACGATCAGCACCACATAGGGCAGCGTCAGCAGGATATGACCGAGGATCAGCACCAGGATGGTGCGCGGCTGGTGCAGCGCCTGGATCAGCACCAGCAGCCCGACGCCGAGGATGGTTTCCGGCACCAGCGCCGGCATCAGCGCCAGGGTGCTGACCGCCTGCTTGCCGCGGAAATCGAAGCGCACCAGCGCATAGGCCATGACCACGCCGACCAGCGTCGACACCGCCGCCGTCAGCAGCGCGATCCACAGCGAGGTGCGGAAGGCGGCCAGCACCGGCTCGTTGGTCAGCAGCTTCTCGTACCAGCGCAGGCTGAAGCCGGTCATCGGAAAGCCGCCGAACTGCGATTCGTTGAAGGACAGCACGATCACCGCCAGGATCGGCGCGAACATGAAGACATAGACCAGGATGGTGATCAGCCCGGTCAGCCGCCAGGCCCAGCGGCCTTCATGCGAGGGAGAGCGCGCGCTCATGCGCTCAGCCCCTTGACGATCTGCGACAGGCCGACATAGCGGCTGTAGGCGGCGGCGACAAAGCCCAGCAGGACGAACAGCACGATGGACAGCGTTGCCCCCATCGGCCAGTTCAGTTGCCCCATGATGGTGTCATAAATCAGATTGCCGAACAGCGCGTCGCGGCTGCCGCCCAGCAGGTCGGGGGTGACATAGCTGCCCGCCGCCAGCACGAAGCACAGCAGCAGCCCGGCGCCGAGGCCGGGGATCGACAGCGGCAGCGTGACCTCGCGAAAGGCCTCGGCATTGGTGCAGCCCATGGAGCGCGCGGCGTCGATCAGCGTACGGTCGATGCTTTCGAGGCTGACATAGACATTGAGGATCATGTAGGGCAGCAGGAAATGGATCAGCCCCATGATCACCGCCCCCTCGGTATAGAGCATGGAGAGCGGCGCGGAGATCACCCCCAGCTTCATCAGGGTGACATTGATCAGCCCCTGCTCGCCCAGGATGTGAATCCAGGAGAAGGTGCGGATGGTGAAGCTGATCCAGAACGGCACGATCAGCAGCAGCAGCAGCAGCCATTTGTGCCGGAAGCTGGTCGCCCAGATGAAATAGGCCGGGAAATAGCCCAGCACCGCGCAGATGATGGCGGTGGTCACGCCGACGCGGAAGGTCTTGAACAGAAAGCCGTGGTAATAGCTGTCGGTAAAGAATTCCTGCCAGTTCGCCCAGGTCAGCGTGGCCGATTCGACGCCGGCAGTGACGAAGGTGAAGAAGGTATAGACCAGCATCACCAGGATCGGCAGCACCAGCAGGCAGACCAGCAGGATCAGCGACGGTGCGACCAGCACCCAGGCCAGGCGGGGGTCATAAACCCTCCATCGTCTCGCTTGCTGCATGGTTGCGCGCCCCTCCCCGGTTCGTCGCCCCTCGCGGCCTTGCCGGCCTTTTGCGGCAAGCCTGCCGGAACGGGACCACCTTGTCCACCGAAAGCGTGAAATTTCATCAATGCCTTGGCGGGTGGGGTGCCGGAAGGGGCGCGGTCAGCGCGCGCCCCAGGTATCGCTGAGGCGATAGCCCTCGGGCCAGGGGTCGTCGGGGTCCAGCAGGTGCTGGTGGATGCCGGAAATCCAGCCGCGGCCGGAGATTTCGGGCAGGATCGCGGGGATCTCGCCCACCGTGGTCTCCCCCAGAATCCGCCCCTGGAAGGTCGAGCCGATCAGCGACACCGTGGTCAGCCGGTCGCCCATGCCCATCTGGCCGCGGGCATGCAGCACCGCCATGCGCGCCGACAGCGCCGTGCCCGTGGGCGAGCGGTCGATCTTGCCCGGCCGGATCGCCACGGCGGAGCCGGCGCGCAGTTCCGTCCCCTGCCGGTCGACCGGGCCGGCGAAGAGCGTGAAGGAGAAATGCCGCCAGTCGGGGTTCTCCGGGTGATGAAAGCCCAGTTGCTCGTCGCCGGCACGGGTGATGCGCATGCCCAGCGTGGCGATGTCATGGGCCTCGTCCGGGGTCAGCGCAAAGCCCAGTGCCTGCGCATCGACAAAGACGAAACTGTCGCCGCCATAGGCGGTATCGACGCGCAGCGTGCCCAGCCCCTCGACCTCCAGCGCCGCATCCAGCCTGGCGGCAAAGCTGGGCAGGTTCTGCACGAAGATGCGCTCGGCCTTGCCGCCCCGGCACTCGGCCCGCACCCGCACCAGCCCGCCGGGCGCCTCCAGCGTGATATGCGTCTCCGGCTCCGTCATCGGCAGGATGCCGCTGTCCAGCAGCACCGTGGCCACGCAGATCGAGTTGGAGCCGGACATGGGCGGGTTGTCCTCCGGCTCCATGATGATGAATGCGGCGTCGGCCCGCGGGTGTTTCGGCGGCACCAGCAGGTTGACATGGCGAAAGACGCCGCCGCGCGGCTCGTTCAGCACGAAGTTGCGCAGGGTCTTGTCGTTCCACAGGAAGCGCGACTGTTCCCAGATGCTGTCGCCGGGCGGCGGGGCGACGCCGCCGACGATGACATCGCCGACCTCGCCCTCGGCATGGGCGGAAATGACGTGAACGGTCTTGGTGCTGCGCATGGGTCTACTCCAGCCAATGGGGCAGGTCGCGGGGGGCGCGGCCGGTCAGCGCCGCCTGCGCACAGGCGGCGAGGCCGCCGAAACGGATGGCGCGGCCCGACAGGCCCGGCCCGTAATGGGCATATTTGCCGGAATTGGTCATCAGTGCCTTGGTTTCGGGCGGAAACACCGGCTCGGAGATCGAGCACCAGCACAGGTCCGGCAGCACCTGCACCCCCGAGGCCTGCAAGCGCGCCAGCGTGCCATCGGCGCGGGCGGCGTCGATCACCTGCCTTCCGGTGGTCAGGATGGTGGCGATCGCCACCTTGCGCCCGTCCAGCGCATCGGCCAGCGCCCGCGCCTCGGCCATGGAGGCATGCGGGCTGCCGATGGCGACCAGTTCCACCGTATCCGGGCCCCCGTTCAACTCGCGCCAGCCCGCCGCCATGTCGGCGCGGGTGATGGTGGCGTGGTCGGCATCGGGGGCGAGCAGATGTGCCTCGGGCGTCACCCCCTCGACATGCAGCATCGGCGCCGCCGAGGTGGTGCCGAAGGCCGCGCAGACCGCCTTCAGCGCCTCCGGTCCCGGCCGCGCACCGCCCAGCCGCAGCAGGGGGATGAGGTCCGGCGCCGCCCGCCCGGCCAGCCAGCCGATCAGCGGCCAGACGGCATCGTCGGCGCCTTCGGGCAGATCCACCTCGATCACCCGCCGCGCCACGCGGTTTTCCTCCAGATACACCCCCGACAGCGGCGCCCTGCCCGTCAAGGCGATGCACAGGTCCAGAAAGTCCGGGTGCTTGGCCGTCCGCGCGCCCAGCACGGAATTGGCATAGATCACCGCGTTGGATTCCGCCCAGGCAATGGCCTCGCCCTTGCCCGGCGGATCGTCCAGCAGATAGGGCGCGCAGGTGAAGGTCGGCTGGCAGCCCATGCGGGTATAGGCATCGGCCAGCCGCTGCGCCGGACCGCCGAAATCGGGCGGCACCCCCTGTTCGCGCCAATGGCCGTGATCGACGGAAATCGCGTTCATCGTCGTCGGCACCACCACCTTGGCGCCCAGATCGGCCATGGCCTCGGCGAAGGTGAGGTTGGCCGGGCTGGCATAGATGCAGCCGTCGATATGGCCGCGGGTCACGTCGATCAGCCGCGCCGCGCCCTGATTGCCCGCCATGGCGCAGATGATCCGCATCGCCTGCCGCGCAGCCTCGCCCCGGGCGCCCTCCAGCATCGTGCGGTCCCCTTCGGTCAGGTCCAGCGCAGCGGTTGCGGGCGGGACCAGCGGCAGCGTCAGGCCGGGGGCCTCGATGGCCGCCGGGCTGACCCTTGCCTCACCCTTCCCGGCCAGTGCCGCGAAAGCCTCCGGCGACAGCCGCAGCACCGGGATATGGCGGCCGAACATCTCGGCCGCGATCAGCGCGCCCAGCGTCGCCACGTCCTCGGGCTCCGCGAACACCAGCGCCGCCGGGGCGCGCCCGGTCAGGCATAGGTCCAGCATCACCCCCGAGCCGGTGCAGGAGCCGCGCGTGCCCGGCAGCATCAGGATGGTTTCGGTCAGGCAGGCGCCATGCAGCGGGTGATGCACGTCGATCACCCGGCCGGTGGCCGGATCGACGCCGCCCCAGAAGCTGAGCGGCTCGGTGGCGGCGAGGATCGGCCCCGCCGCCTCGCCCGCCAGCACCGCCTGCCCCCGCATGCTCATTTCACCACGAAGCCATGCGCATAGGGGTCGCGGTCGTCGATGGTGATGGTGTTGATGCCGGTCTGCCGCGCCCAGCCGCCGATGGAGGGGATGATCGCCGGCCGGCCCGCGACCTCCGCCGCCGCCTCGACCCGGCCCTTGAAGATGCTGCCGATGATGCTCTCATGCCAGAACTCGTCCCCGACCTTCAGCCGGCCCTTGGCGGCCAGCTGCGCCATCCGCGCCGAGGTGCCGGTGCCGCAGGGGCTGCGGTCGATGGCCTTCTCGCCATAGAAGACCGCATTGCGGGCATGGGCGCCGGGTTGGGTCGGCGCGCCGGTCCACAGGATATGCGACAGACCGTTGATCTGCGGATGCTCGGGATGGACGAACTCGTATTTCTCGTTCAGCGCCTTGCGCAGCTTCGGCGACCAGCCGACCAGTTCCCCGGCGGTATGGTCGGCCATGTCGCGGAAATTCTTCTGCGTCTCGACGATGGCATAGAAATTGCCGCCATAGGCCACATCGACCACGATCTCGCCCAGCCCCTCGACCTCGGCCGTCAGGCCCTCGGCGTAAAGAAAGCCCGGCACATTGGTCAGCCGCACCTCCTCGACGAAGCGGCCCTCCTGCCGATAGGTGATGTCGACCTTGCCGGCCGGGGTTTCGATGGACAGGCGCCCCGGCTCGCGCGGGGTGATGAGGCCATTTTCGATGCCCATGGTGATGGTGCCGATGGTGCCGTGCCCGCACATCGGCAGGCAGCCCGAGGTTTCGATGAACAGCACCGCCACGTCGCAATCCGGCCGCGTCGGCGGATAGAGGATGG
>JBEBVF010000116.1:0-9612 GCA_040392885.1 Paracoccus sp. (in: a-proteobacteria) | reverse complement strand
TGTCGATGTAGTTGCCGGTGATCGTGGTCTGCACATTGGTGCCGACCAGGACCAGCCCCGGCGTGCGCAGGCCGGGATTGGCGCCGTCGCCCTGGAACCAGTGGTTGCCGCTGATGATGTGCCCGGCCCCCGCCGCCACCAGGAAGGTGCCGAAGCGCACGAAGCGGTTGTCGCGGATCTTGGTGTCGTTGGCATTGACGTTGATCGCCACCGAGGTCCGGGTCTGCGCCAGCGCCCCCATCTCGTTCGACAGGAACTGGCAGCGGTCGATCAGCAGGTCCTGGCAGCCGCGCCCGATCGAGGTGATCGCCCGGTCCTTCGGCCGCGCGACATAGCAGTCGCGGATGTGGAACATCTCGCCCTCCGGCGGCAGCATCAGGCAGCTGGCCTCGCCGTCGAGGGTGAAATCCACGTCGTTGATATTGAAGCGGTCGTATTTGCTGACCCCCGAGAAATCGAGGACATAGCGATAGCGCTCGAAGGTGAGATTGCGGGTGCCGGCGCCGCCATGCAGCGGCTGGCTCAGCGTCAGGGTGCGGGCGGCGAGGTTGCGGGCCTTCACATAGACCTCGCGGCCGACGCCGGGCCCGATCACGCGCGACCCGACCTCGATATTGGCGACGTTCTCGACCTCGCTCAGCTGTCGCGACTGGCCGGGGCTGTAGGTGGCGGTGCTGGTGGCGGTGCCGGTCTGCCAGCCCGGGCCGGGCACGGCGCGGATCTGGCCATTGGCCAGCACGCGGCGGTTGGAATAGGCCGGCACGCCGGGGGCGATCTCGTGGATCATGATCGGCTCGGTCAGGTCGACGCGGCGGCCACGCAGGTCGAAGGTGCCGTGATCGGTCCAGCCGAACAGCGCCTGCAGGCCGCGCTTGAAACCCTCGGTCTCGTCCTGGAAGGCATCGGCATAGCTGGGAAAGTCGAAATTCTCCATCAGCGCCAGCCGGGCGCTGCGCGGCATGACCAGCCGGCCGACGAAACGCACCCGCGAACTCATCGACAGGTTGGAGCCGATGAAATACGTCCCCTCCGGCACCACCACCTCGCGGCTGTTGGCGGCGACATCGGCGGCGGCAAAGGCGGCGGTGTCATCGGTCATCCCGTCGCCCCGGGCGCCGAAATCGCGCACATCCACCCAGTCCAGCATCTTGCGCAGGAAATCGGCGGTGCAGTCCTCGATGCGGAGCGACTCGATGCGCAGGGTGCCGCCATTGGCGCCGGTCAGGTCGAGGCCGAAATGGCCATAGACCGCCTCGCGCCCCCAAGCCATGCCGACGCCGGGCCGGCTGCCGGTGCCGACAATGGCGCTGACGGTGACCACGCGGTTATAGCCGGGGGGCGTGACGCTGGCGCCGGTATCGGTGACGGTGGTGATGCGCTTGCGCGCGGCATTGCCGGCAAAGGCGCCGATCTGCACCGCGGGCATCGCCCCGGCGATCACCTTCAGCCGCGCCGAGATGCGCAGATAGGTGCCGGGCAGGATCGGCGTCTCGCCCATGAAGCGCAGGCGGGTGGTGGTTTCCTGCTTGGTGATCTCCAGGCAGGTGCCGAAATCGGCATCCGCCGCCACGATCCCGGCATTGCTGGCCCCGGCCCAGGTGGCGCTGCCCGGCGTCCCGTGCTCGCGCGACCAGACGCCCAGACCCGCGGCGAAGCCCGGCGGATCGAGGACCAGCCCGTCGGTGATGGCAATGTTCATCTCAGTTTCCCCTCGCATATGCCGGGCCGGCTGCCCCGCAGGAACGAGGGGGACACTGTCGGGGATTGGTTGACGATTGCCTAACCGCCCGCCCGCCGCAACGGGCGCCGGGGCAACGGCGCCGCGCGGCCCGGGTCAGGAAAGTGTCGAGGCAAACTCGGCAAGTACCCGCGGATACAGGCGATGCTCGGCCACCAGCACCCGCGCCGCCAGCGCCTCGGCCGTATCGCCCGGCAGCACCGGCACCCGCGCCTGGCCGAGGATCGGCCCGGCATCCAGTTCCGGCGTGACCAGGTGCACGCTGGCCCCGGCCTCGGCATCGCCGGCCTCGATGGCGCGGGCATGGGTGTGCAGGCCGGGATATTTCGGCAGCAGGGAGGGGTGGATGTTCAGCATCCGCCCTTCCCACCGGCGCACGAAATCCGGGGTCAGGATGCGCATGAATCCGGCAAGGCAGATGATGTCGGGGGCCGCCGCCTCCAGGGGGGCCGACAGCGCCGCCTCGAAAGCCGCCCGGTCGCGGCCGAAGGGGCGGTGATCGACCACCGCTATGGGCACGCCCATCGCCTGCGCCCGGGCCAGCCCGCCGGCCTCCGGATTGTTCGACAGCACCAGCACCGGGCGGGCGGGATGGTCGCCGGTCATGCTCTCGACCAGCCGCACCATGTTCGAGCCGCCGCCCGAGATCAGGATGGCGACACGCTTCACGCAAGCGCCCCGGAATAGGCGACGCCCTGCCCCGGCGCGACCTCGCCGAGGCGACAGATGGTCTCGCCCGCCTCCGACAGCAGCCCGGCCAGCGCCTCGGCCCGGTCCGGGGCCACGACCAGGATCATGCCGATGCCGCAGTTGAAGGTCTTCAGCATCTCGGCCTCGGCAATGCCGCCGGCCGCGCGCAGCCAGCTGAACACGCCCGGCAGCCGCCACTGGTCCAGATCGACCCGCGCGCCCAGTCCTTCCGGCAAGACGCGGGGCAGGTTCTCGGTCAGGCCGCCGCCGGTGATATGGGCGGCCGCATGCACGCCACCGGCGCGGATCGCCGCCAGCACCGGCCGCACGTAAAGCCGCGTCGGCGCCAGCAGCGCCGCGCCCAGGCTGCCCTCGCCCCAGGGGCAGGCGGCATCCCAGCCCATGCCGGTCAGCTCGGCCACGCGGCGCACCAGCGAATAGCCGTTGGAATGCACCCCGTTCGAGGCCAGACCCAGCAGCACATCACCCTCGGCCACGTCGCGGGGCAGCTCGGTGCCGCGCTCCATGGCGCCGACCGCAAAGCCGGCAAGGTCGAAATCCCCGGCCTGATAGAGGCCCGGCATCTCGGCGGTCTCGCCGCCGATCAGCGCGCAGCCCGAGCCGCGGCAACCGGCGGCGATGCCCTCGATCACCCTTGCGGCCTCGTCCACCGACAGCTTGCCGGTGGCGAAATAATCCAGGAAGAACAGCGGCTCGGCCCCCTGGCACACCAGGTCGTTGACGCACATCGCCACCAGGTCGATGCCGATCCCGTCCAGCTCGCCGCTGTCGATGGCAATGCGCAGCTTGGTGCCGACGCCATCGGTCGCCGCGACCAGCACCGGGTCGGCATAGCCCGCCGCGCGCGGATCGAACAGCGCGCCGAAGCCGCCCAGACCCGCCATCACCCCGCTGCGCCGGGTCGAGGCCGCCGCCGGCTTGATCCGCTCGACCAGGGCATTGCCGGCATCGATATCGACCCCGGCCTGCGCATAGGTCAGCCCGTTCTTCCCGTCGCTCATGGCAATTCCCACCTGCAAGATCCGCTGCGCCCCCGATAGCCAAAGCGGCGCCCGCAGGCAATCGGCTTTGGCGCGCAACAGCCGGGAAGCGGCCGGGACGCGGCTTTCGCAGCCGCCCCGCAAGCCCGGGCTTGCGAAGCCGGCCGACACCGGCGACGGTGACGGGCAAGCCCCAGCACAGGAGACCGCCATGCAGATCCACCGCGCCGGCCAGACCCCGTCCCGCCCCGGCCCCGCCGACTGGTTCACCGGCCGGGTGCGCATCGACGCGCTGTTCAACCCTGCCGATCCCGCCCGGGTGCAGGGCGCGCTTGTCACATTCGAGCCGGGCGCCCGCACCGCCTGGCACACGCATCCGCTGGGCCAGACGCTGATCGTCACCTCCGGCCTCGGCCGGGTGCAGCGCGCGGGCGGACCGGTGGAAGAAATCCGCCCCGGCGACGTGGTCTGGTTCGAGCCCGGCGAAAGACACTGGCACGGCGCCGCGCCGATGACCGCGATGAGCCATATCGCCATTCACGAGGTCGAGGATGGCCGCAGCGTCGACTGGCTGGCGCAGGTCACCGACGCCGAATACGCCGGCTGACCACGACCCCTGCCCGGCGCGCCCTGCCCTGCGACCGGCACGGTGTCCGCAGGCGCGGGGGAGCAGTCGCCCTCGACCCGGAGGGCGATCCCTCCACCCAGGCACCCGCGGGCAGCCCGGCGGCCGGGCTACTCGGCCACCTTCTTCACGAATTGCGACTTCAGGCCCATCTGGCCGATGCCGGGGATCTTGCAGTCGATGTCGTGATCGCCATCGACCAGCCGGATGCCGCGCACCTTGGTGCCGACCTTGACCACCGCCGAGGAGCCCTTGACCTTCAGGTCCTTGATGACGGTCACGCTGTCGCCGTCGCGCAGCAGGTTGCCGACGCTGTCGCGCACCTGCGGCGCCTCCTCGTCGGGCGCGCCGGGCTGCCATTCATGGCCGCATTCGGGGCAGGTCAGCAGGACATCCACCCGATAGGTGTAGGCAGAGGCGCATTCGGGGCACGGCGGCAGGGTCTCGGTCATGAGCGCCGCTATAGAGGCAAGCCCCCGCAAAGGCCAGCACCGGCAAGGGGGGTGCGACCCGCCAGCCGCCGGCCCCGCGCCTTCCCGCCCGTGGCCGCCGGGTTTTCCGCCCCCGATCGCCGGGTTCCGGCAATCCTCTCGGCTCGACAATCCAGGCAAAGGCTTGCGCGGCGGCCTCCCCCCTGCGCGAGAGCCGTTCCAGATCCGCAAGTATCCCCCGAAGCAACCCCATGACCGGAAACGCAAAACGCCCGCCCGCACCGCCGTTTTCCGCAGCCGCCGGCGCAGCCTCCAAACTATGCGGGAAATAACTGGAATCTTTCCAAAGCTTCGTTGGAACTTGCCCCGGCGATGGGGCTCAATCCACCGCATCCGCAAGGAGCCGGCAGGAGAGGAGACAGGCGTTGACATCACAAGCCAGGACATCGCAGGCCAGACCCGGCAGCACCCCCGCCATGGCCGACTACATCGCCCTGCCCGAGAGCGGCAAGCCCGTGCTCTCGCCCGATGGCGGGCTGCTGGCCTTCCTGTCCAACCGCAGCGGCGTCAACCAGATCTGGACCTGCCCGATGCGCGACGGCCACCCCGCCGGCCAGCCAAGGCAGCTGACCGACGGGCCCGAGCGCGTCATTGCCCTCGCCTTTGCCCCCAAGGGCCGCGATCTGATCTTCACCACCGATCGCGGCATGGACGAGCGTTTCCAGATCTGGCTGATCCCCGATGCCGAGGGCACGCCGCGCCCTCTGACCGCGGCGCCCGGCCGGGTGCATCAATGGGGCGCCTGGGGGCCGGAGGCCGACCGCATCGCCTTCACCGCCAACCTGCGCGACGCGCGGCAGATGGACCTCCATATCCTCGACCTCGCTGGCGGCGGGGCGCGCCGCGTCTGGCAGGGCGAGGGCTTCGCCGAGGCGCTGGCCTTCGCCCCCGACGGCCGCATCCTGCTGCGCGACTCGCGCCGCTCGATGCGCGATCAGGACCTGCTCTGGGTCGATCCCGAGACCGGCGCCACCGAGGCCATCCTGCCCCATGACGGGCCGGTGCAATATCTTCAGGCGCGGCTGGACAAGGACGGCAAGGGCGCCTTCCTGCTGACCGATCAGGGCAGCGACGTGACCCGGCCCTGCCGCCTCGATTTCGCCACCGGCGCGCTGACGCCGGTCCACGAGGTGCCGGGTTGGGAGATCGAGAAGATCGTGCTCAACCCCGCCCGCGACCGCATCGCCTGTCTGGTCAACCGCGAGGGGCTGATCGGCATCGAGATGCTGGACCCCGCCACCGGCGCGGTCGAGGCCATCGGCGCCCCGGGTGCGGGGCAGATCAACGACCTAATCTTTGCCGGCGATAGCGGGCGGATCATCTTCGACTTCGCCAGCCCGTCGCAGCCCGGCGACCTGTGGTCCTGGCACGCGGCGGAAGGGTTCCGCTGCCTCGGCCTGACCCCCGCCCCCGCGACCGGGACCGGCCATGTCGCCGCCGAGCTGCACCGCATCGACAGCTTCGACGGGCTGTCGGTGCCGTTCTTCCTGCACATCCCGCCCGGACCGCGCCCGGCCTCCGGCTGGCCGGTGCTGTTTCTGGTGCATGGCGGGCCGGAATCGCAATGGAAGGCCCAGTTCCGCCCCGACATCGCTTGGTATCTGGACCAGGGCATCATGGTGGTGGCACCGAACGTGCGCGGCTCCTCGGGCTATGGCCGGGCCTATTGCGCGCTGGACGACCGCGAGAAGCGCATGGATTCGGTGCGCGACCTGCTGGCGATCCGCGACCATATCGCCGCCCGCCCCGATACCGACGCCGCCCGCATCGGCGTGATGGGCCAGAGCTATGGCGGCTTCATGGTGCTGGCGGCGCTGATCGAGGCGCCGGAGGCCTGGGCCTGCGGCGTCGACCTCTACGGCGTGTCGAACTTCACCACCATGATGAGGACCACCGGCCCCTGGCGGCAGGTGCTGCGCGCCGCCGAATACGGCGATCCGGTCACGCAGGCCGCCATGCTGCACGAGCTGTCGCCGATGACCCGGATCGAGCGCATCACCCGGCCGCTGCTGATCGTGCATTGCACCGAGGATCCGCGGGTGCCGATGGAACAGGGCGAGCAGGTCTATTCCGCGCTGCGCGGCCATGACCGCCCGGTCGAGATCCTGCGCATCGAGAACGAGGGCCACGGCTTTTCCCGCAAGGCGGCCAAGACCCGCGCCTTCGAGGCCATCGCCGGCTTCCTGGCCCGCAACCTCTGACCCGCATCCAACGAACAGACCCGACAGGAGGAGACCCAAGTGAAATTCCGCACTCTCGCCGCCACCGGCGCCATGGTCGCGGCGCTCGGCGCCCCGGCCCTGGCCGAGACCCCGCCGAACGCGCTGGTCATGGCGTATAACATCGACGCCATCACCACCTTCGATCCCGCCCAGATCGCCGAGGCGGTCACCGACGAGTTCATCACCAATATCTGCGACTCGCTGGCGAATTTCGCACCGGACGACGAATCGACCTCGGTCCCGTCGCTGGCCGAGAGCTGGGACGTGTCCGAGGACGGGCTGACCATCACCTTCCACCTGCGCGACGGCATCGTGTTTCCCGACGGCACCCCCGGCACCGCCGGCGATCTGGTCTGGTCGATGGCGCGGGTGGTCCAGCTGGGCTTCGGCAATGCCGCGCAGCTGACCGAATTCGGCTTTACCAAGGACAACATCGCCGAGCGCATCACCGCCCCCGACGACCGCACGGTGGTGATGACCCTCGACAAGCCCTATCCGGTCGGCCTGATCCTGTCCTCGATCGCCGCGAACCGGGTGGCCGCCATGCTCAACCGCGCCGTGCTGGAGGCCAACGAGAAGGACGGCGACCTCGGCAATGCCTATCTGCAATCGCATACCGCCTGCGTCGGCCCCTACAGCCTGCGCCAGTGGAATCCCGGCGAGGCGGTGGTGCTGGAGGCCAACGAGCATTACCACGGCGAAAAGCCCCGGCTGCAACGCATCCTGATCCGCCATGTGGCCGAGCCGGGCACCCAACGCCTGCTGCTGGAGAAGGGCGATATCGACGTGGCCCGCAACCTCGGCGCCGAGGATCTGGCCGCGCTGGAAAGCGTCGACGGAATCGAGGTGGTCTCGACGCTGATCCCCTCGCAGTTCTATCTGGGCATGAATGCGGCGAAGAAGCCCTTCGACGACCCCAAAGTGCGCCTCGCGATGCGCTGGTTGATCGACTATCAGGGGCTGGCGGATTCGGTGATGAAGGGCGTCGGCGTGGCGCGCGCGGCGCCGGTGCCGCTGGGCTCCTTCGGGGCGCTGGACGAGGCCGAGGGCCAGCCCTTCCATGTCGATCTGGACAAGGCCCGCGAATTGCTGGCCGAGGCCGGCTATCCCGACGGGTTCACCGCCACGCTGATCATCGGCTCGCATCCCTATGCCGACCCGATCGCCCAGTCGATCCAGCAGAACGCCGCCCAGATCGGCGTCACCCTGAACATCGAGCGCATGGCCAATGCCCAGCTCTTCGCCCGCCACCGCAACCGCGATTTCGAGGCCGCCATGCTGGGCTTCCGCGCCACGGTGCCGGATGCGCATGGCATGCTGTCGCGGCTGGTCTACAACCCCGACAATGCGCTCGAGGCGCAGCTGACGCAGTATCCGTCCTGGCGCTCGGCCTATTTCGACGAGGCGATGAACGCCCGCATCGACGAGGCCCTGTTCGAGCGTGACCCGGAAAAGCGCGCCGAGCTGTATCACCAGTTGCAGCGCGACATCATGCAGGAAGGGCCGATGGCCTATATCATGCAGTCGCTCAACGTGGCCGCCCAGCGCGACACGCTGAAGGATTGGACCTGGAACGGCTTCCGCATCTACTACGGCAAGGCCGGCAAATAGGCCCGCGACGGCGGGCAGGCCGGCCCTTCGCCGGGGCCGGCCGCAGGATGGGCGACGGGGGCGGACCATCCGGCCCCGACAGGACCGGGCGTCCCGCGACAGCAGGGGGCGCATTCGGCAAGGCCCCATGGGCGGCCTCAGGGTGGCCCCGCGGCAGCGCGCGGTGCCGGCACGAATGCCGACCCGCCGCCGCCCCACCGGGACTGCATCTTCAAGGACAAGGACAAAGGCAGGACATGAGCAGCGACACCAATCCCGGCCGCGACTGGGTGATCCTCGACAGCCCGGAGGACGCCGGCTGGCAGCCGGAGGCCACCGCCCGGCTGCGCGACGTGCTGGCGGGGCAGAATTCCGACTGCATGCTGGTGGTGCAGGCCGGGCGGGTGGTGTTCACCCATGGCGACATCACCCGCAAATATCTGTGCCATTCGATGCGCAAGAGCTTCCTCGCCGCGCTGATCGGGCAGGACGTGGCCGAGGGCCGCATCCGGCTGGAGGCAACGCTGGCGGATCTCGGCATCGACGACAAGGACGGCCTCAGCGAGATCGAGCGGCAGGCGACGGTGCATGACCTACTGATGGCGCGCTCGGGCATCTATCACCCGGCCGGCTACGAGACCGACTGGATGCGGCTGATCAAGGAAAAGCGCCACAGCCACGCGCCCGGCACCTTCTGGTGCTACAACAACTGGGATTTCAACGCCCTGGGCACGATCTTCGTGCAGCAGACCGGGCTGAGCGTCGCCGAGGCCTTCGCGCAGCGCATCGCCGGGCCGGTCGGCATGCAGGATTTCTCGCTGGCGGGCGAGGCGCCGGATGCCTGGGTGGAGCCGTTCGAGGTCTCGCGCCACCCGGCCTATCCGTTCCGCCTGTCCAGCCGCGACCTCGCCCGCTTCGGGCAGCTGTTCCTGCAAGGCGGCCGCTGGTCGGGGCGGATGCTGCTGCCCGAGGGCTGGGCGGCGGAGAACGTGATGCCCTATTCCCATGCCGGCCATCGCGGCGCCTATGGCTATTGCTGGTGGCTGGAGCGCGACGGGGTGTTCGCGCCCGGCCTGCGCACGCCCGCGGGCGCCTATGCGGCGGTGGGCGCCGGTGGGCATTACTGCATGGTGATCCCGTCGCTGGACATGGTGCTGGTGCATCGCGTCGATACCGACATCAAGGGCCGCGCGATCAGCAAGCACGAATTCGGCCGCGTGCTGAAGGCGCTGCTGGCCGCGGCGGCCTGACCGGC
>JBEBVF010000115.1:0-9636 GCA_040392885.1 Paracoccus sp. (in: a-proteobacteria) | reverse complement strand
CCATCGCCCTCGCCCACCAGCTCGTCCAGCCCGCCGCCGATGCGCGAGGAGGATTTGGTCAGCCGCTCGCGCAGCTTGGAGAAAAAGGACATACCGCCCCCCTTGGCCCGCCTGTTGGCCGCCAACCTAAGGCTTCGCGCCGGCAAGGGAAAGGCGCCGGGGCGCGGATGGCGAAAACATCATCGCGCAGGCGCGGCAAAAAACGGCGGGAACGGGGTCATGGACGCGGGCGCCAGCCAGAAGCCTCGCCGTGCCCGCTTCCTCTCTTCGCGACCGGACCCGCCGCGCCGGCACCGCCATCGGCGCGGCAGCGAAAGGGTGGCGAAGCCATTGTCACCACGGCGCCCTGCGCTATCCTTGCAGCCGCGCAAGAAGGGATCGTCGATCATGGCCGTGGCCCGCCGCCGGGTGCTGTATATTCCCGGCTACGACCCCATCCCCCCGCGCCGCTATCGCGAGCTTTACCGTCGCGAAGGCGCCGAACAGGCGCGGATCGTCGGCTATGCCCTGACCATGGGCGCGCGCAAGGACCGCGCCGGCTTCGGCTGGGGGGTGACGGCAGAGTTTCCGCCCGAGGCTCTCGCCATGCCCACGGAGGAGGCCGGATCACCGCTCCGCCAGGGCGGCATCTCCGCTCCCGGCGACGGGATGGCAGCACCGCTCCCCATTGAAGACGGTCCCCAAGCCGAGGCGGTCGCTCAGCAGAGCGGGCAAGGCCCGGTTGCCGGAACGGAGGCGCGGTCCGCCGCGCAACCCGCCCGTGTCGGGACAGCCAAGGCGCCCGCCGTCGAGGCAGGCGTTGCGACCGGAACCATGGCCGCGCCACCGGACGGGCCGGATGCCGAGCCGGGGACGGCGGCGCCGGGTGGAGGGCAGATCGCCGAGGCCGGGACGGCGGTTGCGTCCCACGCACCGGACTCTCGGGCAAGGACAACCACCGCAAAGCCCGAAGCCTCATCGTCCCCCGCCCCACCCCACGCCCCGCCGCCGGCAGCGCTGCATCCCCGCCGGGTCGAGGCCGAGATCGAGGTATTGGTCTGGTCTGACGTGGTGGCGGCCAGCATGGGGCGGTCGATCGCGGCGACCTATGGCCAGCTGGCCCGCACCGCCTGGATCTATATCGCCTCCGGGGCTCTGGCGGCGATGATGCGGCTGCGGCGCGGGCCGGTGCTGGCGGCGCTCTATCCGGTCACCGTGCTGCTCGGCCAGGCGCTGCTGGCGCTGGCGGCGGCGGCCGCGCTGGGCTGGCTCGCCGCCCGGCTGCTGCCCGGGTGGCTGGGGCTGGTGCTGGCGGCGGCGGCCTTCACCGCCATGCTGATCGGCTGGAAACGCCTCGACGGGCGGCTGTTCGCCCATTACCTGATGCATGACTATGCCTTCACCGCCCGGCTGCGCGGCGCCTACCCGCCCGAACTGGAGGCGCGCATCGACCGCTTTGCCGACCGGCTGGCCGAGGTGCTGGAGGGCGACTGGGACGAGGTGCTGGTCGTCGGCCATTCCTCGGGCGCCTATCTGGCGGTGTCGGTGCTGGCGGAACTGGCCCGCCGCCAGCCGCCTGACCCGCGGCTGGCGCTGCTGACGCTGGGCCATGTGGTGCCGATGGCGGCCTTCCTGCCCAGGGCGCAGAGGCTGCGCGGCGATCTGGCCGCGGTCTCGGCCAGCCCGGTCGCCTGGGTCGATGTCACCGCGCCCGGCGATGCCTGCAGTTTCGGCCTGTGCGATCCCGTCGCCACCTGCGGGGTCGAGCCGGCTAGCCGCCACGGGCCGCTGGTGCTGTCGGCGGCCTTCTCGCAGACCCTGTCGCCGGCGCGGCTGAAGGCGCTGCGCCATCGCTGGTTCCGCCTGCATTTCCAGTATCTGTGCGCCTTCGACCACCCGGAACGCTACGACTATTTCGCCATCACCGCCGGGCCGCTGACGCTGGCGGAACGCTTTGCCGGCCGCCACCACTCGCCCGGCCGCATCACCCGCGCCGTATCGCCCTTCCGGGACCGGGCGCCGTGATCCCGCCCCGCCCCGCCTCCAGCGAGCGGCGCGGCGGCCTGCTGCGGCTGGCCCGCGCCTTCCGCCGCGACCTGCTCTCGGCGCTGCCGGAACGCTTCTACCGCGCCTGGATGGCCGAGTTCCGGGCGCCCTTCCTGCACAGCTTCGTCTGCAACGACCCGGAGCTGGTGGCGCTGATCCTGCGCGGCGACCCGCGGGAATTCCCCAAGTCGAACCGGCTGCGCGAGGGGCTGGCGCCGCTGCTGGGCCATTCGATCTTCGTCACCAATGGCGAGGAATGGGCGCGCCAGCGCCGCATCATCGACCCGGCCTTCGAGGGCGGCCGCCTGCGCGAGACCTTCCCCGCCATCCGCGACGCGGCGCTGGCGCTGGAGGCGCGGCTGGCCGCCCGGACCGGGCAGGAGATCGACATCGAGCCGGAGGCCAGCCACGCCGCCTCGGACGCGATCTTCCGCACCCTGTTCTCGCTGCCGATCGAGCACGAGATCGCCGCGCGGGTCTTTGCCGCCTTCCGCGCCCATCAGGATGCGCAGCCGATCGTGAACCCGGCCGGGCTGGTACCCCTGCCCCGCTGGCTGCCGCGGCTGCATTCGCGCCGCACCCGCCGCACCGCCGCCACCATCCGCGGCCTGATCCGGCAGCTGGTGGCCGAGCGGCTGGCGGCCATCGCCGCCGGCACCGCGCCCGACGACCTGGCCACCAAGATCATGACCACCCCCGATCCGCAGACCGGCCGCCGCTTCGACCGCGACGAGATGGTGGATCAGGTGGCGATCTTCTTCCTTGCCGGGCACGAGACCTCGGCGGCGGCGCTGTCCTGGTCGCTGTGGCTGCTGGCTGCCGCGCCCGACTGGCAGGAGCGGGTGGCCGCCGAGGCCGCGGGCCTGCCCGCCCGGCCCGATTTCGCCGACCTGTCACGCCTGCCGGCGACGCGAGCGGTGTTCCGCGAGGCCATGCGCCTCTATCCGCCGGTGCCGATGCTGGTGCGCGAGGCCGCGGGCCCGCACGTCTTCCGCCAGCGCCCGGTGCCGAAGGGGGCGCAGCTGGTGCTGTCGCCCTGGCACCTGCACCGGCACGAGCGGCTCTGGGAGGCACCGCACGAATTCGATCCCGGCCGCTGGGAGACCGAGAACGGCCGCGCCATGATGCGCCGCGCCTATATCCCGTTCAGCGCCGGCGCCCGCGTCTGCCCGGGCGCCGGATTCGCCATGATCGAGGGGGTGCTGATGATCGCACTCGCGCTGCGCGCCGCCCGGCTGGAGACCGCCGCGGCGCCGGTGCCGGTGGCGCGGCTGACGGTGCGCGGCCGCGACGGCATCCGCCTGCGGCTGGAGCCGCGGGCGGGGTGAGAGCCGCGCGAGGGCGAGGTGCGGTGCGTGCCAGCACGCACCCTACGTCCAAGGGCGCGGTCGGGGGCCGGATCGCCGGGCGGCGTGGTTGCAATCGCAGGGTGCGCGCTCGCACGCACCGATCGCCCCTGGGCAACAGCAGCATCCCCGCAGGGGCGACCGGATCGCCGGGCGGCAGGCTGCAATCGTAGGGTGCGTGCTCGCCGCATCGAACCCCCACAGGCAACAGCAGCATCCGCGCCGGGTGACCGGATCACCAGGCGGCAGGCTGCACTCGCAGGG
This sequence comes from Paracoccus sp. (in: a-proteobacteria), assembly GCA_040392885.1. Classification (GTDB taxonomy): domain Bacteria; phylum Pseudomonadota; class Alphaproteobacteria; order Rhodobacterales; family Rhodobacteraceae; genus Paracoccus. The sequence goes on along the minus strand of JBEBVF010000115.1, from coordinate 6,001 downwards.
TGCGGGCCGGCACGCAACGAACCGGAAATCGCCTCTTGCCCCGCTTGCCTTCGCCACCGGCTTGCGGTATGCCATTGCATACAGACCGGGCCGCCTCGTTTGCATGTGCAAGCCGGGGCATTCCGGTATAATGCTCCCCACCGCCCGAAAGGCGGCCCCGCCCGCCGCCCGAAGTTTCGGACAGAGCCACGCCAAGGACAGGAAGGCCAAGCCATGCCCATCGTCACCGGAACCGACACCGCCAAGACCCGCCGCACCCTCACGGTCGGCGGTAAGGATTTTGCCTATTACTCGATCCCCGCCGCCACCGAGGCCGGGCTGGGCGATTTCTCGAAACTGCCCGCCTCGCTGAAGGTGGTGCTGGAGAACATGCTGCGCTTCGAGGATGGCGGCCGCACCGTCAGCGTGGACGACATCCGCGCCTTTGCCGAATGGGCGCAGAAGGGCGGCCAGAACCCGCGCGAGATCGCCTATCGCCCGGCCCGCGTGCTGATGCAGGACTTCACCGGCGTGCCGGCGGTGGTCGACCTCGCCGCCATGCGCGACGGCATCAAGGCGCTGGGCGGCGATGCGCAGAAGATCAACCCGCTGAACCCGGTGGATCTGGTCATCGACCACTCGGTCATGGTCGACGAGTTCGGCACCCCCCGCGCCTTCCAGTTCAACGTCGAGCGCGAATACGAGCGCAACATCGAGCGTTACACCTTCCTGAAATGGGGGCAGACCGCCTTCAACAACTTCCGCGTGGTGCCGCCCGGCACCGGCATCTGCCACCAGGTCAACCTGGAATACCTGGCGCAGACGGTCTGGACCGATGCCGACCAGAACGGCATCCCGGTCGCCTATCCCGACACGCTGGTCGGCACCGACAGCCACACCACCATGGTCAACGGCCTGGCCGTGCTGGGCTGGGGCGTCGGCGGCATCGAGGCCGAGGCGGCGATGCTGGGCCAGCCCATCTCGATGCTGATCCCCGAGGTCGTCGGCTTCAAGGTCACCGGCGCGCTGCGCGAGGGCGTGACCGCCACCGACCTGGTGCTGAAGGTCGTGCAGATGCTGCGCCAGCATGGCGTGGTCGGCAAGTTCGTGGAATTCTACGGCGACGGCCTCGACCACATGCCGCTGGCCGACCGGGCCACCATCGCCAACATGGCCCCGGAATACGGCGCCACCTGCGGCTTCTTCCCCATCGACGACGAAACCCTGCGCTATCTGCGCCAGACCGGCCGCGACGAGGCCCGCATCGCGCTGGTCGAGGCCTATGCCAAGGAAAACGGCTTCTGGCGCACCCGCGACTATGCCCCGGTCTATTCCTCGACGCTGGAGCTGGACCAGGGCGACGTGGTGCCGGCCATCTCGGGCCCCAAGCGGCCGCAGGACCACGTGGCGCTGACCGAATCGGCGCACGAGTTCCGCAAGTATATCTGCGGCACCCGCAAGCTGCCGGAACCGGCCCGCAACGGCACCCGCGCCTGGACCGCCGAGGGCGGCTCGCCGGCGCCGGACGAACTGCCCGGCCATCACGACGGCTACAAGTCCGCCGCCGTCGAGGGCGCGGATTACAAGCTGCATGACGGCTCGGTGGTGATCGCGGCGATCACCTCCTGCACCAACACCTCGAACCCCTATGTGCTGATGGCCGCCGGCCTCGTGGCCCGCAAGGCCCGCGCGCTCGGCCTCAACCGCAAGCCCTGGGTCAAGACCTCGCTGGCGCCCGGATCGCAGGTGGTCGAGGAATATCTGCGCGCCGCCAACCTCCAGGAGGATCTGGACGCGCTGGGCTTCAACCTCGTCGGCTTCGGCTGCACCACCTGCATCGGCAATTCCGGCCCGCTGGAGCCGGCGATCTCCAAGGCGGTGAACGAGAACGACCTGGTGGCGGTGTCGGTGCTGTCGGGCAACCGCAACTTCGAGGGCCGGATCAGCCCCGACGTGCGCGCCAACTATCTGGCCAGCCCGCCGCTGGTCGTGGCCTATGCCATCGCCGGCGACATGAACATCGACCTGACCACCGAGCCGCTGGGCGTGTCGAAGGACGGCAAGCCGGTGTTCCTCAAGGACATCTGGCCGACCTCGAAGGAGGTCTCGGAACTGGTCGAGAGCGTGGTCACGCGCGAGATGTTCCAGACCAAATATGCCGACGTGTTCAAGGGCGACGAGCGCTGGCAGGCGGTGGAGATCACCGACAGCGAGACCTATGACTGGCCGCCGACCTCGACCTACATCCAGAACCCGCCCTATTTCCAGGGCATGTCCAGGGAAGCCGGCGAGATCCACAATATCGACGGCGCCCGGGTGCTGGCGCTGCTCGGCGACATGATCACCACCGACCACATCAGCCCGGCGGGCTCGTTCAAGCCGACCACCCCGGCTGGCAAATACCTGATCGAGCGCCAGGTCGCCCCGCGCGATTTCAACAGCTATGGCTCGCGCCGCGGCAACCACGAGGTGATGATGCGCGGCACCTTCGCCAATATCCGCATCCGCAACGAGATGCTGGAAGGCGTCGAGGGCGGCTATACCAAGGGCCCGGACGGCGAGCCGACCTCGATCTACGACGCCGCCATGGCCTGGAAGGAGCGCGGCGTGCCGCTGGTCGTGGTCGGCGGCGTCGAATACGGCGCCGGCTCCAGCCGCGACTGGGCGGCCAAGGGCACCGTGCTGCTGGGCGTCAAGGCCGTGATCGCCGAAAGCTTCGAGCGCATCCACCGCTCGAACCTCGTCGGCATGGGCGTGATCCCCTTCGAGTTCACCGGCGGCGACAACCGCAAGTCGCTGGGCCTGACCGGCGACGAGGTGATCTCGATCGACGGGCTGGAGGGCGATTTCAAGCCGCTGTCGCTGGTGCCCTGCACCATCCGCTATGCCGACGGGCGCGAGAAGGTGATCCAGCTCAAGGCCCGCGTCGATACCGAGGTCGAGATCGAGTATCTCAAGAACGGCGGCGTGCTGCATTACGTGCTGCGCAACCTCGCCCGCGCCTGAGAACCGCGCCTGAGAACCTTGCAGAAAAGCGAAACGCCCCGGCCTTGCCGGGGCGTTTCCCGTTTGGCACGCCCTTCCCTGCCCGGCGCCGGGCGGTCCGGCCGCCTCAGCCCGGCACTGCCCCCAGCATCAGCGAGGCCGCCACCACGCTGAGCCAGATCGCGTCTAGCCACTGCACCGCCTCCAGCCGCCGGCCCGGTCAGCGCCCCAGCCTCGCCCGGGCGTTTTCTGTTCCGGCACGCCTCTCCCTGTCCGCATCCGGGCGGTCCGGCCACCTCAGCCCGGCACCGCCCCCAGCAGCAGCGAGGCCGCGACCATGCCGAGCCAGATCGCGGCCAGCCGCTGCACGGTCTCCAGCCGCCGGCCCCCGGTCAGCACCCCCGCGCCGCCCCAGACCAGCGCGGCGGCGCCGACCATCAGGCCGAACAGCGCCAGCCGGGCGGGGAAGGCGGCATCCTGCGGCCCCGGCAGCAGCACGAGGCCGAAGACCAGCGCCTTCGGGTTCAGCAGGGTGGTGGCATAGATGCGCCGGGCGGTGACCACGGCCGCGGCGGCGGCGCCGGCCCGCACCCGCCACAGCCGGAGCGCCAGCACCGCCACCCAGAGCGCCGAAGCCAGCTTCAGCAGCGAGGCCAGCACCGGCGCCGCCGCCAGCAGCGGCGCGCCCAGAAAGGCCAGCGGCAGGATCACGGTCAGATAGCCGGCCAGTTCCGCCGGCAGCAGCCGCAGCACCCGGCCCGGCCCGTGCCGCGCCCCGGCCACCCCCATCAGCGTATTGGTCGGCCCCGGCGCCAGCAGCAATGCCAGCACCGCAAGGACGAAACCGGCCAGCGTCACCTGGGGTCCAGCAGCGGCCGCAACTGGTCGGCGATCACCCGCTGGGTGACCGGGCCGGCGAAGCGGAACAGGATCTTGCCCTCGCCATCCACCACGAAGGTCTCCGGCACGCCATAGACGCCCCATTCCAGGGCGATGCGGCCGCTCTCGTCGGCGCCGGCGGCGCGGTAGGGATTGCCCAGCTCGGCCAGGAAGCCCAGCGCCGCATCCGGGCGGTCCTTGTAGTTGACGCCATAGACCGGCACCCCCTCGCCGGCCAGCGCCGACAGGTTGGGATGCTCGACCCGGCAGGGCGCGCACCAGCTCGCCCAGAAATTCACCAGCTTGACCTCGCCATCCGCCAGCATCCCCTCCGGGATCGGCGGCAGGCTGCCCAGCCCGGCCACCGCCAGCGCCGGCGCCTCGCGACCGAGCAGCGCCGAGGGCAGCTGCTTGTCGCCACCAAGCCCGAAATAGAACACCGCGGCCAGCCCGGCGAACAGCGCCGGCGGCAGCAGCACCAGCGGCGAGACCCTAGCCATGGCGGGCGCCCTCCTCGGCCTCCAGCGCGCGGCGGGCGCGCCGCGCCGAGGCCAGCGAGGCGACGATCAGCCCGCCGATCGCCGCCAGCCCCACCCCGTAGGAGGCCAGCACCACGAAGGCATGCTTGCCGAGGATCAGCGTCTCGGGCAGGGTCATCGCCGGGCCTCCTCCATTTCGCGCGCCAGCTGCCGGGCGCGCAGCGCCGCCAGCCGCCGGCGGCGGATCTCGGTGCGGGTGCGCAGCAGCACCAGCGCCACGAACAGCAGCACGAATCCCGCCATGCACAGATAGAGCGGCGCCTTGTAATCCCAGGCCATGCGGGTACCCGAGGCCACCGACAGCGAGGCGTTCTGGTGGATGCCCTGCGACCAGAACAGCAGCGCATAGCGCGACAGCGCCGCAAAGACCGAGCCGACGATGACCATCATCGCCGTCAGCTCGGCGGCGGTGTCGGGGTCCTCGACCACGTTCCACAGCGCCATATAACCGATATAGAACAGCATCAGCACCAGAAAGCTGGTCAGCTTGGGGTCCCATTCCCACCAGGTGCCCCAGGTGACCTGCCCCCAGAGCGCGCCGGTGACCAGCGCGACGGCACAGAACACCGCGCCCACCGGCGCCGCGGCGCGGGCGGCCAGCGCGCTGACATGGTGGCGGCGCACCAGCCAGATCAGCGAGGCCACCAGCATCATCGCCCAGGCATTGATCGCCATCATCGCCGCCGGCACATGCAGGAACATGATCTTGACCGAGGCGCCCTGCCGGGCCTCGGGCGGGGTGAAGGCAAAGCCCCAGCCCAGCCCGACCAGGCACAGCAGCCCCGCCAGCACCGCGACAGGCGCCATCACCCGCCCCGAGGCGCGCATGAACTTGACCGGATTGGCGTATTCCCAAAGCGACATGGCATTCCTCTAACCCCGCGCCGGGGGCGTCTCAAGCCTGCTCAGCGCATATTGACCCGCAAGGCGCCGGCTGCGGCGAAAGGCGTCAGGGCCAGGCTGCCCAGGGTGATCGCGGCCAGGAAGGCCAGCGGCGTCGCCGCCGACAATCCGGCGGCGCCGCGGCGCACCGCCTCGGCCCCGAACAGCAGCGTCGGGATGTAGAGCGGCAGCACCAGCAGCGACAGCAGCAGCCCGCCACGCTTCAGCCCGACGACCAGCGCCGCGCCGAACGCCCCCAGCAGCGACAGCGCCGGGGTGCCCAGTGCCAGGGTCAGCATCAGCCAGGGCAGCGCCGGCCCCGGCAGATGCAGCAGCGCCCCGAACAGCGGCGCCGCCAGAGTCAGCGGCAGGCCGGTGGTCAGCCAATGCACCGCCGCCTTGGCCACCACCACCCCTTCCAGCGGGATCGGGCTGGTCGCCAGCAGATCGAGCGAGCCGTCCTCGCGGTCCAGCGCATAGAGCCGGTCGAGCGACAGCAGCGAGGCCAGCAGCGCGCCGACCCACAGGATGCCGGGCGCGATCGGCGCCAGCGCCCGCGCATCCGGCCCCACGCCGAAGGGCACCAGCGTACAGAGGATCAGGTAAAAGGCGAGGCCGAGGCCGAAACCACCGCCGGCCCGCAGCGTCAGCGCCAGATCCCGCTGGAGGAGCGCGATCATCGCCGGCCCTCCACCGCGACGGGGCGGGAGGCGGAGGCGGTGGATCGCGCCGGGTAT
>JBEBVF010000114.1:0-9667 GCA_040392885.1 Paracoccus sp. (in: a-proteobacteria) | reverse complement strand
CTGCCCACATCGCCGGCCTCGGCCTCGCCGGCCGTCCCGGCGGCCTCGCCGTCCTCGTCCGCCACGGCGCGCGAGGGATAGTTCTCCATCCAGGCACCGCCGCTTTCCGGCTTGGGATCGGCGGTGGGCGAGGCGGTCAGAACCGGCCCGGCATAGGCCGGCGGCGCCAGCAGGTCGCGGGCGGTGATCTGGGTATAGCGCATCGCCTGGTTGCCCTGCACGGTCAGGTCCAGCAGCATCAGCAGCAGGATGATGACCGGCGCGGTCTCCAGCGCCAGCACGGGGATGCGGTCGCCCGGCGCCACCCAGAACCGCGCGATGCCGAAGCGCAGCAGCGCGATCAGCACCGCGATGCTGGAGACCAGCAGCACCGCGATGAAGGCCCAGACGATGGTGGGGTTGGTGCCGCGCAGGTCGGCGGTGTCCGACAGCATGCCGGAGATCATGGCGAACTTGCCGATGAAGCCGGCAAAGGGCGGCACCCCGGCCAGGAAGCCGACCAGCAGCATGAAGGACAGCGCCAGACCCACCGTCGAGGCCGGCAGCGTCGTCACCGGCGCGTCGTCGTCCTCGACGGCGCCGAGGCCCATCGGCCCCCATTCGGGCAGGCTGTCCTCGGGCTCGGGCCGGGTGTCGGCGTCCTGGTCGTCGGGCGCCTCGCGCGACAGCGGCTCGGCCAGCAGATAGAGCCCGCTGATCGCCGCGGTCGAGCCGATCAGGTAATAGAGCGCCCCGGCCAGCATGCGCTCGCCGCCGCCGATCAGCGCAAAGCCGGTGATGGCGATGACCGTGCCGGAGGAGATCAGCGCGATATAGCCGGCCTTCAGCGCCAGCCCCGGCACCGACAGCACGCCGACGATGCCATAGGCCATGGTGGCGATGCCGAGGATCGCCAGCACCGGCCCGCCGAAGCCCTCGATGCCGCCGGAGCCGGGGGCATAGAACAGCATCGCCAGCCGCAGGATCGCATAGACCCCGACCTTGGACATGATCGCCATCATCGCCGCGGCCGGCGGCGCGGCGCTGGCATAGGTGCGCGGCAGCCAGAAGCAGATCGGCCAGATCGCCGCCTTGACCAGGAAGGCCAGCCCGAGGATGCCGGTGCCGGTCAGGAACAGCGGCCGCTGCTCCATGCGCAGGTCCGACAGCAGGCGCGAGATCTCGGCCATGTTCAGCGTGCCGGCGACGCCGTAGATCAGCGCCGCCCCGATCAGGAACAGCAGCGAGGCCGCGAGGTTGATGGCGATGTAGAGCAGGCCGGACTTGATCCGCTCCGGCCCGCCGCCATGCAGCACGAGGCCGTAGGAGGCCGCCAGCATCACCTCGAAGAACACGAACAGGTTGAAGATGTCGCCGGTCAGGAAGGCGCCGTTCAGCCCCATCAGCAGGAACTGGAACAGCGAGTGGTAATGCTGGCCCTTTCCCTGCCATCCGGCGGCCGTATAGAGCAGCGCCGGCAGGGCCAGCAGCGCGGTCAGCATGACCATCATCGCCGAGAGCCGGTCCAGCACCAGCAGGATGCCCATCGGCATCGGCCAGTTGCCGAGCAGGTAGAGCCGCATCTCGCCTTCGCCATGCATGCGGTCGATCAGCTGCACCGAGACCAGGAACAGCGCCAGAACCGAGGCCAGGCCGATGCCCAGCTTCAGCCAGCGGCGGCGGTCGTTGTAGAACAGCATCAGGGTGCCGGCGAACAGCGGGATCAGCAGCGGCGCGATCAGCAGATGCTCGGGCGTGGCGATGGTGGTGGTCTCGAACGAGATGTCGGGGGTCATGGGTTGCCCCCCTCGTTGCCGTCCACATGATCGGTGCCGGTGGCGCCGCGCGCGGCCATCAGCACCACCAGGAACAGCGCCGTGGTGGCGAAGCCGATGACGATCGCCGTCAGCACCAGTGCCTGCGGCATCGGGTCGGAATAGGCGGTGGGGTCGACGAAGCCGCCCTTGGGCATGATCGGCGCGGCGCCGATGCGTGGCCGCCCCATGCCGAAGATGAACAGGTTGACGCCATAGGCCAGCAGGCACAGGCCGATGATGACCTGATAGCTGCGCGGCCGCATCAGCAGCCACAGCCCCGAGCCGGTCAGCACACCGATGGCGATGGCAAGGATCAGCTGCATGTCAGGCCCCCTTTCCGGTGGCGGCGGTCCCGGGCTCGGGGTCCACGTCCTCCAGCGCCACGCCGCGCCGCCCCTGGCCCTGGCGCACGCGCAGCGACTGGTGGGCGATGGCGATCAGCATCAGCACGGTGGCACCGACCACCACATTGAACACCCCCAGGTCGAACAGCAGCGCGGTGGCCATCGGCACCTGGCCGATCAGCGGCAGTTCGACATATTGCGCGTGCTGGGTCAGGAACGGATAGCCGAACAGCCAGGCGCCGGCGCCGACCACCATGGCGATCATCAGGCCGGTGGCCATCCAGCGGATCGGCAGGATCACCAGCTTGGCCTCGACCGCGCGCACGCCATTGGCCAGGTATTGCAGCATCAGCCCGATGGCCAGCGTGACCCCCGCGGCAAAGCCGCCGCCGGGCAGGTCGTGGCCGCGGAAGAACAGATAGGCGGCGGCGACGATGGTGGCGGCGAACATCCAGTTCATGATGATCGACGAGACATAGAGGAAATCCCCGGAGCCGCCATCGTCCACCGCACGCTGCGGATCGGGGGCGCCGGCGCTCTCCGGCGCCGGGCGGAAGCGGCGCAGCAGCACGAAGACGGTCAGCGACACGATGCACAGCACCGTGATCTCGCCGAAGGTGTCGAAGGCGCGGAAATCGACCAGGATGACGTTGACGACATTGGTGCCGCCGCCCTCGGTATAGGCGTGGCGCATGAACCAGTCGCCGACGTTCAGCCCCGAGGGGATCGCCATCACCGCATAGGCCATGCCGGCCATGCCGACGCCGCCCAGCACCGCGATCAGCAGGTCGCGGCCGCGGCGGAAGCGGGCCTTGGGGCTCTGGTCGCCGAGGATCTCCTCGTTGCGCTGCGGCAGCCAGCGCAGGCCCAGCAGCAGCAGCACGGTGGTGACGATCTCGACCAGCAGCTGCGTCACCGCCAGGTCGGGCGCCGACAGCCAGACGAAGCTGACGCAGGTGACCATGCCGGCGCCGCTCATCAGGATCAGCGCGGCGAAGCGGTGGTATTTCGCCTGCCAGGCGGCGGCGATGGCGCAGGCGCCGCCGACCAGCCAGAGCAGCGCGAACAGCGCCTCCTGCACGCCGAATTCGGGCGTTTCCGGCCACCATTCGGTGCCGGGCAGCACCAGCACCCCGATCAGCGTCGCCAGCAGCACCAGGATGCGCATCTGGGTCTGCAGATGCGGGGCGCCGAAGGCCCGCGCCGCCATCTGCGGCAGGGTGCGGGTGGTCAGCCGCAGGAAGCGCTCGAACAGGGCCACGGCGTCGATGCGGGCCATCAGCCGCGGCTCCTCCGGCGCGGCGCGCAGCGCCAGATAGAGCAGCGCCCCGCCGGCATAGGCGATCAGGCTCATCACCAGCGCCGGGGTGACGCCGTGCCAGAGCTGGATATGCAGATGCGGCGCCAGCGGGCCGAGGATGGCGGAGGCGGCGGCAAAGACCACGCCCTCGGCCAGCGACGGCATCAGGCCGATGGCGAGGCAGCCGGCCGCCAGCAGCGCCACCGGCAGCCACATCAGCACCGGCGGGTCATGCGGCCGCGCCACCGGCAGGTCGCGCGGCAGCGGGCCGGTGAAGATGCCCAGCACCAGGCGCAGCGAATAGGCGATGCCGGTGGCGGCGCCGATCACCGCCAGCGCGATGCAGAGCCGGCCCATCGGCCCCAGCCCGCCCAGCCGCCAGGTAGCGTCGAGGAACATTTCCTTGGACAGGAAGCCGTTCAGCAGCGGTAGCCCGGCCATGGCGGCGCCGGTGATGGTGGCCAGCACCGCGGTGACCGGCATCAGCCGCCCCAGCCCGCCCAGCCGCCGCAGGTCGCGGGCCCCGGTCTCGTGGTCGATGATGCCGGCGGTCATGAACAGCGCCGCCTTGAACATGGCGTGGTTGAGGATGTGGAACACCGCCACGCTGATCGCAAAGGGCGTGCCGATGCCGGCCAGGGCGGTGATCAGCCCCAGATGGCTGATGGTGGAATAGGCCAGCAGCCCCTTCAGGTCGGTGCGAAACATGGCGATGACCGCACCCATCGCCAGGGTGAAAAGGCCGGTGCCGGCGACGATGCCCAGCCACCATTCCGTCCCCGCCATCACTGGCGCAAAGCGCAGCAGCAGGAACACCCCCGCCTTCACCATGGTGGCCGAATGCAGATAGGCCGAGACCGGCGTCGGCGCCGCCATGGCGCCGGGCAGCCAGAAATGGAACGGGAACTGCGCCGATTTGGTGAAGGCCCCCAGCAGCAGCAGCACCAGCGCCGGCAGGTAGAGGGCATGTTCGCGGATGCGGTCGCCGGCGGCCAGCACCGCGTCGAGGTCGTAGCTGCCGGCGATCTGGCCCAGGATGATCATCGCCGCCAGCAGGCACAGCCCGCCCGAGACGGTGACGATCAGCGAATGGCGGGCGCCGTCACGGGCCTCGGCCTTCTGGTTCCAGTAGCTGATGAGCAGGAAGGAGGTGTAGGTGGTCAGCTCCCAGAACACCACCATCATGATGACATTGCCCGACAGCACGATCCCCGACATCGAGCCGGAAAAGGCCAGCAGGCTGGCATAGAAGCGCGGGGCCGGGTCCTCGGGCGACAGGTAGGTGCGGGCGAAGACCACCACCAGCAGCCCGATCCCCGCCACCAGCCCCACGAACAGCGCCGCGAAGGCGTCGATGCGAAAGCGCAGGTTCAGGCCGATCACGTCGACCCAGCGCACGTCGCGCACGATCGGGCCATCGGCAAGCTGCGGCACCAGCACCGCCAGGATCGCCAGCATCAGCACCATGGTCAGCCCGGCCAGCCCGGCCTCGGCATTGCGCGCACGGATCGGCAGGGTCACCGCCGCCAACGCCGCAAGAAACGGCAGGATGACGAGGGTGATCAGCAGATTCTCGTGGATCATCCGTGGGGAACTTCTCGCAAAATCGTGGGCTTGCCTTTCCTGATACGCAGCCCCGGCCATCCGTGCAACGCCCGATCCGCCCGGAAAGCAGGGGAATTTGCAATCTGGCGCGGACGTGATCGCCGGGGCGGCGCCCGCAGGGCGAGGCGGCGGTCAGGCCAGCTCGGCACCCCGGCGCAGCACCGTGGTCGCGGTGACATCGCCGCCGGGCTTGAGGATGGCGAAATCGGCGGCCTCGTCGGGCACGAAGCTCAGCCGCAGGACATAGGCGAATTCCGCATCGCCGGGCACGATCTGGAAGGCCAGCGCATAGCGGCCATGCGGCAGCTCGGCCTCGCGCAACTCGAAGACCGAGCCGAGCTTGATGGTCTCGCCGATGGTGAAGGGCACCTGCACGGCGCTGATCGCATCGGGCTCGATCGCGGCGGCATCGGCCAGCTCGACCTGCAACCGGCACTCGCCGTCATGGTCCGGCACCCCGAAGGAGACCACGCCCTCCGACCAGGCAAAGCCCTGCGCCACATGGTCGTCGGTCCATAGCAGCCCGGGCCGCGGATGGCTGGCGGTAAAGACCAGCACCTGCGCATAGTCGATGGAAAGCGGAAAATCTGCCAGCATGTCAGGGTCCTACGGTCATGGTGATCTTGCAGCCCGGCGTGGCGCCGGCCAGTTGCGCCGACATCTGTCCGCCGGCGCTGCGGTTGTCGGACAGCGGAATGTGCCGCACGCTGGCCTCGGCGCCGCCCTCGGCGAATACGGCGGGCGGGTATTCGTCGCGATCCATGCCGGCCACGGTGGGAATGCCGGCCAGCGCGGCCCGGCGCCGGGCCGGGCGGCCGGCCGGATCATAGGTCAGCACGCTGGGATAGCCGGCGGCCTGCGCATCCTGGATATGCTGCGCCGCCTGCGGCGAGGCGGCGCGCGAGATGACCACCGCGCGCTGGCAGGGGCAGGTCGCGCAGGTATCGGTATCGACATCGGCCAGGTCGCGCTCGGCGGTGGTATCGGCATTGCCGACCTGGTCCGCGACCCATTTCGCGCCATAGGTGATGGCCAGCCCGCCGATGATGCCGCCGATCACCGCCCCGGCCGCCATTCCCAGCGGCCCGCCCAGCGAGCCCAGCGCTGCCCCGCCCCGGGCGCCCCACATCACCCCGGTGGCGGTGGTCATGGCGCGGCCCCCGGTCTTGCGGCAAGCCGCCACCGGGCCGGGGCCATGCCGGCCGGGGGCGGTGCGGGGGATGCCGGGTCGCGCATCATGCGCCGAGGGTATCACGGCCCCGGCGCCGCCGCCTAGTGCCCAACTGCATGGCGCCGGCGACCACCGGCGCCATGGGCCGATGATCGCGCAGGCCGGCGGCGGTCGCCTAGGTCTCGGCCGGCGGCTCGCGCGTGGCCAGCAGCTTGTCGATCCGCATCCCGTCCATGTCGACGACCTCGAAACGCCAGCCCTCGTGGCTGAAGGTCTCGCCCGCCACCGGCAGATGGCCGATGCGGAACAGCGCAAAGCCGGCGATGGTGTGGAAATCGTCCTCGGGCTTCATGCGGAAGCCCAGCCGGTTGAAGGCGTCATAGGCCGCCATCATGCCGTCGATCAGCAGCGAGCCGTCCTCGCGCTCGATCACGTCGGGCTCCTCGCCCTCGACGGCGGGCAGGTCGCCGGCGATGGCCTCCAGCAGGTCGGTCTGGGTGACGATGCCCTCGATGCCGCCATATTCGTCCACCACCACGGCCAGCCGCAGCGGTGCCTGCTTGAACTGCTCCAGCAGCCGGAAGATCGGCATGGATTCATGCACCGTCACCGGCTCGCGCACCGCGGCCAGCGGGTCCAGTTCACCACCGTCCAGCACCTGGGCCAGCAGATCCTTTTTCAGGATCATGCCCAGCGGCTCGTCGATGCCGCCGCGGCCGATCAGCAGCTGCTCGTGCTGGCTGTCGCGGATGGCGCGCAGGATATCCTCGCGCGAGCCGTCGGCGTCGATCCAGTCGACCTCGCGGCGCGGGGTCATGATGTCGGCCACCGCCCGGTCGCCGATGCTGAGCACGCGCTCGACCACCTCCTGCTGGGCCTGTTGCAGCAGCCCGCCCTCCTGGCTGGCGGCGACCAGCAGCTTGATCTCCTCGGCCGAATGCAGCGAGCCCTCGCCCGAGCCGGGGCGCAGGCCGCACAGCCGCAGCACCAGGTTGCCCAGCCCGTTCAGGGTGACGATGGCGGGGCGCAGCAGGAACAGGAAGATGCTCAGCGGCCGCACCACCCAGAGCGCGGTGCTTTCGCTGCGTTGCAGCGCGAGGCTTTTCGGTGCCAGCTCGCCCAGCACGATATGCAGCGCGGTGATGATGGTGAAGGCGATGACCACGGCCAGCACATGCGAGCTGGCGGCGGCGATGCCGGTGGGCAGCGCGGTCAGCAGCGGCTCGATCAGATGCGCCAGCGCCGGCTCGCCGACCCAGCCGAGGGCGAGCGAGGAAATGGTGATGCCCAGCTGCGTAGCGGCCAGATGCGCGTCGAGATGCGTGACCGCCTTTTCGAGGGCGACCGCATTGATCCGCCCGGTGGCGACCATCTCGGCGACCCGGCTGCGCCGCACCGCCACGAGGGAAAATTCTGCCGCGACGAAAAAGCCGTTCGCGGCCACGAGAAACAGGACCGACAGGATACCGAGAATGTCGAGCCAACTACCACCATCGCCGTCAGGCATGGTCTCCTCTCTCTTTTTCATATGCGGATGCGGGGTTCGCATCGCGTCAACAAGAACGGCGGCATCCCGCAGACGCCGCCGCAAATCCGCCCCCGCCGTGGCGGGGGCGATGTCCATCATAGTTGCGGCAGGGCCCATCGGCCAGAGTGTCGGGCGGCGCATGGGGACATTCCGCCACCGGCACCCGGCGCGGGGGCCTGGCGGATGCTTCCGCAGGCCCCCGGCCGCCCGTCAGCAGCGGCGTTGCCTCATCCCAGCAGCCAGACGGCGAGCGCGATGGCGCCCATCCCGGCAATCAGCAGGCACCAGTGCAGCAGGACGGTGCGGCCGGACTGGGCCGGGCGGGGTGCGGGCGGCAGGTCTCCGCTTTGGGGCGCAGTCTCCTGCGTCCCCGTTTCGCGGTCGGCGGGGAGCGGCTGGCTCGAGGCCAGTTCATTCTCGTGGGAAGTCATCTTTCGTCCTTCATGAACGCAAGGGGCATGATCTGCCGGCCCGGAACCCCGGGGGCAGAGCGTGGTCAGGCGGTCATCGGAAGGACGGGCGGATCGCGGGCGCAGGGGGTGAGCGGACGGGTGCCGGTATCCCGGCGCACCTGTCGGCCATAGCGGACCGGCACCGGGTCGCGCGGCGGCAGGAAGGACGGCACCGGCGGGGGAATCGCCACCGCGGCCAGCGGGCGCACCTGCGCCATGTCCTTGCGGGCGATGAAGTCGCGGCCGTGGATCGCCGTCAGGGCATCGCCGGGCGTGTGCAGATACTGGACCTGCCCGAACGGCGCCGTGGCCACCTGCGGCCCCGGCAGGGCGACGACCAGCAGCGCCAGCAGCAGGGCCAGCCAGAGCCTCACCGCCTGCAGGGAATTCGCGCTGTCCGGTCTCTGCGGGTCCGTCATGGCCGGACTGATCCATGGATCGTGCCGGAACACAAGCCTCCCGAGGCGGCCGCCGCTCGTGTCCGCCGCTCCCCGGCCCGATTCGAGAGGCCGGGCGGTAGGAGTGAGCCGGGACCGCAGCGCCCCGCCAGCGGCCGGATCGACGGTTGGGTTGCGGGCGGGCGGCCAGCCGGGAGGGCCGGCGCCTCGGAAGACGGCCGGAACCGGCCCGCCGAATCCATCAGCGGAACGGGCAACCGCGCATGCCACGCCAATGCGTTGAAATCATCGGGATATGGGGGGAATATTGGTGGAGCAGAGGGGGATCGAACCCCTGACCTCGTCATTGCGAACGACGCGCTCTCCCAACTGAGCTACTGCCCCTCACCGAGGCTGGCTTTTGCCGCCGCGCCCGGCGATTGTCAAGCGTCCCGGCGGCAGTTTTCAGTGCCGCCGGGGGATTTCTTGCGCTGCTATTCCGCCGCGTAGGCCTCCAGCGGCGGGCAGGTGCAGATCAGGTTGCGGTCGCCATGCACGTTGTCCACGCGCCCGACCGGCGGCCAGTACTTGTCCTCGCGGAAGCTGCCGGGCGGGAAGCAGCCCTGTTCGCGCGAATAGGGGCGGTCCCAGTCGGCGACCAGATCCTCGACGGTATGCGGGGCGCGGCGCAGCGGGCTGTCCTCGGCGCTGATGCGGCCCTCGGCCACGTCGGTGATCTCGTCGCGGATCGCCAGCAGGGCGGTGATCAGCCGGTCGATCTCGGCCTTGGTCTCGCTCTCGGTCGGTTCGACCATCAGCGTACCGGCGACCGGCCAGCTCATCGTCGGCGCGTGGAAACCGTTATCCACCAGACGCTTGGCGATATCGTCCACCGTCACCCCGTATTGTGCGAAGGGGCGGGTGTCGAGGATGCATTCATGCGCCACCCGGCCACGGTTGCCCATGAACAGGATGGGATAGGCCGAGGCCAGCCGCGCCGCGATATAGTTGGCGTTCAGGATCGCCACCCGCGTTGCCTGGGTCAACCCGGCCCCGCCCATCATCAGGATATAGGCCCATGAAATCAGCAGGAT
>JBEBVF010000113.1:0-9668 GCA_040392885.1 Paracoccus sp. (in: a-proteobacteria) | reverse complement strand
CGATGACGGCGCCGAGACCGACCTCGACCTCGGCCATTACGAGCGCTTCACCGGCGTCTCCGCCCGGCGCAGCGATTCGGTCAGCTCGGGCCGCATCTATTCCAACGTGCTGGAAAAGGAGCGCCGCGGCGAATACCTGGGCAAGACCATCCAGGTGATCCCGCACGTCACCAACGAGATCAAGGACTTCATCGCCACCGGCGAGAGCGAGACCGATTTCATGCTCTGCGAGATCGGCGGCACCGTCGGCGACATCGAGGGCCTGCCCTTCTTCGAGGCCATCCGCCAGTTTTCGCAGGACCGCCCCCGCGGGCAATGCATCTTCATGCACCTGACGCTGCTGCCCTATCTGGCGGCCTCCGGGGAACTCAAGACCAAGCCCACCCAGCATTCGGTCAAGGAGCTGCGCTCGATCGGCATCGCGCCGGATATTCTGGTCTGCCGCTCCGAACAGCCGATCCCGGACAGCGAGCGCGCCAAGATCGCGCTGTTCTGCAACGTGCGCCCGGACGCGGTGATCCCGGCCTATGACCTCAAGACCATCTACGAGGCGCCGCTGGCCTATCATCGCGCCGGCCTCGACCGCGCGGTTCTGGACGCCTTCCGCATCAGCCCGGCGCCGCGCCCCGACCTGGCCCGCTGGGAAGACGTGATGGACCGGCTGACCCATGCCGAGGGCGAGGTCCGCATCGCCGTGGTCGGCAAGTATGTGCGGCTGGAGGATGCCTACAAGTCGGTCTCCGAGGCGCTGACCCATGGCGGCATGGCGAACCGGGTGCGGGTGGCGGTCGACTGGGTGGACAGCGAATTGCTGGGGCAGGACGGCGCGCATCTGCTGGACGGCTATCACGGCATCCTGGTGCCCGGCGGCTTTGGCGAGCGCGGCTCCGAGGGCATGATCGCGGCGGCGAAATACGCGCGCGAGCGCAAGGTGCCCTATCTGGGCATCTGCCTGGGCATGCAGATGGCGGTGGTCGAGGCGGCGCGCAACCTGGCCGGGATCGCCGATGCCGGTTCGCAGGAATTCGACCACGAGGCCGGCAAGACCCGCCACACCCCGGTGATCTATCACCTCAAGGAATGGGTGCAGGGCAACTATACCCACCAGCGCAAGCCGGGGGACGACAAGGGCGGCACCATGCGGCTGGGCGCCTATACCGCGGTGCTGACGCCGGGCTCGCGCATCGCGCAGGTCTATGGCGGCGCGACCGAGATCGAGGATCGCCACCGCCACCGCTACGAGGTGGACATCCGCTTCCGCGAGCAGCTGGAAGCGGCCGGGCTGGTGTTTTCCGGCATGTCGCCGGACGGGCGCCTGCCGGAGGCGATCGAATATGCCGACCACCCCTGGTTCATCGGCGTGCAGTCGCATCCCGAACTGAAATCCAAGCCTTTCGCACCGGCGCCGCTGTTCGCCGACTTCATCCGCGCCGCAAAGGATGTCGAGCGGATGGTGTAAGGGCAGCCCCTGCCCTCCCGCCACCCCGCCGAAGGTGAAAGGGGTGGTGGCAAGGACGAAGGCCCTGCCCTGCCATCGCGGCAGATCTGACCGCGCAAACCGCTTCTGGAGGCTTCACGGCCGGCCCCACCGGCCCATCCTGATGCCCGCGCAGAACGGAGTTTCTATATCCCGGCCCGGCCCACATTCGGCGGGTGGCAGGAACAGGTCTCGCCCTCGAGGCGAAGCCGGGCGGGCACGCCGGGAGGCGGCGCCGGCATGGGCGCATTCCGCATGACATCCGGGAATGCCGCGGGACAGCGGGCGCAGGCCGTGGGCCGGGGGGCCGGAAGGGGCCTTGATGACCCCCCCTTGGCAAAGGGTGCGGCCTCGCCCCCGACACCTGTGCCCAGCCGAAAGACGGGAGCGGCCCGCCCGCGCCCTTGCAGGGCTTGGCGGGCCGGCGCTGCCGCCCGGCCTTCGCCTTCCAAAGCGCGGGCTGCCCGACTTACCCACCCCCTCCGACTCCTTGAAGGTCTCCGGGCGTGGATAAGTCTCGCGTGGTCGCGGCGCGCAGGCCAAACGACCGCGGCGGGGTTTGTGACGGCTGCACGACAGTCCGCAGCGTGCCATTCGGCAAACCGCCGCGCATCTTGCGGGCTTTCGCGACCGCATCCCGCGCGCACCCCCTTCCCCCGCCCGGCCCGCTGCCCCTAACATGCCCGCAACCGGCCCTTTTCCACAGGCCGGACCGCGAGGGCACCATGGGCAGCGACCAAGACCACGAACCGATCCCCGACTGGCTGGAAGCCGAGCTTCAGGACACGCTGGACGAGGATTACGAGCTGGAATTCGACGACGCCATCCTGTCGCGCGAGATCCGGCGCATCTATGACGCGCGCCATCCCGACCAGATGGACCGCAAGCTGTATTTCCGCGAGCTGCTGCGGCTGCAGGGCGAGCTGATCAAGCTGCAGGACTGGGTCAGCTATCACAAGGAAAAGGTGGTGGTGCTGTTCGAGGGCCGCGACAGTGCCGGCAAGGGCGGTGCCATCAAGCGCATCACCCAGCGCCTGAACCCGCGCGTCGCCCGCGTCGTCGCCCTACCCGCCCCCTCCGGGCGCGAGCGCACGCAATGGTATTTCCAGCGCTACGTTCCGCATCTGCCGGCCGGGGGCGAGATCGTGCTGTTCGACCGCAGCTGGTACAACCGCGCCGGGGTCGAGCGGGTGATGGGCTTCGCCACCGAGGACGAGGTCGAGCAGTTCTTCCACGATGTCCCGGAATTCGAGCGCATGCTGGTGCGCAGCGGCATCCGGCTGATCAAGTACTGGTTCTCGATCACCGACGAGGAACAGCAGATGCGGTTCCTGATCCGCATCCACGACCCGCTGAAACAGTGGAAGCTGTCGCCGATGGACCTGCAATCGCGCATCCGCTGGGAGGATTACACCAAGGCCAAGGAGGAGATGTTCGAGCGCACCAACATCCCCGAGGCACCCTGGTACATCGTGCCCGGCAACGACAAGAAGCGCGCGCGGCTGAACTGCATGGCGCATCTGCTGTCGCAGATCCCCTATGCCGAGGTGCCGCAGATGGAGGTCACGCTGCCCGATCGGGTGTTCAACCCCGATTACGAGCGCGAGGTGCTGCCGCGCCACCTCTATGTGCCGGAACGCTACTGAGGAGGCGGCGATGAAAGCCTATTGGGTGGCGCATGCCACGGTGACGGACCCCGAGGCATGGGCGCGCTATTGCGAGGCCAATGCCGCGGCCTTCGCCCGCTTCGGCGGCCGCTTCCTGGTGCGCGGCGGCGCGCAGGACGTGGTGGAGGGCGAGGCGCGCGCCCGCTGCGTGGTGGTCGAGTTCCCCGACCTGGCCGCGGCCCGCGCCTGCTATGACAGCCCCGAATACCGCGCCGCGATGCGGCACCGCGAAGGCGCCGGGCTGCTGGACCTGGTGATCGTCGAAGGCGTGGACGCTTCCTGAGACGGCGCGATGTGGGGCCGGGGCGCGATTTGGCCGATCCTTGCCGCTCGCGGCCTTGCGCCCCTGAACAGCCGGCTCCGGCACGCAACCGGCGGAAGTTTGCCGCGGGTTTTCGCCCGTCCACCCCTATGACCGGCGAACTGCCGCCATATGCCGCCGCGTCAGGCCCCCCGGATCGGCGGCGTTTCGTCGCAGGCGGCCGCTGCGTCACCCGGCGCTGGGCAAGGTTCCGCTGGACACGTCCCGCCATCCGCCTATGATCGAGCCATGTTTCGCAACCTGCTCACGCGACTGTTTTCCGAGGATGAACCCTCGCCGCAACCTCTCGGCGGCGCGGATGGCGAGCTTGCGATCGCCGCCCTGCTGATCCGGGTGGCGCGCGCCGACGACCGCTATTCCGAGGACGAGCAGCACCGCATCGAGGCCATCCTGGCCCGGCGCTCCGGCCTCACCCATGCCCAGGCCGGCGAGCAGCGCGCCGCCGCCGAGATGATCGAGGCCGAGGCCCCCGATACCGTCAGCCTGACCCGCTGCATCAAGGAGCGGGTGGCGCTGGAGGATCGCATCGGCGTCATCACCGCCCTGTGGGAGGTCACGCTGAGCGACGGCCGCCGCAGCGCCGAGGAGGAGGCCACCGTGCGCCTCGCCGCCGGGCTGCTGGGCGTCAACGATGTCGACTCGGCGCTGGCGCGGCGGCAGGCCGCGGACGAGCTGGGCCTGGAAAGGGCGGGACAATGACCATGCCGCGTCAGCCGGGGACCGCATCATGATGGACATGCCCGCCACCGCGGCCGCACCGGCCCCGTCGGCCGGCGCCGAGGCCCCGGTCATCGAGATCCGCGGCCTGCACAAGGCCTATGGCGCGCTGGAGGTGCTGAAGGGCGTCAGCCTCGCCGCCCCGCGCGGCCATGTCATCAGCCTGATCGGCTCCTCCGGGTCGGGGAAATCCACGCTGCTGCGCTGCTGCAACCTGCTGGAGCTGAGCCAGAAGGGCGAGATCCTGTTCGAGGGCGAGCCGGTGCGCTGGCGCGGCGAGGGCCATGCCCGCCAGCCCGCCGACCGCGCTCAGGTGACGCGCATCCGCACCAACCTGGCGATGGTGTTCCAGCAGTTCAACCTGTGGTCGCACATGACCATCCTGCAGAACGTCATGGAATCGCCGGTGACCGTGCTGCGCCAGAACCCCAGGGAGGTCGAGGCCCGCGCCCGCGCCCTGCTGGCCAAGGTCGGCATCGGCGACAAATGCGATGCCTGGCCGGCGCAGCTGTCCGGCGGCCAGCAGCAGCGCGCCGCCATCGCCCGGGCGCTCTGCATGGAGCCGCGGGCGCTGCTGTTCGACGAGCCGACCTCGGCGCTGGACCCCGAATTGCAGCAGGAGGTGGTCAAGGTCATCAAGGATCTGGCCGGCGAGCATCGCACCATGCTGCTGGTGACCCATGACATGCGGCTGGCCGCCGATGTCAGCGACCATGTCGTGTTCCTGCACAAGGGCCTGATCGAGGAGGAGGGCCCGCCCGACCAGATCTTCCGCGCGCCGCGGACCGAGCGGCTGCGCCAGTTCCTCAGCGCCTCGACCTGAACCCGTTTACCGAATCTCAACCCGGCGCAAGCCATATAAAACCAAAGACGACACAGGGAGACTACCCGATGATTTCCAGAACCGCCCTCCTGGCCGCTGCCGGCCTTGCGCTGGCCGTCACCGCCGCCCAGGCTGCACCCGTGCGCATCGCCACCGAAGGCGCCTATGCCCCCTTCAACTTCGTGGACGACAATGGCGAGCTTGCCGGCTTCGACGTCGCCGTCGGCAACGAGATCTGCAAGCGGGCCGAGCTGGAATGCGTCTGGGTCAAGAACGACTGGGATTCGATCATCCCCAACCTGGTCAGCGGCAACTATGACGCGATCATGGCCGGCATGTCGGTCACGCCCGAGCGCAAGCAGGCCATCGCCTTCTCGGACCCCTATTTCCCGCCGGAGCCCTCGGCCTATATCGCGCTGTCGGAGGATGCCGACATCCACGGCGTCGTCACCGCGCAGGCCGGCACCGTACAGGCCGATTACGTTGCCGAATCGGGCGCCACGCTGGTCGAATTCTCGACCATCGACGAAACCATCGCCGCGGTGCGCAACGGCGAGGCCGACGCCGCCTTCGGCGACAAGGCGCCGCTGGTGCCGGTGGTCGAGCAGGGCAACGACCTGGTCTGGGTCGGCGACGAGGTGAATCTCGACGAGGGTCTCGGCATCGGCCTGCGCCAGTCCGATACCGAGCTGCAGGGCAAGATGAACGCCGCGCTGGCCTCGATGAAGGAGGACGGGACGCTCAACGCCCTGATCCATGAATATTTCGGCGAGGACGCCAACGGCTTCTGAGCGATAGCCGCCCCCCGGACCCCGGTCCGCGGGGGCGGCCGACCCGCCATGTTCGCGTCCTGCGCCGATCCCAAGACCCTCGAGGGTGCCACCTGGCTGATGTGCTACCTCACATCGGGCAAGCACATGCTGTTCTATGCCAGCTTCGGCACCGTGCTGCTGCTGCTGGCGGTCACCGCGCCGGTGGCGCTGCTGTTCGGCTTTGGCGGGGCGATGGCGACGCGCTCGCGCATCGCGCCGCTGCGCTGGCTGGGCAAGGCCTATGTGTCGATGGTGCGCGGCATTCCCGACATCATCTTCTTCCTGTTCGTACCCATCGCCATCGACCAGGGGTTGGAATGGCTGCGCGCCCAGGTCAAATGCGGCCCCGACTGGGGGCCGATCCGGCAGGGGCACGAATTCCTGGTCTGCCCGGAGGCCAAGCTGCCGCTGGGCGGCGCCGCGCCCTGGGTGCATGAGCTTTACGCCGTCGTTCTGGCCGTGGTCGCCTTCGCCATCGTCTTCGGCGCCTTCGCCGGCAACGTGCTGCAGGGCGCCATGCAGTCGGTGCCGCGCGCGCAGCTGGAAACCGCCGAGGCCTATGGCATGACCCCGCGCCAGGTCAGCCGCCGGGTGCTGATCCCGCAGATGTGGCTCTATGCCCTGCCCGGCCTGTCGAACCTGTGGATGATCCTGCTCAAGGCCACGCCGCTGCTGTTCCTGCTGGGCATCGAGGACGTGGTCTACTGGGCGCGCGAGTTGGGCGCCAGCAAGACCGCCGCCTTCCAGTATCCCCATGGCGACTGGCGCATCTGGTATTTCAGCGGCATCCTGGTGTTCTACCTGCTGATGACCTCGATCTCCGAGCGGCTGATCGCCCGTATCACCCGCCGCATGGCGCGCGGCCAGGCCACCCTGGCCGGCGAGGCCCTGCGCAAGGCCGATACCGGGGGGGTCACGGCATGAACGAATGCCTGCAGACCATCCAGGACTATGCCCTGCGCTCGATCGGCATCGGCGAGCGGCTGCTGCCCCGCGGAACCTACAGCCTGTGCGAGCAGGTGACGCTGATCGGCTCCGGCCTGATCTGGAACTTCTATTTCGCGTTCTTCGCGGTGGGGATCGGCTTTTTCCTGGCCTCGGCGCTGGCCGTGGCCAAGGCCAGCCCGAATCCCTGGCTGCGCCGCCCGGCCGAGTGGTTCATCTACATCTTCCGCGGCAGCCCGCTGTTCATCCAGTTCTTCTTCTTCTACGAATTGCTGGTGCTGCTGCCCAAGAGCGGCATCAACATCCTCGGCCTGACCGTGCAGACCAGCTGGATGACCAAGGCCTGGGCCGGGGCGCTGCTGGTGCTGGTGCTGAACACCTCGGCCTATTCGGCGCAGATCTTCCACGGCGCGCTGATGGCGGTGCCCAAGGGCGATGTCGAGGCCGCCGATGCCTATGGCCTGACCGGCTGGCCGCGCTTTCGCCGCATCATCTGGCCGACCATGCTGCGGCTGGCCTGGCCCAGCTATACCAACGAGGCGATCTTCCTGTTCCACGCCACCACGCTAGTCTATGTCTCGGGCTTTCCGGCGGTCCAGCAGCGCGGCGACGCGCTCTATTACGCGAATTTCTTTGCCGACAAGACCTTCAACCCCTTCGTGGCCTATCCGATCATCGCCGGCTATTTCATCCTGGTGACCCTGTGCCTGATCGGGCTGTTCGGATTGGCGAACCGGCGGCTGAACCGCCATCTGCCCGGTGCCAGGCAGCGCCTCCGCTACCGGCCGCAAATCATCAGGTGAGACATGGAATGGCTGCGCGCTCATCCGCAGGTCAAGACGATCCGGGCCGCGGCGCCGGATCTCAACGGCGTCGCGCGCGGCAAGCGCATTCCGGCCCGCTTTGCCGACAAGCTGATGGAGGAGGGGACGAAATTTCCCTTCTCGGTGCTGAACATGGACATCTGGGGCGAGGATATCGAGAACTCGCCGCTGGTCTTCGAGGCCGGCGACCCTGACGGCATGCTGCTGCCGACCGAGCGCGGCTTCATGCCGATGCCCTGGCTGGATGCGCCGACGGCGCTGCTGCCGATCTGGATGTTCCACCTCGACGGCCGGCCCTATGCCGGCGACCCCCGCCACGCGCTGGCGCAGGTGGTCGCGCGCTACCAGGCGCTGGGCCTGACGCCGGTGGTGGCGACCGAGCTGGAATTCTTCCTGATCGACGATTCCGGCGGGCAGTTGCGGGTGCCGGCCAGCCCGCGCTCGGGCAAGCGGCGCACCGGGGCGGAAACGCTCAGCCTGCGGGCGCTGGACGCCTTCGACCCGTTCTTCACCCGGCTCTACGATGCCGCCGAGGAGATGGACATCCCCGTCGACACCGCGATTTCCGAGGCCGCGCCCGGCCAGTTCGAAGTCAACCTGATGCACCAGCCCGACCCGCTGAAGGCCGCTGACGACGCCTGGCTGTTCAAGCTGCTGGTCAAGGGTCTGGCGCGGCAGTTCGGCGTCGCCGGCAGCTTCATGGCCAAGCCCTACGAGGATTACAGCGGCAACGGCATGCACATGCATTTCTCGGTGCTGGACCGGGACGGCCGCAACATCTTCGACGATGGTGGCGCCCATGGCTCGGACAGGCTGCGCCACGCGGTCGCCGGCTGCCTGGCGGCGATGCCCGGCTCCACCCTGGTCTTTGCCCCGCACCAGAACAGCTATGACCGGCTGGTGCCGAATGCCCACGCCCCGACCGGCATCGGCTGGGCCTACGAGAACCGCACCGCGGCGATCCGCATCCCGGTTTCGGCCCCGGCGGCGCGGCGGATCGAGCATCGCGTCGCCGGCGGCGACGTGAACCCCTATCTGTCGATCGCGGTGATCCTGGGGGCGGCGCTGATCGGCATCGAGGATGCCATGGCCTGCCCGGAGCCGTTCACCGGCAACGCCTATGACCAGAACCTGCGGCAACTGCCCGGCGACTGGGCCAGCGCCATCGACAGTTTCGAGACCTGTCCGATCATTCACCGCATCTTCCCCGAGCATCTGATCGAGAATTTCGTGCGCACCAAGCGGCAGGAGGCCCATTACATGGCCGAACTGACCGAGCAGGAGATGATCGAGATCTATCTCGACACGGTCTAGGCGCGGCCCCCCCGCGCCGCATGGCGGCCGGCTCCGATCCGGCCGTCGGGCCGCGCGGTCCCTCATCTCTCCGGCGCACCGGCAAGGGCGGCCTTCGCGGCCGTCTGGCGGCCTCCGCACGCCCCGGGCCGGGCGGACCGCCCCCCTCCGGCGACAGGTTCGGGAACATATCGCCGCCCTGCCGGTTCTTCGGCCCTGCAAATATCCCGCACCGGAGGAGGATACCCGATGAAACACCTGTTCGTCACGGCGCTGACCGCCACGCTGAGCCTGACCGCCGGCCAGGCGCTGGCCCAGACCACCCCCACGACCCCGCCCGCCGCCACCGACACGGCGGCCACGGATACGGCCGCCACCCCGGCCATCACCCCGCCCGAAGGCTATGTCGAGGGCGACGTGGTGCTGACCTCCGACAATCTGGAGGGCGCCACCGTCTATGATGCCAATGGCGACGATATCGGCGAGGTGCATGGCCTGGTCTTTGCCAATGGCACCACCTCGCTGATGGAGGGCGATGCGACGGCCACGGCCCCCGACGCGATGACGCCCGATGCCAGCAAGGCCACGGATGCGGCCGACACCACCGCCACCACCGGGGCCGACAGCACCGCGGTGACCACCACCACCGATCCGGCCAGCAATGATGCCGCCAGCACCACCGTCACCGCCACCGACGACGCGGCGACCGACAGTGCCGCCAGCACCGATACGGCCGCCGCCCCTGCCCCCGCCACCACCGCGGCGGTCTCCGGCGACACCGCTACGGC
>JBEBVF010000112.1:0-9703 GCA_040392885.1 Paracoccus sp. (in: a-proteobacteria) | reverse complement strand
TCGCGGCCGCTGGTCAGGACCAGGCTGGCGCCGGGCCGCATGCAGGCCAGCGCCAGCGCCACCAGCCCCGTCGCTGCGCCGGCATCGCCCATCGCCTGCGCCGGAAAATGCCAGGGCAGGTCGTCGGCATTCAGCACCGCCCGGCCGGAGCGGACCACGCCGACCTCCTCCGCCCGCCAGCGCTCGCCGGTGGCATCGCTCAGCACCATGGACAAGGGCGCCGCCGCCGGCGCCAGCAGGGCGTCGATGGCCGCGCCGAGACCGCAGCCGAGCAGGCCGCGCCGGGGATCGGCCAGCCGCTCGGCCTCCTCGGCCACCGCCGCCGCCGGCACCAGGGCGCGCAGCGGCGCCGCCGCTCCGGCCAGCAGCAGGCAGGCCCCGGCCTCGGCCGGGACCGGGTTCCAAGGATGGGCGCGGTCGCGCGCCAGGCCCTGCACCAGCCGCATGTCCATGGCGAAGGGCGTGACCAGCGTATCGGCGGCGGCCAGGTAATGCGGCAGCGCCGGCAGCTGGCGCAGCAACGCCAGCCCGGCCGGGGCCTCACCGAAGGCCAGCTGCACCTGGGTCACCCCGGAGAAATCCAGCGCCATCGCCGCATTGCGGAACGCCGCCTGCAGGCCGGCATCGCGCAGCACCGGCGGCAGCAGCAGCAGCATCGGCGCCGGCATCACCCGGCCCGAGCGCGCCAGCTGGTCCTGCCGGCAGGCATCGAAGGCGCGATGCGCCAGCAGCGCCAGCCGGGTCGGATAGTCGGCGATGTCGCGCAGTTCCGGCACGAAGCCCATCACCTGCCGCTGGCCGTCGCCGCCGATCCAGCGCGGATGCCGCTCGAACAGGGGCCGCCCCTCGATCAGCGCGGCGGCCTGCGCCGCAATGCCGCCGGGCGCCGGCGTCACCAGGCCGAGGGCGGCGATGCCCGGCCCCGCCCCGCCGCCGCTCATCGCGCCACCCCGCTGAGCTGGCGCAGCAGCAGCCGCGTGGCCTCGATGCGCTCGTCGCGCCCGTCGCAGGGCAGCGTGGCCAGCCAGAGCATCGACAGCCGCTCCTCGTCCGGCCAGAGGTCGATCCGTGCCAGATGCATGGGCGAGGCGACCACCCCGGTGCCGATGCGGGTCTCGGCGCGAAACAGCGCCTGCGGCAGGCGGCAGGCCCAGTCGGCGGCGCCGGTGAAACCGGTCAGCCGCACCGGCTCGCCGCCCAGCAGATGCGCCTGCGGCCACTGGTCGCGCGGCGCGGCGCACAGAAAGCGCGGGTCGTAATCCGCCGGCATCCGGGGGGCGCGGTCGCGCTGCCAGGCGGCGTCGAGGCGCCCGGCCAGCGCCAGCCGGTCGCGCCACCAGCGCGGCACCGGGCCGAAGCCCACCGCCCGCGCCGCCTGCGGCGCCTGCGCGCAATCCATGCCCATGCCCTCGATGCGCGGCAACGCGATCTCGGTCCCCTCGGCAAAGGCGCCGGGCGCGCGCAGGGCGATGCCGCAGCCCAGCGGGTTTTCCGGCGGCAGATCCTCGGGCTGGTCGGGCAGCACGCCGCCAAAGCTGGATTCCCAGCCCAGCGGCGCCGGCGCCTGCGCCTGGCGGTCGAGCAGCCGCCAGCGGCCGCGCTCCAGCCGGGCGCGGCGCGGCGGATGCAGCAGCGCCGTCTTGCGCAGCGCCCCGACCTGCAACACCAGCGGCAGCGGCTGGTCGCTGGTGGTAGCGGCCGGCTGCACGGTGCCGCGCAGCAGAATGTCGGTCACCGGCGCGAAGGGGATGATGTCGTCATCGGCCAGCAGCACCTGGTTGTCGTCGCCGGCATAGCGCGGCACCAGCGCCACCGGCTCCTGCTTCTCGGCGATGCGCAGGGTGCCGTCCGCGTCGCGGGTAAAGGTGGCGCGCAGGCCCACGCACCAGAATTCATGGCCCTCGGCATCGCGCGTGAAGGTGCCGGCGGCGGCAAAGCCGGTGCGGTTGAGAACCTGCCACATGCTCAGCCGCCGGCCGCCAGCGCGTCGAGGTCGTCGCGCAGCGGCGCCCCCTGCCCGGCCGCCACCGCCTCGCGCACCGGCCCCAGCGCCGCGGCGATGCGCGCCGGCGCATCCGGCACCGCCGCCAGGAGGCCCGAACCGCCAGCGCCCAGCGCCACCGCCGCCAGCGTGCCGCGATGGCCGAAGATCCAGTCATGCACCAGCACCAGCCCCTGCGCCCCGCCCGCAGCCGGGAGAAAGCCGCCCAGCCGGCGCAGCACCGCCAGCGTGGCGACGATGGCATGCCAGTTGTCGCTGAACAGGGTCTGGCCGATGGTCAGCACCTGCGCCGCCTCGTCATAGGCGCAGAGCCAGTCGGCCGGGCGCTCGGCGCTGTCGCGCAGCCGGCGCAGGAAATCGGCGCTGGCCATGCCGGTCTGCAGATCGAGGGCGGCCAGCTCGTCCTCGCGCAGCTCGACCCCCAGCCGGTCCCAGTCGTGCCAGCCAGTGACGCGCGGCGCGCGGGCGGCCAGAAAGCCGCGCAGCCCCTCGCGCGGGATGCGGCATTGCGCCAGAAGCGAGGCGGGTTCGGACACGCTAGCCCTCCGTGTCGAAGCGGGTGACCCAGGCCAGGGTCTCGGCAAAGGCGTCCAGCGGCCGCGGCACCTTGATCAGCCGCGTGGGCCGGTTCTCGTAGGCGGTGAACAGCCAGGGCTGCAGCGCCCGCGCGACCACGCGATAGGTCAGCGGCACGCCGCCGATATTGCGGTCGCCCAGCTGCGGCCATTGCCCGGCGCGGACCAGCACCCCGCCCTCGAACGGGTGCAGCGCGTAATCGGCCGGCAGCGGCGCCTCCGGCCGCGCGGCGGGGTCGAGGTCGCGCCAGGCCGCGGCGAGGCGCCCGGCCAGCGTCTCCGCGCCGCCGATCGCGTCGAGGAGGGGCTGGCCGAGAATGGTCAGCCAGTTGACGCCCTGGATCTGGTCCACCCCGCGCGCCGCCAGCGGAAAGGCGTTCATGTAGTCGAGGCCGGAAAAGC
Organism: Paracoccus sp. (in: a-proteobacteria); assembly: GCA_040392885.1. Taxonomy (GTDB): domain Bacteria; phylum Pseudomonadota; class Alphaproteobacteria; order Rhodobacterales; family Rhodobacteraceae; genus Paracoccus. The sequence continues at coordinate 6,724 of JBEBVF010000112.1, read as the reverse complement.
GGCTGAGCAGCGGCCAGGTCTCGGCCGGGTGGCTCTGCTGCATGCCGATCTCGTAGATGGGGGCGAGGCCGGCGCTGCCATGCAGCGGCCGCGCCTGCGCGCACCAGACCAGCAGCCGGGCGATGAGGTCGTCGGGATCGGCGCGCACGATGGTCGCCGGCATCGCCAGATGCAGCACCGACAGGTCGACCGGCGCCGCCTGCCCCGGCTGCATCAGCGCCGCGCCCTGCCAGCGCGGCGGCTGCTGGCCGTCGGTGACATGCGGACCATGCAGCTCGGTCGCGGGATCGAGGCGGTCGACCTCGGCATGCAGGGCGGCGGCCAGGTCGGTGCCGGCGATCCGGGTCAGCCGGCTGGCCATGTGCTTCTGCCAATGGGTGATGTTGCCCGAGGCGGCCTCGGCAAAGCCGGCCAGCACGTCCACCGCCCGGTGGCGGGCCTCGCGGGTCTCGCCGCCGCGCAGGTAGAGCTGCATCTGAAAGCCGATGCGCAGCACCGGCCGGCCGCTGCGCTGGCTGGCGATGACATAGCTGTCCAGGTTCTGGAAATCGTTCTTCTGGTCCATTCCCTTCCCTCAGGCCTCCGGCACGACGCCGGGCTGCTGCGTCTCCATGGTGCCCAGGACGACGACCCCGCCCACCGCCGCGGCGGCGGTACCGGCCCCGGCCGCGGCGCCGCAGACCACCGTGGCCACGCAGGCGACCACGGCGACGCCGATGCCGACCACCAGCAGCCCGGCGCCCACCGCCCCCCAGTCGATCGACCAGCTGCGGGCGGGTTCGGGCGCGGGGGCCGGAACCGGCACCGGCACCGGCACCGGCTTGGGCGGCGGCGGCGGGTCCCAGCAGAAGGCGCAATCCTCCTCGACATCCACGATGTCGTAATCGACACCCAGATCGTCGGCGGCCTGGCCATAGGCGCCGCCGGGCCGCTGGTTGGCATTCGGCTTGTCGCCGGGAAACTTGATCTCGACGATGCGGGTCGGATTGCCGCGGCCGTCGGTCTGCACGATGTCGGGGCGGATACCGCCGCCGGGCGTATAGGGGTTCGAGGTCGGCGCATTGCCGGTCCGGTTGCGGATCACCTCCCAGCCGTCGCGGCCGCGCTGCATCGACACCTCGCGCCAATAGGGGCTGTCGGGCTTGGGATAGGCGCCGTCGTAGAACTTCTCCTCGATCTTCCGGGCCATGCAGTTCTGAAAGCGGATCGCGTTCTTGCATTCGCAGGCGATCTCGCACAACTCCTTCAGCCAGTCCTCCATGTCGAGGGGCGGCTGCTGCTCGCCGCCGACCGAGACGGTGTTGCCGCGGTTGAGCATCATCTTGTCGGTCAGCCGGCAGACCGGCTTGCCCTCGATGAACACGTCCGCCGACCAGGACAGCCAGGTGGCGCGGTGCTGGTTCACCCCCGACTTGACGCCGCCGCCCTTGCCCGGCTCGTCGCCATAGGAGATGCGGAATTCCGAGGGCTGGATGGCGCAGCTATGCCCGCCATCGGCAAAGACCGAGGTCGAGCCCCTGGCCAGGTCGCGCGAATAGGCGATATTGGGATAAGGCACCGGATAGCCGCCCTTGCCCGGCGTCAGGCAGATATCGGGCAGGGTCGCGCGCACGAAGCCTTCCGAGCCCTTGTGGCACATCGACAGCCCGTTGACGTTGATGGTGATCGTCATCAGTTCAGCTCGATGGCGGCGGCATCCATGGTGATGTGGCGATCGGCGGTGACGGTGACCTCGGCGCCCTCGCAGCGGATGGTGCCGTCCTCGCGCACCACGACGCGGGCGCGGCCGGTGTCGATGACGAAGGCGCGGCTGGCCTCGTCATAGCGCGCCACCGCCAGCAGCCGCCGCAGGGCGGCGATCTCGGCGGCCGAGAGGGGCGGCGCGACCGGTTCGGCCGGGTCGCAGAAGCTGCGCGGATCGAAACTGCTCATGATGTCGGCCTTCCTTGTGGTTGCGCCCCGGCGGTCAAGGTCGAAAAGCCGCCCGGCCGTGCCGGGACGGCGGCCTCAGCGGGGCCCGAATTCGTCGATATAGGATTGCGGCAGGTCGCCAGCCCAGCCGCCGGTCTTGCCCGCCCATTCATTGTCCATGAAATGCTCCAGCGACTGGTTCAGCTGCGGGAACAGCCCCTGCCAGTAGGGATAGGACTTGTCCGGGTAGGCCGCCAGATATTCGTCGTAGGTCCAGTAGAGATAGCCGGTATAGGGCGGCAGATAGTGCAGGAAGCGGTTGGTGGTGAAGACGTTCTTCTCGCCACCATGCTTGAACGGGCAGCGCAGGTAGAAATTGTTCTTCCAGCCACGCACCTGCCATTTGCACTGATAGATCCCGACCGTGCTTCCCGGCAGCGAGAACCCGGCCTCGCCGCCGCCCATCTCCGAGGGTTGCAGGTTGTCCTCGTCCGCGCGCGGGAACTGGAAGGACAGGGTCTCGAATTCCACGAAGACGAAGGAGGTCGCCACCACCTCGACCCGGGTCGGATAGCCGCGCAGATCGGCCAGCGAGAACGGCGTGTTGGTGGTGCGCGTCATCCATTGCTTCTGGTCGCCCAGATAGTAGCAGCCGTTCCACACGCTCTCGTTCGAAACCTGGTCGAGGAACGGCTTCTGCAGGCCCTGCGTGGTCTCGTCATCGGCCCGGCGCTGCTCCAGATCCTGCTTGGTCTCGTCCGACAGGGTTTCGCGCACGTCGCGCACGGTGCGCGGCAGGCTGACGCCGCGCACCCCGATCGGGATGCCCAGCCCGCCCCCGGTCAGCACGCAATGCGCCGAAACCAGGTTGTCCATGCCGTGAAACAGGAAATGGAATTCGCAATCGTCCAGCGAGGCCGAGCCGCCGAGATACTGGATATGCCAGGAATTCGACGGGCAGTCGTCGCGCCCGATCCATTCATGGACCTTCTTGAGGTCCTTTCCATAGGGGAACTGGTTCAAGGGCTAACCCCCCATCTGGGATTGCAGACATGCCCGCCCGCCTCGTCGGAGAGATAGAGCGGATAGAAGGTCGACAGCTTGACGGCGCCGATGATGCGGCAGCGCGGCTGGTCCGAGCAGGCGCCCAGCGCCGCCTCGGCATCCGCCACGCTGCACAGCGTGCCCTTGCAGGCGCGGTGATGCAGGGTGCCGCTGGCATCGCTGGCGATCAGGCCCAGGGCCTCGGGATCGCCGATCGGCACCTGGAACAGGTCGGCCTCCGTCAGCACATGCACGCCCTCGACCTGCGGCGGCGGCACCTCGACGCCATAGGCCAGGTTGCTGGCGAAGGCGACCGTCGTGGCGGCATCGCCCTCGCAGTAAAGTCCCAGATCCACCGGCTCGGCCTTGCAGCCCCCCAGCAGGGCGAGGGTGCCGGCCGCGGCAAGGGTAAAGACCGCCTTTCTCAATTCTGCTCGATCCTCTTTGCGCGAATGCGGAAGTCGCCGGTGGCCAGGCCGCTGATGCTACTGCCGTCCAGGACGATGGCGCCGTCGGGATGCAGGACGATCTTGGCCTTGCCGCAGCGCAGGATCAGCGCCTGCCCGGCCGAGAGCGTCATCACCTGCGCGGTGTCGATGGTGACGCCGGTCTTGCCCGACAGGCTCAGCTTGGCCAGGGTCTGAAGGTCGACATCCTGGCCGGCATTCAGGTCGAGGCCGTTGCGGATCTTGAAATCGACGCCCTTCTGGGTGTCGAGGAAGAAGCCGCCCTCGGTCTCGATGCTGAACGAGCCCTGATCGCCCTGGCCGAGGCCCAGCCGCATGTCGCGCTTGAGGCCGGGGAACACCGTCAGCTCGCCGGAACGGGGCGCGTGATCGGCCAGCCGCCCGGCCGCGGCCAGCCGCTGGCTGCGGCCCTGGCTGCCGACGGTGATCGACAGGTTGCCCAGGATGGTCTCGTCCGAGGCGCCGGCGATCTGGTGGCGGCGGCTGCCATTGGTGGCCCGGATCTCGTCGCCGAAGATCTTGTCATAGCGGTTGCCGCGGGTAACCGAGGCATGGTCGTTGTTGGTCAGGGTGTTGAGGTCGCGCTGGGCGTGCAGGAAGATCTCCTCGCCGCCGCGGCGATCCTCGAAGCGCAGCTCGTTGAAGCCCTTGCCCTCATGGGTATCGGTGCGGAAGGTCGAGCGGGTCTTGTTGGCGGGCAGGTCGTAGGGCACCGGGTTGCGGCCGTTATAGACGCAGCCGGTGACCAGCGGCTTGTCGGGGTCGCCCTCCAGGAACTCGACCACCACCTCCATGCCGATGCGGGGGATGACCATGCCGCCCCAGCCGGCGCCGGCCCAGTTCTGGCTGACCCGGCAGCGCATGGAATGGGCGGCGTTCAGATCCCAGTGGAAGCGCACCAGGATACGGCCGTATTCGTCGCAGTCGATCTCGCCCTCGCCCACCACCATCGCCGTCTGCGGCCCCTGCACCACCGGCACCGCGGTGCGCCGCGGCGGCGCCAGCGGCGCGCTGTCCGGCATCAGCACATAGCTGCCCGAAAAGGCGTATTCCCCGGCCCCCGGCCCGCCCGAGCCATAGGCTTCCGACACGAACTGATGGCTGGCCGAAAGGCACAGATAGCCCTCGCCCACCCCCGGCGCCGGATCGCCGGTCAGGGTCAGGCGCTTGCCCGCCACCAGGCTGACGCAATCGCCGGAGGCGCGGTTGCGGCGGTCGCCGCCGCGCTCCTGCGCGGTGCGCAGCCCCGCCACCAGCTTGCCCACCGGCTGCGCCAGATAGTCGCCGGGATAGTCGAAGCTCTCGATGCGGCCCTGGGCATGGGCGGCATCGCCCTGCCGGTCGGCCTCCATCGCCGCATCCGGGGTCTTGAAGTTGTAATCGGTCAGGCGGATGGCGCCGGTGGTCAGGTTGCGCTCGGGCGCCCAGTCCCAGAAATGCTCGCCCTCGGCCTGGTGATGGCGGTCGAAGCCCTTGTAGGGGCGCGCGCCGATGCTGTCATGGGCGACGACATCATCGGTCATCACCAGCGTGTGGCTGCCGTCGTCATGGCGGAAATGAAAGCTGATGCCGTGCCGCTCCAGCTGCCGGCGCACGAAATCCAGGTCGGATTCGCGGTATTGCACGGTATATTCCAGCACCGGATAGTCGCGGGTCAGCCGGAACTCGAAGGCCGGATCACCGAGGCCGGCATAGTCCGCCAGCAATTCCTGGACGATCTCGACCACGGTCTTGTCGTGGAAGATGCGCTGGTTGCGCCGCTGCGAGGCCAGCCAGAACCAGGGCCGCAGCGTCAGGTCATAGCGGTGGCCGTTCTCGCCCACGCCGGCCCAGCGGGCCTGGGTGACGATGCCGTCGAACTGCTGCCCGCCGCCGCGGCTCTCGATGCGGACGGTGGCATGGGTGCCGATCAGCGCGTCGAAATCCAGATCGCTGCGCGTGGCCAGCGCCTCGACGCGATACTCGAACAGCTCGTTGAGATGATCGGTGCCTTCAAAGCGCAGCAGCACCAGCATATCCGGTCCGAGCGCCGTGCTCAGACGGCCCAGCCGCCCGGCCTGACGGAGCGGTGCATTCATCGGCGGCCTCCTGTTTGGGGTTCCCTCGCGAACAGCCAACTGGACCATGGCCGGTTCGGTTCCACAAGGCCAAGCCGGAACCGGCATGCATCGCCACCGCGCGGCCCTGTCGGCAGGTTCCCGCTGGCCGCGCGGCGAGGGCGGCGGTCAGTCGCGGTTGCCGTAATAATCCTCGTACCAGCGCACGAAGCGGGCGATGCCCTCGGCGATGTCGGTATCGGGGGCAAAGCCGGTCACCGACTCCAGCGCCGCGGTATCGGCCCAGGTCGCCGCCACGTCGCCCGGCTGCATCGGCAGCATGTTCAGCTTGGCGGTCACGCCCGCATGGCGTTCCAGCAGCCGGATCACCTCCATCAGGTTCTCCTTGCGGGAATTGCCGATGTTGAAGACCCGATGCGGCGCCCAGCTGGTCGCGGGGTCGGGCTGCATGGCGTCGAAGGCCGCGTCCGGCACCGGGGCCTTGGGGATCAGGCGGATGATGCTTTCGACGATGTCGTCGATATAGGTAAAGTCGCGCAGCATGTCGCCGTGGTTGAACACGTCCAGCGGCCGGCCCTGCTTCATGGCGTTCAGGAACAGATACATCGCCATGTCCGGCCGCCCCCAGGGGCCGTAGACGGTGAAGAATCGCAACCCGCTGGCCGGAATGCCGTAGAGCGAGCTGTAGGCATGGGCCATCAGCTCGTTGGCCTTCTTGGTGGCGGCATAGAGACTTTTCGGGTGATCGACATTGTCGGAGACCGAGAAGGGCATCTTCTGGTTGCCGCCATAGACCGAGGAGGAGGAGGCATAGAGCAGGTGGCGGACCCCGCCATGGCGGCAGCCCTCGAGAATGTTCAGGAAGCCGACGAGATTGGCCGACACATAGTCATGCGGCGCCTTGATCGAATGGCGCACCCCGGCCTGCGCGGCCAGGTTGACGACGTAATCCGGCCGGTCGGCCGCGAACACCGCCTCGACCGCCTGCCGGTCGGACAGATCGGCGCGGATGTTGCGATAGCCGGCATGGGTCTCGAGGATCTTCAGCCGGTCCTCCTTCAGCCGCACGTCGTAGTAATCGTTGACATTGTCGAAGCCGGTGACGGCATGACCGTCCTCCAGCAGCCGCCGGGCGACGTGAAAGCCGATGAAGCCGGCGGTGCCGGTGACCAGGATGGGTTTGTCGCTCGAATGCGCCATGACGGTGCCCCTGTTGCCTTGCCCCCGCAGTAGTGCATCGCGGCG
>JBEBVF010000111.1:0-9762 GCA_040392885.1 Paracoccus sp. (in: a-proteobacteria) | reverse complement strand
CGAGGGCCGCACCGCCGAGGCCCAGGAGCTGCTGGAGCAGTTCAACCGCATGATGGAGAATCTGGAGGTCCGGCAGGGGCAAGGCTCGGGCGGTGCCGGCAACGGCGAGGGTCAGGACCAGGCCATGGACCAGCTGACCGAGACCCTGCGCGACCAGCAGCGCCTGGCCGACGAGGCTATGCGCCGCCAGCGCGACGAGCGCGGCATGTGGCGCCCCGAAACCCCCGGCGAGGCCGACGACCTTGCGCAGGCGCAGCGCGAGCTGCGCGAACAGCTCGGCCGCCAGCGCGGGCTGCTGCCCGGTCAGGGCAGCGCGCCGGGCGACGAGGCGGCGCGGGAGCTGGACGAGGCCGGCCGCGCCATGGAGGAGGCCGAGGAGGCGCTGCGCCGGGGCGGCATCGGCGAGGCCATGGATCGCCAGGCCGAGGCCATCCGCCGGCTGCGTGAGGGCATGCGACGGCTGAGCCAGCTGGGTCAGGAGGGCGCCGGCGCCCCGCAGACCGGCGAGGGCGAGGCGGGCGGCCTCGACGAGCAGGGCCGCGACGGCAGCGGCGCCGGCGGCGACGGCACCCGCCGCGACCCCCTGGGCCGCAGCACGGACGGCACCGGCGGCTCGATCACCACCGACAGCCCGCTGGGCGAGTTCGGCCCCGGCGAGGCCATGCGCCGCGCCCGCGACCTGCTGGACGAGATCCGCCGCCGCTCGGGGCAGCTCCAGCGCCCGCAGGACGAACGCGACTACCTGCGCCGGCTGCTGGAGCGGTTCTGAAGGACACCGAAGCGAAACGGCGCGGCACCCGCAAGGCGGTTGCATTGCGCCAGGTGGGGGCCGAGCCACCACCTGCACAGACATCACCCTCCGCTCGCACAATACCGGCCTTGCGGGCGGTGCGTGCAAGCACCCACCCTACCACAGGCCAGTGTCAGGGTGGCGACATTCCGTCAGGTGCGTGTTGGGCCAAGTCGAACCGGCACCCGCACAAACACCACCCTTCCTCTCGCTCAATGCCAACCATTGGGCGCGGTGCGTGCAAGCACGCATCCTATGGCGCGGCACCGGCAGGGTGGCGGGCATGAACACCGCCCCCCTCCGCAAACGCCACGGGTTCACTCACCCGCCACTCCGGCCCGGCAACCGTAGGATGCGTGCTTGCACGCACCGTTCACCCCCCCAAAAATGCCGGCCAACTTGCACCCGCAAGCCACCGCCACGCCAACGCCACGGACGCGCCCCCTCCGCCACTCCGGCCTGCTGCACACACCATTCCCCCCATGCGCCCCGCCCGTTCCCCGCAGGCCACCGCGTGAAAACGGCACAAGGGGCTAGCCCTTTGCATCGCGCTTCGCTATCCCGCAGGATGACCCCGCAAGCCCGCGACCAGAGCACCCCCATGCCCCAGACCATTACCTTGCGCCGCCCGGACGACTGGCACCTGCATCTGCGCGACGGCGCCATGCTGAAGGCCGTCGCCCCCTGGTCGGCCGCTTTCGGCCGCGCCATCATCATGCCGAACCTGGTGCCGCCCGTCGTCACCGGCGCCGAGGCCCGCGCCTATCGCGACCGCATCCTCGCCGCCCTGCCGGAGGGCAGCGACTTCCAGCCGCTGATGACGCTTTACCTGACCGAACGCACCGACCCGGCCGATGTCATGGCCGCCCAGGCCGCAGGGCTGGTGACGGCAGTCAAGCTCTATCCCGCCGGGGCCACCACCAATTCCGACTCGGGCGTGCGCGATTTCGACCATGTGCGGCCGGTGCTGGAGGCGATGGCCGAATCGGGCCTGCCGCTCTGCGTGCATGGCGAGGTCACCGACCCGGCGGTGGACATCTTCGACCGCGAGGCGGTGTTCATCGACCGCGTGCTGGACCCGATTCGCCGCGCCACCCCCGGCCTGCGGGTGGTGATGGAGCATATCACCACCGCCGAGGGCGTGGCCTATGTGCAATCCGGCGGCGAGGACCTGGGCGGCACCATCACCACCCATCACCTGGTCATCGACCGCAACCACATCCTCGCCGGCGGCATCAGGCCGCATTACTACTGTCTGCCGGTGGCCAAGCGCGCCAGCCATCGCGAGGCGCTGCGCAAGGCGGCCACCGCGGGCCACAGCCGCTTCTTCCTCGGCACCGATTCCGCGCCGCATCCCGACCATGCCAAGATCGCCGCCTGCGGCTGCGCCGGCTGTTTCACCGCCCCCAACACCCTGTCCGTGCTGGCGCAGGTGTTCGAGGACGAGGGCGCGCTGGACCGGCTGGAGGCCTTCGCCAGCCTCAACGGCCCGGCCTTCTACCGCCTGCCGCCGAACGAGGCGCGCATCACCCTGACCCGGCGCGACACGCCGCTGGACCTGCCCGCGCAGATCAGCGCCGGCGACGAGACCGTGACCGTCTTCGACCCCGGCTTTCCCCTCTACTGGCACCCGGAGGCCGCGCAATGACCCTGCCCTTCACCCCGCGCGAGGAGATCGCCCGGCTCTGCGCGCGCATGCTGCTGGAAATCAAGGCCGTCCATTTCAACGCCGACGAGCCGTTCACGCTGGCCTCCGGCCTGCCCTCGCCGACCTATATCGACTGCCGCAAGCTGATCTCGTTTCCGCGCATCCGCACCACGCTGATGGATTTCCTGGCCGCCACGGTGCTGCGCGAGGCCGGGTTCGAGGCCTTCGACAACGTGGCCGGGGGCGAGACCGCAGGCATCCCCTTCGCGGCCTTCGTGGCCGACCGCCTCGGCCTGCCGATGTCCTATGTGCGCAAGAAGCCCAAGGGCTATGGCCGCAATGCCCGCATCGAGGGTGTGATGGGCGAGGGCGACCGGGTGCTGCTGGTCGAGGACCTGACCACCGATGGCGGCAGCAAGCTGTCCTTCGTCGACGCCATCCGCGAGACCGGGGCGACCTGCAACGACACCGCCGTGGTGTTCTATTACGACATCTTCCAGGGCACCGAGCAGCGGCTGGCCGATCACGGCGTGACCCTGCATTACCTCTGCACCTGGTGGGACGTGCTGGCCGAGGCGCGCCGTCAGGGTTCCTTCACCACCGCCACGCTGACCGAGGTCGAGCGCTTCCTGAACGATCCGCGCGGCTGGCAGGCGGCCAGGGCCTGAGCCATGTCGCTGCCCGCCCCGCTGCCGGACCAGGACGACCCGCCGGGGGTTCCGTTCTCGATCGAGGCGGAACAGCAGTTGCTGGGTGCGCTGCTGACCGATAACGGCGTCTATGACCGCATCCAGAACATCGTTCTGGGCGATCATTTCTACGAGCCGGTGCATGCCCGCATCTTCGAGCTTTGCGCCGAGCGCATCAAGCGCAGCGCGCTGGCCAGCCCGGTGACGATCAAGGCCTTCATGGACGACGATCCGGGGCTGAAGGCCCTGGGCGGGGCGCCCTATCTCGCCCGGCTGGCCTCGGCGGCGATCTCCTCCTTTGCCGCGCCCGATTACGCGCAGATGATCCGCGAATTCGCCATGCGGCGGGCGCTGATCGGCCTTGGCAACGACATTTCCGCCCGCGCCGCCACCGTGCGGGTGGACGATGACGCCGCCGAGCAGATCAAGGCCGCCGAGCAGGTGCTCTACAAGCTGGGCGAGCAGGGGGTGGCGGAACGCGGCTTCGTGTCGTTCCTCGCCGCCGCCAACGAGGCGGTGGACATCGCCAATGCCGCCTATCGCCGCGACGGCCAGCTTTCCGGCCTGTCCACTGGGCTGATCGACCTCGATGCGAAAATGGGCGGGCTGAACCCCTCCGATCTCATCATTCTCGCCGGGCGGCCCTCGATGGGCAAGACCTCGCTGGCCACCAACATCGCCTTCAACATTGCGAAAAACCATCAGCCGGGCCAGGAGGATGACGGACGGGTCAAGACCGGCGGCGTCGTCGCCTTCTTCAGCCTGGAGATGTCGGCCTCGCAGCTGGCCACCCGTGTGCTGTCCGAGGCCGCGCAGGTGCCCAGCGAAAAGATCCGCCGCGGCGACATGACCGAGGACGAGTTCCGCCGCTTCGTCCAGACCGCCATCGACCTGCAGAATGCGCCACTCTATATCGACGACACTCCGGCTTTGCCGATCAACCAGCTGGCCGCCCGCGCGCGCAAGCTGAAGCGGACGCGGGGGCTGGATGTGCTGATGGTCGACTATCTGCAACTGCTGCGCCCGGCCTCGGCCAAGGACAGCCGCGTCAACGAGGTGTCGGAGATCACCCAGGGCCTCAAGGCCATCGCCAAGGAGCTGAACGTGCCGGTGATCGCCCTGTCGCAGCTGTCGCGGCAGGTGGAAAGCCGCGACGACAAGCGCCCGCAGCTTTCCGACCTGCGCGAATCCGGCAGTATCGAGCAGGACGCCGACATCGTGATGTTCGTGTTCCGCGAGGAATATTACCGCGAGCGCGAAAAGCCCGCCGATCACGAGCTGGACAAGATGGCGGCCTGGCAGGAGATCATGGCCTCGGTCCATGGCAAGGCCGAGGTGATCATCGGCAAGCAGCGCCACGGCCCCATCGGCACGGTGGAGCTGTCCTTCGAGGGCCAGTTCACCCGCTTCGGCAACCTCGAAAAGCACCGGACCTCGTCATCATGGAGCTGAACCTGCCGGCGATCCTCCACTCCCCGGCGCGCCGCTTGCGGCCATCGGCGGCGATGCCGGTCCGTGCCGTTTCCGCTGCGGGTTCGAGGCCTGCTGTGGCCCGCTCCACGGCCGCCGCCCGTCCGGGGCGCCATCGGGCGGTGGCGCCATGGGGCTGAGCCTGCCGGTTCCCGTCGTCACCATCGGCCTGCTGATCGCCTCGAACCTGTTCATGACCGTTGCCTGGTACGGGCATTTGAAATTCAAGGCGGCGCCGCTGGCGGCGGTGATCCTGATCAGCTGGGGCATCGCGCTGTTCGAATATGTCCTGCAGGTGCCGGCCAACCGCATTGGCCACGGCCAGTTCAGCGCCGCCCAGCTGAAGACCATCCAGGAGGTGATCAGCCTGACGGTCTTTGCCGGTTTCTCATGGCTTTACCTGGGCGAACGGCTAGGCTGGCAGCATGGGGTGGGCTTTGCCCTGATCTGCATGGGGGCATGGTTTGTCTTTCACGACTGGGGTTAGGCGCCGTCGGCCGTCGCTGTTCACGCTGATCCTGCTGACCTCGCTGGGGGCGCTGTCCACCAACCTGTTCCTGCCCTCGCTGGACAACATGGCCCGCGATTTCGGCGTGCCATACGGGGTGATGCAGATTTCGATCAGCGGTTACCTGGCCGGCTCGGCGGTGCTGCAACTGCTGGTCGGGCCGATGGCCGACCGCTATGGCCGCCGGCCGGTGATGCTGGGGGCGCTGGTGCTGTTCATCCTGGCCAGCGCCGGCACGCTGCTGGCGCAATCGGCGGGGGTATTCCTGTTCTTTCGCATCCTGCAGGCGGTGGTGATGACCGGCACCGTGCTGTCGCGCGCGATGATCAGCGACCTGGCCGCCGACCGGGCAGCCTCGATGATGGGCTATGTCACCATGGGCATGTCGCTGGTGCCGATGCTGGCGCCGGTGATCGGCGGCCGCCTGGAGGAGATGTTCCACTGGCAGGGCGCCTTCACCGTGCTGCTGGTGGTGGGGGTGCTGTCGCTGGCCTGGAGCTGGCACGACCTGGGCGAGACCATGACCACGCCGGGCATTCCGGTGCGCGAGCAATTGCGCCGCTATCCGCTGCTGGCGCGCTCGGTGCGGTTCTGGGGCTATTGCCTGGCCTCGATGCTGAATGCCGGGGCGTTCTATGCCTATCTCGGCGGCGCCTCCTTCGTCGGCGCGCAGGTGTTCCACCTCGACCCGGTGACGGTCGGCAACTGGTTCGCGGCGCCCTCGGTCGGCTACATGATCGGCAATGCGCTGGCGGGGCGGCTGTCGGGCCGCTTCGGCATCGACGCGCTGATCCTTTCGGGCAGCGCCATCACCGCCGCCATGCTGGCGATTGCGCTGGCGGTGACCCTGGCAGGAGGCGAGGCGCCGCTGGTGTTCTTTGGCGCGGTCTCGATCATGGGTATCGGCAACGGCCTGACCATGCCCAATGCCATGGCCGGCATGATGGGGGTGCGCCCGGACCTGGCCGGCACCGCCTCCGGCTTCGGCGGGGCGATGATGGTGGCGGGCGGCGCGGCGCTGGCCTCGCTGGCCGGCGCGCTGCTGGTGCCGGGCAGCAGCTCGGCGGTGCTGCTGGCGATCATGGCGGTATCGGCCGGCGGGGCGGTGCTGGCAATCCTGTGGGTGATGGCGAGCGGACCGAAACTGCTGGGGTAAGCGGTGCGGGTTTGTACGCACCCTCCGGACGTGGCGCAAAGTGCGGGTTTGCAGGCGCCGTGCTTCGCAGCGGGGACCGTGATCGCGCACCGGATGCTTGTCCGAATCCGTTCAGGGCACATGCTCCGCGCGCATCGGGAGCTATGATCACCGGCGGGTCAGGCGCCTGCCTCCCGCCCCGCCTCTTGCCCCTCGGGTTTTGCAAAGGCTAAGACAGATTTGCAAAGCTGCCGGAGGCAAGTCATGTCCTCGCCCGCCCACAAGATCTTTGCCGGCACCGCCCTGCGCGAGACCCGCGCCCGCACCGGCCTGACCCAGCGCGCCTTCGCCGAGCGGCTGGGGATCTCGCTGCCCTATCTCAGCCAGATGGAGAACAATCACCGCCCGGTCTCGGCGCTGGTGCTGACCCGGCTGGCCTCGGGCTTCGGCGTCGATGTCGGGGCGCTGGCGGCCGGCGATGCCGAAAGGCTGGTCGTCGACATGGCCGAGGCGCTAGCCGACCCGCTTTTCTCCGCCCCGCCGCCGCTGGCCGATCTGCGGCTGGCGGCCGGCAATGCGCCGACCCTGGCCCGCGCCTTCCTCGACCTCTACCGCGCCCATCGTGCCGGGCAGGAGCGGCTGGCAGCGATGGACGAGGCGCTGGGCACCCAGCCCCTGGCCGAGACCACCGCCCCCTGGGAGGAGGTCCGCGACTTCTTCCACTATTGCGACAACTATATCGACGCGCTCGACCGCGACGCCGAACGCTTCGCCATGCCGGAGGGCCGCCGCCTGCCGCCGGAGGCACCGGCCCGCGCCGCACTGGAGCGGGCCGGGCTGCGGGTGGTGCTGCGCGATCTGCCGCAGGGTGTGCTGCACCGGCGCGAGGGCGAGGTGATCGCCCTCGCCACCGCCGCGCCGCCGGAAACCCGCATCTTCAAGCTGCTGCATCTGGTGGCGCTGAATGCCCGCGCGCCGCTGCTGGAAGCAACGCTGGACCTGGCGCATTTCCGTGCCCACGGCGCCCGCGACATCGCCCGTATCGGGCTGGCGAATTACTGGGCGGGGGCGGCGCTGATGCCCTATCGCGCCTTCCTGGGCGCCGCGCGCGAGGTGCGCCACGACCTCGAACGCCTCGGCCACCGTTTCGGCGCCTCGCTGGAACAGGTGGCGCACCGGCTGTCGACGCTGCAGCGGCCGGGCGACAAGGGGGTGCCGTTCTTCTTCGCCCGCGTCGATCCGGCCGGGACGATCACCAAGCGCCATTCCGCCACCCGGCTGCAATTCGCCCGCTTCGGTGGCGCCTGCCCGCTGTGGAACATCCATCAGGCCTTCGAGACGCCCGGCCGCTTTCTGCGGCAACTGGCCGAGACCCCGGACGGGGTGCGCTATCTGTGCCTGGCGCGCGACGTGTCCAAGCCGGGCGGGGCCTTCGGGGCGCCGGTGCGCCGGCAGGCCATCGGGCTGGGCTGCGAGATCGGCGAGGCCGCCTCGCTGGTCTATGCCGACGGCCTCGACCTGAGCAACCCGGCCAGTTTCGAGCCGATCGGCGTCTCCTGCCGCATCTGCCCGCGCACCGATTGCCACCAGCGGGCGGTGCCGCCCATCGACCGCGACCTGATGGCCGATGGCACTGCCTCCGGCCCGCTGCCCTACCGCATCGCCCGGCCTCAATAGCCCGCGGCGCGGTCCACCAGATGCAGGATCGGCCGGCCGTCGCGCAGCCGGCGCAGGTTCTCGCCGACCAGCTGGGCGGCGGTCTCCGGCCTCGTCTCGGCGGCGATATGCGGGGTGACGGTGACACGGGGATGCGCCCAGAACGGATGCGCCGGCGGCAGCGGCTCGGTGCGGAACACGTCCAGCACCGCATGCGACAGCGCGCCGGAATCCAGCGCCGCGATCAGCGCCTCGTCCACGATCAGGGTGCCCCGGCCGGGATTGATGATCGCCGCGCCGCGCGGCAGCCGCGCCAGCCGCGCCGCGTCCAGCAGGTCGCGGGTGGCCGGGGTGTCGGGCAGCAGGGTGACCAGAATCTCGGCCCGGGCCAGCGCCTTGTCCAGATCCGGGCCGCCGAACACCTCGATGCCCGCGACCGGACGGCCCGAGCCCGACCAGCCGGCCACGTCGAAACCGGCGGTCTGCAGGGCCTGCGCCACCGCCCGGCCCAGCTCGCCCATGCCCAGCACGCTGACCCGCCGCTCGCGCGCCAGGGGCGGGGCGATGCCGTTGCGCCATTCGCCGTCCTGGGCATAGAGGTCCATGCCCAGATGCAAGCGCAGCGCCCAGCCGAGGCAATAGTCGCGCATGCCCAGCGCCAGCCCCGGATCGACCATGCGCGCCAGCGGCTGGGTCAGGGTCGGGTTGGTGACGATGGATTCGACCCCGGCCCAGAGGCTTTGCACCAGCCGGACGCGGGTGAAGGGGGTGAAATCGCGCACCGGCCCGCCGGGGGCGTAGATCACCGCATCCACCGCCTCCGCCGGCGCCTGCCGCACCACCTCGGCCACGCCCTCGCAGGCGCGGCGCAGCGGCCCCTCCCAATGCGGCCAGAGGTGGTCGGGGGCGGCGAACAGGGCCTTCATGGGGGATGCTCCGTCAGGATCGGGGGCGGTGGACATGCGCCGATTGCACGATGCCGAAGCCCATCAGCAGGATGATCATCTGGGTGCCGCCATAGCTGACCATGGGCAGCGGCACGCCGACGACCGGCAAAAGCCCCATGACCATGCCCATATTGATGCCGAAATAAAGGAAAAACGTCCCGGCGATGCCCACCGTCATCAGCGAGGCGAAGCGGTCGCGATTGGTCAGCGCCGAATACAGGCAGAAGCCCACGATCAGCGCATAGAGCACCAGCAGCGAGGTGGCGCCGACGAAGCCGAACTCCTCGGCCAGGGTGGTGAAGATGAAGTCGGTATGCTTTTCCGGCAGGAAGTTCAGCCGCGACTGGGTGCCCTGCATGAAGCCGCGCCCCGACCAGCCGCCCGAGCCCAGCGCGATCTGCGCCTGCATGATGTTGTAGCCCGCCCCCAGGGGGTCCGAGCCGGGGTCGAGGAAGGTGTCGATGCGCCGGAACTGGTAGTCATGCAGAAGCTGCCAGTCGGTGCCCCGGCTCTCCATCACGGCGGTGACGAGGCCGACGACGACGGCGATCACCGCGCCGAAATACCACAGGCTGACCCCGGCCGCGAACATCACGATCCCGCCCCCGGCGATCAGCATGACCGAGGTTCCAAGGTCGGGCTGCATCAGCACCAGCGCGGTCGGCGTCAGGATCAGGATGACCGGGATCAGCACCCAGAGCGGGCGCGAGACCTTTTCGACCGGCAGCCAGTCGTAATAGGCGGCCAGCGTCATCACGAAGGCGATCTTGGTCAGCTCCGAGGGCTGGATGCGGACCGGGCCGATGACAAGCCAGCGCTGCGCGCCCATGCCGACATGGCCCATGACCTCGACCAGCACCAGCAACAGCACGCAGATCACATAGGCCCCGACCGAGATCGAGCGCCAGAACCAGATCGG